>SHYE01000016.1 GCA_009692935.1 Dehalococcoidia bacterium | reverse complement strand
CCATGCGATCACCCGACGCGGGCAGCACCCAATAGTGCTGACAGGTCTGCGTGGGGAGCGAAGCTGGTTCGATGTGGTGCTGTTGCGTTGCCATAACCGGTTCCTCTTACATGTTGCCGCCTATCCTGCGGCTTGATGGCCTCAGAGTAGCAGGCTCATTTATCGATGTCAACGGTTTTTACGGTGATTACCGTGTTTACAGTTGAAACCTTGCCCAGCTACCCTGTATCACCTATACTAACTATCGACTGCTGGTTAGCCATTCTTATGCGCCGCCGGAGGTTCACCCCTAAAGATGATGCAGCATACTCGGTGGGCCATCCTCCAGATACTGAAGCGCAGTGGCGGGAACACCGTCGAGGAGCTCTGTCACTCGTTAGAGCTAGCCCCGATGACGGTTCGCCAGCATTTGGCCGTCCTAGAGAAGGACGGTCACGTCATTCCTGGCGCTGATCGCCGGGGACACGGCCGTCCTTCCCACGTATACGCCTTAAGCGCCGCAGCCGATGAGTTATTCCCCAAGAGTTATGACAAGTTGGTGGTCGGCTTGCTTCGGCAAATCGCTCAGCTCGAGCCGGCCGACCTCGCCGGGCGCTCACCGCAAGAGCGAGTCAGCTTCGTACTCGAGCGTATGGCGGAGGGGCAGGGCGTGGCGATAGCCGCACAAGTCCAAGCGGGGACGCTGGAGCAGCGCGGTGTGCAGCTTGCTGATATTCTGAACAAGCACGAGGGAACCCTTTCTGTGTGGCAGTCCGACGAGGACGGCCACATCATGGAAGACTTCAACTGCCCGTTCCGAGCCGTTGTCGACGTTGAACCTGAACTCTGCCAGTGGCACACGCGGCTGCTGAGCACGGTACTGCAGGCCGATGTGAAAGAAGAGAGCTGCATCGCCAACGGCGCCTCCTGCTGCCGCCACCGTATCACTGAACGAGCCTAAGCTCGTACCTACGCCAACCCCTTCCACACTCTAGGAGACACCATGGCCCTTACCGAGACCCAAGTTATTGACGCCCTGCGCTTGGTGCAGGACCCCGAGCTGGGCAAAGATGTGGTGACCCTGGGCATGATCAAAGAGCTGAAGGTACAGGACGGCCAGGTCGCCCTCACCCTAGAGCTGACCACCCCAGCGTGCCCGGTGCGCGAAGAGTTCGAGGAGACAGTACGGCAGACCGTCACCCAGATTCCCGGCGTCACGTCGGTAAACTTGAACGTGACCGCGCAGGTCCGCGGACGGCTGGCATCGGGCGAGACGCTGCTGCCGGGCGTGCGAAACGTGGTGGCCATCGCCAGCGGTAAGGGCGGCGTCGGCAAGTCCACGGTGTCGGTCAACCTGGCCATCGCGTTGCGCAAACTCGGCGCCACCGTCGGACTGATGGACGCAGACATCTACGGACCCAATGTGCCTTTGATGATGGGCGTAGAAGGCGGACAACCCGACACTATCGATGGGAAGCTGATCCCGCTGGAAAACTACGGGGTCAAGCTCATGTCGATGGGCTTCTTCATACCGGAAGGTCAAGCGGTGGTCTGGCGCGGCCCCATGATCCACGGCGCCATCCAGCAGATGTTGCGAGATGTCGAGTGGGGCGAGTTGGACTACTTGCTGATTGACCTGCCCCCAGGCACCGGCGACGCTTCGCTGAGCCTCGCACAACTGGTGCCCATGACGGGCTGCGTGATCGTGCTCACACCGTCGGAGGTCGCCCTGCAGGACGGTGCTAAGTCCATCGCGATGTTCAACAAACTCAACGTCCCCATCCTTGGCATGGTGGAGAACATGAGCTATCTGCTGCATCCCGACCTGAAGGAGCCGTTGGACGTGTTCGGCCGTGGCGCCAGCCGCAAGGTGGCCACCAAGTACAGCATCGAGTTTCTGGGCGAGATTCCGCTGGATCCGGCCGTCCGCATTGGCGGCGACGATGGAGTCCCCGTGGTAACAGGCACGCCCGAAGGCCTGCCTGCGAAGGCCTTCACCCAAATCGCTCAAAGGCTAGCGGGCAAGATCAGCGTGGAGAACCTGAACCGGAACGAGACTATCCCGATTAACATGTTCGCCGCCCCGAAGGGCTAGGCAGACTTTGACGGGCTGGATGAACGAAGGGCCACCAAATTTGGTGGCTCTTCCCTGTCGGGGCGATTGCGGGGTGCTTGCGAGGACCTAGACTCCGGCGCTGACTGGACGCCTCCGCTTGGAGCGACCCACTCGCGTCGACGGCGCCGCCAGCTCCATCAGGCTGCCGATGCTCTCCAGGGTGTCGGCGGTGAGGCTACTCTGCTGCATGTGCATGCGAAGCTTTGCCAGCAGATGGATGAGTATTCGCTTTTCCTCGTTGGACAGGGCGGACCACACCTTACGCAATCTGAGGGAGCTCTGAGGGTACACTGCCAAGAGCCGTTCCTCGCCCTCGCCGGTCAGCTGAGCGTAGGTGACGCGCTTATCGTCCGAAGCCCCGACGCGAGCCACCAGCCCATCACGTTCGAGACCATCTATCAGACTGGTGACATTGGTGGTGCCGACGTTCAGGCCGGCGGCGATGTCCTTCATGGGCAAGCGCTTCTTATCCGCCAGCAACAAGAGGCACAGCACATTGTAGCGGTGCCCGGTCAAACCGAACTCGGCCCAATAGGAGGCAACCGCACCGGTGATCGCTCCAAAGGCCCGGGCGACCATGAGATTGGCCTCGGCTGCCAGCGGCTCCGTTTCGGGGAACACCTCGCACAGCCGATCCACTATCTGTGCAACCGTAGTCTCGCGCACCAACCCGTCGTGCGAGATTTCGAACTGACTCATGCATCCCCCAAGTCTCTTAGTTAGGTTCGGTTCGGCAAAGTGAAGGTACTTTACTGAGCCAGGCGCTCACGCACAAGCATGCTGCAACCCAGCGGTTGCAACCCGAACAATCATAACGTTGACGGTTTGCTTGGGCCAGAGGCTGGGGAGCCTGCAACAGCTCAGATTCGCAGAAGTGAGCACCGTGCCACGGTGTCATCCTGGCACCCGGACGCCGACACTCGGTGGGACAAAGGGATTCCCCGCGCGCTCGGAATCAGATATGCGCCTAGTCAGTGGCACCACCGAGCATAAAAACAGACGACATCATGTTCCGCTCATGCTGAAGCCCTCGATGCACGAGCGGGCTAGCCCGTTCCGGTTAGCTGGTTCTCCGCTCGCTCTTCGAGGGCCTCAGGGTGAGCGGGCCAGGCGGTCGCGACAGGCACCGGCGAACCTATTTTCGTAGCAATCAGATATGCCCCTCGTCAGTGGCACCACCGGGCATGAAAATAGTCGACGTCATGTTCCGCTAAGCTGAGGCCCTCAAAGCACGAGCGGGCTACCGAGTTCCGATTAGCTGGTTCTCCGCTCGCCCTTCGAGGGCCTCAGGGTGAGCGGGCCAGGAGGTCGCGACAGGCGCCGGCGAACCTATTTTCGTAGCAATCAGACATGCCCCTAGTCAGTGGCACCACCGGGTATGAAAATAGCTGACGTCATGTTCCGCTCATGCTGAGGCCCTCGAAGCACGATCGGGCTACCGCGCTCCGGTTAGCTGGTTCTCCGCTCGCTCTTCGAGGGCCTCAGGGTGAGCGGGCCTGGAGGTCGCGATCGGCGCGGGCGGGTCTACTTTCGTAGCAAGGGCATTCCCACTGCCTTCTGAGTTCCTACGGGAGTTTACCTAGAAGAGTAGGTCATCCAGATAGGCCTTGGGGCCCTCCCGGCAGGCGATAAGGAGCCCACGCCGGGTTTCAAGCGTGCAGGCAAAGCACGCCCCGACCCCACAGGCCATCGGCGTTTCCGCAAGGATCTGGATGCGCTTGCGGGGCCAGGCGCCTTCAACGGCGTGGGAAAGCTGACGGTAGAAGCTCATGGGCCCGCATGCGAACACGTCGTCAGCCCACGTCCAGTAGTCCTTCACCAGGTCGGTGACCTCGCCGTGATGACCGAGGCTACCGTCAGCGGTCGCGGCCAGCAACTCTACCTGGGGGGGCAACAGTTCGCTGGGCGGGACCTGCGCAGCGGTGGCGCCGCCCGCCAGCAGCGTGACCGGGCGGTCGTGTAGCACCTGTTGCTCGGCCAGGGCGATGAGCGGCGCGAGCCCCCAACTGACCCCCACCAACAGCAAGTTCCGTGACTGCGCACGTACGGTGTAGCCCTGGCCCAACGGCCCAAGTACATCGACGGTGTCTCCCGGCACCCGCCGCTGCAGGAACCCGGTACCGGGGCCACCAAGACTGTACAGCACCGCGATGCGGCCGGGCTCCGGGTGGATGCGGTGAATGCTGAGCGCCCGCCGCAACAGTGGGTCGAGCGTATCGCTGCACCGGAGCATGACGAACTGTCCCGGCTGGGCGGTCAACGCCATTTCGGGAGCGTCCAGCCACATCAGGTTCACGCCGGGGTACGCGGCCTGATTCGAAACAACCGGCGCGTTTACCAACTTCAGACTAGCCTCCAGTGATCCGAGTGAGCATTGCGGTCCCCAGCCCGAGCAACAGCAGGAAGCCGCCGATATCGGTGAAGGTGGTCAGAAAGATCGAGGACATGAGCGCTGGATCGAGGCCCACCATCCGCAGGAACATGGGCATGAGCGACCCCACGAAGCCGGCCAAGATGATGTTCCCGAACATGGCCATGGTCACCACGAGGCCGAGCCACGGGTTCCCTATCAGGATTAACCCGAGCGCACCCGCGAGCACACCCGCAAGGGTGCCATGTATCAGACTGAACGCTATCTCCTTCTGCAGGACTCTGCGGGTGTCGCCGGAGGTTACTTCGCCAAGGGCCAAGCTGCGCACCATGATCGTCGCCGCCTGGGTACCTGTGTTTCCGCCGTGTCCTGCTACAACCGGCATGAAGATGGTGATAGCCGAAAGCTGCTCGATGGTGTGAGAGAACAGGGAGACGACGTAACCCGACAGGAACGCCGTACAAAGGTTGACCAGCAGCCAGGGCACCCGGCGCCGTAAGGATTCGCGCACGGGCCCCAGGGCGCGTTCCTCGTTGGGGATACCGGCCAACCGGTACATGTCTTCTGTGCTCTCTTCGTCCATGACATCGGCCATGTCCTCCGGCGTGATAACGCCGATGAGCCGGTTGCTGTCATCGACCACCGGCAGCGCCAGCAAATCGTAGTGGCGCATCAGGCGGACAGCTTCCTCTTGGTCGGTGCCCGCAGGTACCGAAATCGCGTCGGGGTTCATGATGGAGCGCAGGGTAACCTGCGGCCCCGAAACGACGAGCGTGCGAAGGCTGACGCTGCCAAGCAACTGACGATCGGCATCGACGACGTAGATGTAGTAGGCACTGGCCGAGGAGGGTTTAGCGGCGCGCAGGTACTGCAGCGCTTCGTCCACGGTCATGCCTGCTTCAAGGCTGATGAAGTCTGGCGTCATAACGCCGGCGGCGCTGTCGTCTTCGTGGAGCAGCAGCGGGCCGACTCGCTGCGCGGTGGTCATGCGGCCCAACACCTCGGCCGCCTGCAGCGAGTCCATGGCCCCCAACACGTCGGCCGCCACGTCCGGCTCGGAGAGATCGAGCACCTCCGCTGCCATCGCGGGGTCCAGCTTGCTGGCCAGATCAGCGGCGTCCTCGGTGCCCAGGTATTGGACGATAGAGGCGATGGTCTGTGGCCCCAAGAGCGGCGTCAGCACCATGCGGTCTTCTTCGTCGAGTGCCCGCAGCACGTCAGCGGCGTCGGCCGGGTGCTGCGCTTGCAGCAGTGCGACAGCCGGGTCTACACGCCCCTCTTCCAGTTCAGCGCGAATGCGCTCGAACGCCTCGTGCGCGTTGGGTTCCACGGCTTAGCTCCGCCCCGCCTCGATGTATTCTTTCAGCGGCTGCACGTTGTAGGCAGCACCCTCTTTGCTGAGCGAACGCACGGCCGCAGCCATGGTGTCGAGCGAGGTGAAACAAGGGATATGCATCTCGGCAGCGGCACGACGGATCTCGAAACCGTCTCGCAAGGGTGTACGGTCGCCGGTCACGGTGTTCATCACCGCCGTCACCTTGCGGTCCCGAATCACATCCACCACGTCCGGATGCCCCACGCCGATCTTGGCGGGCACCATGGTGACCTCGATGCCCAAGCCGTGAAGGTAGGCGGCGGTGCCTTCGGTGGCATAGAGGGCGCAACCGATCTCCGCGAGGCGCTGCAACAACGGCGTGGCTTCGGGCTTGTCTCGATCAGCAATGCTGACCAGAATGGCAGAGTCGGGGCGCAGCATCATGCCCGCACCCAAGAGTGCCTTGGCCATAGCAGCGTCGAAGGTCGAATCCACCCCCATCACCTCGCCGGTCGACTTCATCTCCGGGCCGAGGTAGGTATCGACACCTGAGAGTTTGGACATGGAGAATACCGGGGCTTTGATGGCCACCAAGCCTTGGCGCTTCCACAGGCCCGCGGGATAGCCCTGCTCAGCCAGCGTCTTCCCCAGCATGATGTTGATGGCGATGCGCACCATGGGAACCGTGGTCACTTTCGATAAGAACGGAACGGTACGGCTGGCGCGCGGATTCACCTCGATAACGTAGACTCGCGACGGTCCGTCGTCGGTGCTGGCGATAATGGCGTACTGCACGTTCATCAGCCCGCGCACGTTAAGGGCAAGACCCATGCGGGTGGTGTATTCCACCAGGGTATCGACTTCGACGGAGGTGAGGTTGATGCCGGGGTACACCGCCATCGAGTCGCCGCTGTGCACGCCGGTGCGCTCAATGTGTTCCATGACACCCGGAATCAGCACTTGCTCGCCGTCACAGAGCGCGTCCACCTCGACCTCTTTGCCCTCAAGGTATTTGTCGATGAGGATGGGTTTCCCATCCGAGAGCTCTACAGCATTTGCCATGTAGCGCTCAAGGTCATCCCGGTTGTACACGATCTCCATGGCGCGCCCGCCCAAGACGTAACTCGGCCGCACCAGCACGGGGTAACCGATAGCGTCGGCCACCGGGAATGCGTCTTTCACTTGCGTCACGGTGGCGCCAGGAGGCTGGGGAATGCCCAGCCCGCTGAGCAGCGCCTCGAACCGGCGGCGATCTTCAGCGACGTCAATCGTCTCGGCGCTCGAACCCAGCATCGGGAGGCCAGCCCGGGTGAGCGGGCCTGCCAGGTTGATCGCCGTCTGCCCACCGAATTGGGTGATGCTACCCGGCAGGTCGTCGGGCGAGCCTTCGATTGCCTCATTCTCGATGATGTTGCGCAGGCTTTCCTCGTCGAGCGGTTCGAAGTACAAACGGTCGCTGGTATCAAAGTCGGTCGACACCGTCTCGGGATTCGAGTTCACCAGAATGCTCTTGTAGCCCGCGCCATCCAACGCCCAGGCAGCGTGCACCGCACAGTAGTCGAACTCTATGCCTTGCCCAATGCGGATCGGCCCGCTGCTGATGACCACCGCCTTGGGCCCTGGCAGCGGCGTCGCCTCATTCTCAGCCTCGTAGGTGCTGTAGAAGTAGGGTGTAGCAGAGGTGAACTCGGCCGCGCAGGTATCGACCATCTTGTACGAGGGCACAATGCCCCACTCCTTGCGCAGCGCGCGCACCCGCTCGGAAAGCCCGGAGGTTCGGGAACTGTCGCTGAGTTGCGCGACGGTGTCATCGGAGAAGCCCAGGCGCTTGGCGGCAAGTAACAGGTCGCGCGCCAGCGGTTCCGACAGCAGACGCTGCTCCATACGCACCAGGCCCTGCAACTTGTCGAGAAACCAGAGGTCAATGCCCGTCCGCAGCGAGAGGTCGCGCGGGGTTGCATCCCGGCGAAGGGCTGCCATCAAGGCCCAAAGGCGCTCGTCAGTGGGGTACAGGGGCAACCGGTCCATGACGCTTGCAGGGTCAGTTGCTTGGTCCAGCCCCCAGGAAGCGTCTTCCCACTGCAGCGTGCGCCCGCCTACCTCCCAAGATCGGATTGCCTTGCCCAACGCGCTCTCGAACGTCCGGCCGATGGCCATCACCTCGCCGGTGGCTTTCATTTGGGTGCCGATCGTGCGGTCGCCGCTGGCAAACTTATCGAAGGGCCAGCGGGGGATCTTTACGACGCAATAGTCGAGCGCCGGCTCGAAGGCAGCGGTGGAAACGCCGGTTACCGGGTTGGTAATCTCATCGAGCCGCTTGCCAACGGCTATCTTCGCCGCCATGCGGGCGATGGGATAGCCGGTGGCCTTGCTGGCCAGCGCCGAACTGCGGCTCACCCGAGGGTTCACCTCGATGACGAAGTAGGGCGTCTGCTGGCCGTCGGGGCTATACGTCTCGCCCCGCAGCGGCCGGGGCGCCATGCTGTACTGCACATTGCAGCCGCCCTCGATCCCCAGCGCCCGAATGATCTTGATGCTGGCCGTCCGCAGCGTCTGGTATTCCTTGTCGGTCAGCGTTTGGCTGGGCGCCACCACAATGCTGTCGCCGGTGTGCACGCCCATGGGGTCGAAGTTCTCCATATTGCAGACCGTGATGCAGGTGTCGGCGCCGTCGCGCATCACCTCATACTCGATCTCTTTCCAACCCACCAGACTCCGCTCGACCAGGACCTGCCCGATGGGGCTGGCGAGCAAGCCGCTGGCCACGAACCGGTGGTACTCCTCCAGCGTGTTCGCGATGCCACCACCCGTGCCGCCAAGCGTATAGGCGGGCCGAATGACCAGGGGCAGGCCGATGTCGCGCAGGGCCCGCGCGGCCTGCCCTTGGTTCGTCACCGTCATGCTGGGCGGTACCGGCTCGCCGATGGACTGCAGCAGGACCTTGAACAACTCCCGATCCTCGGCCTTTCGGATGGTGTCGAGCGGCGTGCCGAGGAGGCGGACGTTGTACTTGTCCAGGATGCCGGCATCTGCCAACGCGACCGCCAAGTTCAGGCCGGTCTGACCGCCGAGCGTCGGCAGCAGGCCATCCGGCCGCTCGCGGGCGATGATGCGCTCCAGCACCGGCACCGTGAGCGGCTCGATATAGATGATGTCTGCGATGTCGGTGTCGGTCATGATGGTCGCCGGGTTGGAGTTGACCAACACCGACACCACCCCCTCCTCGCGCATAGCCTTGCACGCCTGAGTACCCGCGTAGTCGAACTCCGCGGCTTGGCCAATGACAATGGGGCCCGACCCGATAATCAGCACCTTCGAAGGTTTGCTCATTCGTTATCCGTAGTACATGATGTTGCTGGTAGCCCGTTCCGGAATGATATCCCGCAGACGTCGGGCGGCTTTGGTGATGCGGTGGCGGGCCAGCTCATCCCGGTCCACCAGCCCGTGTTGGCGCAGCTTCAAGAGCGAGGCCTGCACTTCCATTGCCAGCAGTTCCGGCCGCTGCACCAGCACCGCAGCCGCCACTTCGTCATCGCTGAGCGACCGGTGCTCATCGAACAACGCCCGCAGACACTGCTGGTCGACGACCAGCAGGCTGAGTTCGGTGCGCGGTGTGGCCGGCTTTCGGGCGAACCAACGTCGCAAGAAGCTCATGATGTCGCTGCCTCCTCTTCGTCCAAATTCCGTAATGCGCGCAGCAACGGAGCGACGTCTCGGACCCATTCCCGCTGCGCCTCGGTGTCGGGCACCCGCATGCCCCGGGCCTGCTCGACGAAACCGAAGGCTTGATCCACACCGTAACCCTGGGCGATGAGGATACCGGCTGCCACCATACCCGAACGGCCCACGCCTTGCCTACAGTGCACGGCCACCCGCTCCCCCGTCTCCAAATAGCCCTGGACGCGGCCCACCAAACCCACAAACGCCTCGGCCGACAGAGGAAGTCCCCGATCAGGGATGGGGAAAGACTCGAAGCGGATGCCGAGGCTCTGACACAGCAGGTTCTCCTCCGAAAGCACCAACTGCAAGACTTCGTCGGCCGTCAGCAACGAGACCACGGTACCAATACGCAGGTTGCTCCAGAGGTACACCTCGTCCTCCAGCCAGTCGGCTGAACGGGGGCGCGGCATCACGGCGAGGCTGCCGTGTTTCGACTCGGGAATCGCGTAGATTTCGCCGTTCATGTTAGCCTCGCACGGCCGTCGAACGGTTGATGAAGCCAAGTACGGCGTCTGGCCGGTCGCAGATCACGCGGTCGAGTTCCCAAGCAGTAGCCCGCTGCACCTCGGCCTCGCTGGTCATGCCCCAGGCCGCCACCAGCAGACCACGGTCACCGGCTTCGGCCACCTTGTCCGTCGTCAGCGTCGCAATCGGCGCAGCAATCCCTGAGGCGCGCAGCCGTAAAGCCTCGACAATTGACGCTTGGGTTAGCTGCGGAACGTTGAACCACACCGGCATCGACCCGGCCACCGGCTCTAGCGCCGCGAGAACCTCGGGCAGAAATGAGCAGAGGCTGGCGCTGCTACGCATGCCGTAGCGGGTCAGCAGACCCAACACCTTCGCCTCCAGCCCCACGCCGGGCACCTTGATTTCCACCGTGAAACGGGCCTGACCGACGTAGCGGGCCAGCACCTCTTCCAGGGAGGGCACCGACTGACCGGCGAACTGATCGCCGAACCAGGCACCGGCATCGAGCGTGCGAAGTTGCGCCAGCGTCAGTGCATCGACTCTCGTCCCCTCCGTTCGTCCTGAGCCCGCCGAAGGACCCATCACCTCAGCGTGAGCGACGACATCGGTGGTGCGATCGAGCGTTGTATCATGCAGCACCACCGGCACCCCGTCGCGGGTCACCTGCACGTCCAGCTCGATGTCGGGGCAGCCAAGCGCCACGGCCCGGTCGAACGCCGCAAGGGTGTTCTCGGGCGTGTCGCCGGATGCGCCTCGGTGGGCGACGACGGTGGGCAGGATCATGCTCGCGCTCCGCGAAGGAGGGTGGTAGCATGCGGGTATGAAGGAAGACACGTCCCGCTGGGTGAGACGATCAGACGGTGACCTGGCTGGTGCGGCAATAATGCAGCGAGAGGCCATGCCGGCACACGCGGTCTTCTACTGCCAGCAGGCCATCGAGAAGCTCCTAAAAGCTCTCTGGATCGAGCGATTAGGCACGGTGCCGCCTCGAACCCACAGCCTGCGTGCGTTAGCGAAGAACCTTCAATTGCCGCTAACGCATGATCAGGCGACGCTCCTTCACAACCTGACCTATGACTACACACCCTCGCGGTACCCAGATGTCGGGATAATGGATATCGAGTACGATCTGCAAGACACCGCCAAGTACTTGACGGAGACCCAGGAGTTCTACTGATGGTTGCGACCGCAGTTGGGCTAAACACGTCCATCAACGAATTCGTCGAGCACTTGAAGGCTGGATTGCGCCTTGAGGCCGTCATCCTGTACGGGTCGCACGCACGGGGCAGCGCGCACGAGTGGAGCGATATCGACCTCGCCGTGATATCCCCCGACTTCGAGAACACCGCTCTCCCGAAACGACAGCGGGCGATGGCCAACCTGACGCTGGATACTGACCCACTCATTGCGCCGCTCGGATACCCATCCTCTGAGTACCACAACCCCGACCCACATTCGTTCCTGGGCGAGATCATCCGCACCGGCCGGGTGGTGTACCAGGCCGAACCGGCGGCGTAGCAGGCAGCGGCAGCCCTCACCCCAACCCTCTCCCAGAGGGAGGGGGGGCCGGACAGACGGTGCGCACCCCAAGCCATCATGCGCGCACGCTCGCCAGGAATTGGTCGAAGATGTACATGTTGTCGCGCGGGCCGGGCGACGCCTCGGAATGGTACTGGATGCTCATGACCGGCAGGCGCTTGTGGCGGAGGCCCTCCACGGTGCCGTCGTTGAGGCTGAGGTGCGTCACCTCGGCCTCGGCGGAGAGGCCGGCGGCGTCGACCGTGTAGCCGTGGTTCTGGCTGGTGATGTGCACCTTGCCATCGCGCAGGTCTTGCACCGGGTGGTTAGCGCCGCGGTGGCCGAACTTCAGCTTGAAGGTGCCGGCTCCCAGGGCCCGGGCCAGCACCTGGTGCCCCAGGCAGATTCCCAACAGCGGCAGCGGCCCCCCCCCCGGCGTCTGCGATTCGAGCAGGCCTTGGGCTAGGTTGACGGCGTAGTCCAGCAGCGCAGGATCGCCGGGGCCGGGCGACAGCAGCACGCCGTCGGGCCGCAGGCTGAGGACTTGGTGCACCCCTGCGGTGGCGGGCACCACCGTGACCGCACAACCGCGCTCTACCAGCGACCGCAAGATGTTGAACTTGAGGCCGAAGTCGACAATCACCACGTGCGGCCGGCCGGCCGCCAGCTTGGCGCCGATCACCGCACGGCCATTCTCCCAGCCGTAGGGGCCCTGGGTGGTGACTTCCTTCACGTAGTCATGGTCGCCGTAAGCCGGTGTGTGCAGCAGCCGCTCCAGCGCCTCGGCGGGCGTCTCGTCGGTGGTGACAGTGCCCATCATCACGCCCTCGCTGCGGAGGCGGCGGGTCAACGCCCGGGTGTCGATGCCTTCAAGGGCGGGGACGTTGCGAGACTCGAGGAACGCCCCCAGGGTGCTGGTGGACTGCCAGTGACTGGGTAGCGTGCAGTGCTCGCGCACGATGAAGCCCCGCACCTGCACCGCGCGGCTCTCGAAGTCGTTCTCGTTGACGCCGTAGTTGCCGATGAGCGGGTAGGTCATCGTGACCAACTGACCGCCGTAGGACGGGTCGCTCAGCACCTCCTGGTAGCCGGTCATGCTGGTGTTGAACACCACTTCGCCGGAGGCATGGCCGGGCGCGCCGAAGCTGCGGCCCTCAAAGGTCGCGCCGTCGGATAGCACCAGGTAGGCTTTCAGTTGCGGTTCAGTCACTCAGTAGTCTCCGTATGTAGGGGGTTCCCGCTCCTAACTAACTCCCTCATGCGGGGGGAGGGAGGACAGGAATGGCCCGGCGCGCCGAAGCTGCGCCACACGACGGCGAGGCTAGGGAACCATGAGCTTCCAATCACGCAAACTCTTCGCTCTGCGCATGCACCAGTTCTCCACCGAAATACGTGGCCATCACCCTGCCCTTGAGCAGCACGCCGCCCAGCGGCGAGTTCTTGCCCTTCGAAAGGAACTCTTGCGGCCGCACGATCCACTCGAAATCCATACCGATCAGCACCACGTCGGCGGGGGCACCAACCTGCAACGAGCCGAGCCCGGACGGCACCAAGGCCGATTTCGCCGTTCGTGGTGAGCCTATGGCACCAGCCGCCCCCTCGACACGCTCGGGAGGAACCGACGACGGACCCAGGGCTCCGAGAAACCTAGCCGGCCCTGCCGTCAGCTTCTCGATGACCAGCGGCAGCGGCAGCACGCCGCGGTGCACCAGGCTCAGCACGCTGCCCAGCGCCACCTCCAGCCCGCTGATGCCGTTGGCCGCCTGGTCGAACTCGCACAGCTTGTCCTCGGCGGCGTGCGGCGCGTGGTCGGTGGCGATGCAGTCGATAGTCCCGTCCAGCAGGCCAGCGATGAGCGCAGCGATGTCGGCCTCGCGCCGCAACGGCGGGTTCACCTTGGCGCTGGTATCGTAAGGCGCTTCTGCCCCCTTGGCTACCGGTTCGAGCCCGACGTAGCCGCAGCACGCTCCCAGCACCCGCTCATCGGTCAGGGTCAGATGGTGCGGCGTGACCTCAGCGGTCACCGGCAGCCCCTCGGCCTTGGCGCGGCGCACCAGCTCGACGCCTCCCGCCGTGCTGAGGTGCGCGATGTGCACCCGGGCGCCGGTCAGCCGGGCCAGCTCGATGTCGCGCGCAATCATCATGTCCTCGGCGGCAGCGGGCCAGCCCTTGAGGCCCAGGCGGGCGGCCACCGGACCCTCGTTCATGCTGGAGCCGCGGGTCAACCCCGGGTCCTGACAGTGGTCGATGACCGGCAGACCGCGCGGCAGCAGATACTCCATTGCGTGACGCATCAGCGAGGCGTCCCACACTGGGTTGCCATCGTCGCTGAAAGCGACACAGCCAGCGTCAGCCATCTCGCCGAGCTGGGCGAGCTGCTTGCCAGCGATATCACGCGTCACCGCCCCGATGGGGAGCACCCGTACCGCCGCCTGCTGCCGGGCGATAGTGAGCACCCGCTCGACCACCGCACGGTCGTGGATGGCAGGGCTGGTGTTGGGCATGCAACACACCGTGGTGAAGCCACCGGCCGCGGCCGCCCGGGTACCGCTGGCGATCGTCTCCTTGGCCTCGCACCCCGGCTCGCGCAAGTGGCAGTGCAGGTCGATGAAGCCGGGGGTGACCACGAGATGGGCGGCGGAGACGCGCGCGGGCGGCTCTGCCAACGCAGGCATCGGCGTCTCGCTCAGGCTGCACCAGGCCACCATGCCGTCGTTCAGCAGCAGGTCGCCGGTGCCGTCCCAGATCTGTGAGGGGTCGATGATGCGGCCGCCGGTGATCAGTGTTGCAGTCATGAGCCCTCGCTCTTCGCCGAAGTCAGCGCCTTCTCGAACCCGACGTAGTGGGCGGCGTAGCCCTGGCGGCGGTAGAAGGCCTGCGCGCCGGTGTTGTCCTCGCCCGTCAGCAGATAGATGGCGGTGGTGCCGGCTGCCTGGGCCTCGGCCTCCACATGCGCGATGAGCAGCGCACCAACGCCCGATGCTCGCCGCACGGGGTCGACGTAGATCTGGGTCATCTCGGCATATGGCACGTCCTGATCCAAATGCGACACCAACCGAAGCGCGGCGATGCCCACGGCCTGACCACCGGCGTCCGCCAAGTACACCCGCTCGGTGGCAACCATCGCGGCCAGCCGGCGGCGCGCCTGCTCCGGCGAGACGTCGGACACTTCCGGCGCGGTGTCGTGCCCCCAGCCGATGCCCATGACCCCAACCTGGCGGTTGAAGGCTGACATCAGCTTGGCGACAACGGAGGCGTCTTCGGTGGTCGCCTGGCGGATGCTGAAGGCGGAGCCCTCACCCCTACCCTCTCCCAGAGGGAGAGGGGGTCGGACGGCCTCTTTGATCCCCTCTCCCTCTGGGAGAGGGTTAGAGTGAGGGCTCCTCATTGCGGCCCCCCAATCAGCAGGTACAGCAGCGCCATGCGCACCGCCACGCCGTTGGTCACCTGGGTGTCGATAACCGACTGAGCGCCGCGCACCAGCTCCGACGCCAGCTCGATGCCCTCGTTGACCGGGCCTGGGTGCATCAGCAGCGCTCCGGCGCGTGCTAGCGCCAGACGCTTGCGCGTGATCTGAAAGTCCGTGATGTACTCTCCGATGCTTGGGAGCAGGCCGCTCTCCTGCCGTTCCTTCTGGAGCCGCAACGCCATCACCACATCGGCGTCAGCCAACGCCTGCTCGATGTCCCAGGTAACGGTGATAGGCGGCAATCCAGTGGCGGCCACATCGCGGTCAGGGGCCCATTCGCGCGGCAGCAAGGTGGCGGGGCCGCACAGCGTGACATGTGCGCCGGCGGCCTGCAGGCCCCAGACGTTGGACCGAGCGACTCTGCTGTGGAGAATATCGCCGACAATGGCCACCTTCAGCCCCGCGAGACCGCCCAAGTGCTCGCGGATGGTGTACATATCGAGCAGTGCTTGGGTCGGGTGGGCGTGCCAACCGTCGCCGCCGTTCACCACGCTTGCCCGCACCTGCTGTGCCACCAGATAGGGAGCTCCCGAACTAGGGTGCCGCATCACAATGCAATCGGGCGCCATCGCATCGATGGTCTTTACGGTGTCCACCAGACTCTCGCCTTTGGTGGTGCTGCTGGTGCTGGCGGTCAGGTTGATGACATCGGCGCTCAGCAGCTTGCCGGCCAGTTCGAAGGACATCCGGGTTCGGGTCGAGGCCTCGTAGAACAGTGTGATGACGGTCTTGCCCCGCAGCGTGGGCACTTTCTTGATATCGCGCTGGAGCACCTCCCTCATGCCGTCAGCGGTGCGCAGCACCAGGTCGATATCCTGCTTGTCCCAGTCATTGAGGTCCAGCACGTGCTGATGCCGAAGCCCCCCGGCCGGAGCCGGTGCTGCCTCGTTCGCTGGTGCTACTTGGTGCGCCATCGTGTCCGCCATGCGTTAGGCCTCCCGACCAATCGCTGGAATCGGCACAACGTCTCCAGCGGCGATGGTCACGACGTCCTCGCCATCCACTTCACGTAGGTGCACCGCCACTGCCTCGTCCTGGGCGGTGGGCACGTTCTTGCCCACGTAGTCGGCGCGGATCGGCAGCTCCCTGTGGCCACGGTCTACCAAAACCGCAAGTTGGATCGCGCGCGGCCGGCCCAGGTCGGCGATGGCGTCGAGCGCGGCCCGGACGGTTCGGCCGGTAAACAGCACGTCGTCGACTAACACCACGGTCTGGCCAGTCACCGGCATCGGCACTCGGGTCTGCTGCAGCGAGGGACGCGGGCGCTGCGCGAGATCGTCGCGATAGAGCGAGATGTCGAGCGACCCGACCGGCACCTCGACCCCCTCGAACTCTTTCACCAGCGTGGCCAGCCGGTGTGCAAGCGGCACTCCTCGCGTCTGCATGCCCAAGAAGACCAGCGTGCCGGCCCCGTGGTTGCGCTCCAGCACCTCGTGGGCGATGCGAACGAGCGCGCGCCGGATGTCGTCGGCGGAGAGAAGCTGTTTACCCGGCATCGTCACTCCGCTGTAGCTCTCGCTTCAGAGACGGAGGACTGCCCAGATGGGTGCGCGAGCGCAATAGACCGCTCGCCCCGGCCTCGGGGCTGGCGATGTATGGATGCCGCATTGGTTGAACTCCTTGTCGGCCTCACTGGACCGACTTAAAGGGCACGGAAGTTGTTAGTAGAATAGCAGTGTCAGCCTGCCACCGCAACCTCTTGTGGGTGCTCTTCGCGTGAACCACAGGATGATGTGTATCGTTATGTCTCTTGGCAGCCAGACCATCGATGTTATACTGGGCTCCTATGCAGTACGAAACCGTGATCGGGCTCGAGGTGCACGCCCAGCTCTTGACCAAGAGCAAGATGTTCTGCGCGTGCAGCACCGCCTACCAAGAAGCCGCCCCCAACACCCACGTGTGCCCGGTCTGCCTGGGCATGCCCGGAGTCTTGCCAATCATCAATCGTCGCGCCGTCGAGTACGCGATGATGCTGGGCCTGGCCCTGAACTGCACCATCAACCATCACAGCAAGATGGACCGGAAGAACTATCCGTATCCCGACCTTATGAAGGGGTACCAGATCTCCCAGTACGACGAACCACTGTGCAGTGACGGCTGGCTCGACGTAGACGTAGAGGGCGCAACCAAGCACGTCGGCATCACGCGGGTCCATATGGAAGAGGACACTGCGAAGCTTTCCCACAACGCCGCAGACGGCGAGACCTATAGCCTGGTCGATGTGAACCGTGGTGGTGTACCTCTGATGGAGATCGTCTCGGAGCCGGACATGCGTTCCGCCGAAGAGGCCCGCCAGTATTTGACCAAACTCCGCAGCATTCTCCGCTACCTGGGCATTTCCTCCGGTGACCTGGAGCAGGGCGCATTCCGGTGCGATGCCAATGTCAGCGTCCGGCCGCTTGGTGCGCACGAGTTCGGCACCAAGGTCGAAGTCAAGAACATGAACAGCTTCCGTTCGGTGTTCTCGGCGATTCAGTTCGAGGAAGCTCGTCAGCGCGAGATGCTGGATGCCGGCCGGCCCATCCGCCAGGAAACCCGCGGCTGGGTGGACAACCGTAACGAGACTGTGTCACAGCGCTCGAAAGAG
Source organism: Dehalococcoidia bacterium (assembly GCA_009692935.1). GTDB lineage: Bacteria > Chloroflexota > Dehalococcoidia > SHYD01 > SHYD01 > SHYE01. The sequence continues at coordinate 1,543 of SHYE01000016.1, read as the reverse complement.
ATGGCGCATGACTACCGGTACTTCCCGGAACCGGACATTCCGTCGCTCGAAGTGAACCCCGAGTGGGTGGCGCAGCTCAAGGCGCAACTGCCGGAGTTGCCGGAAGCCCGGCACGCCCGCTTTGAGCAGCAGTTTGGCTTCTCCGGCTATGAAGCCGGCGTCTTGACCGCCACCCGGGCCATGGCTGAGTTCTTCGAAGCGACGGTAACCCTGCCCGTTGCTGGTGCCGGCGCGGTGCCCAGCGACCTTTGGGCGCGGGCCAAGTCGGTGAGCAACTGGTGCACCGGTGAACTGATGCGCCTGCTGAATGCTCATAACCAAGAGATCGAGGACAGCAAGGTGACGCCAGCAAGCCTGGCCGCCCTGCTCGACCTGATTGATGCCGGAAAACTGAACCAGACTGCTGCCAAGACCGTGTTCGAAGCTATGTTCACTACCGGCAAAGCGCCGGCTGCGATCATGGAGGAGCAGGGGCTGGCACAGATGAGCAACGCGGATGAACTGACGCAGATCGTCCTCAAGGTGATTGCCGATACGCCGCAGGCCGTGGCCGACTACAAGGCCGGCAAGCAGGCGGCCCTCGGCGCGCTTATGGGGAAGGTGATGAAGGAGACCCGCGGGCGGGCGAACACCGGGCTCGTCACCGAATTACTCAAGGCACAGCTGGATTGACATGTCCGAACCGTACGATGAGCGCCCCTCTGTAAACGCCGCCCCGTCGATACCGGCGGGGCGACAGTATCCCGGCTTCATGGCGTGGCTGCGCCCCGGCATGCATGTGAAGCGCTGGCTTTTCCTGATGACGCTCGGCGTAGCGTTTCTCGGCCTGGGCATCGGGTACTTCTTGCGGGAAATCTACGAGAGTTACTCCTTCCCCAACGAGGTCTACTATTTCACGCTGCAGTTCCTGCCCCGTCCGGTGCGCGGCGTTATCTTCGTGCTGGCTGCGCTGGGTATGGTCGGCGTCGGTATGGCTGGGTTCTCGCGCACGCTCATCGCCGCTTATCGCCCGCCGAACGACTCCCGGCCGGTAGCCCACGTCATATTTGGCCAGCGACACCGTAACCGAGGGCCGCGCATCGTAGCCATTGGCGGTGGCACCGGCCTCTCCATGCTGCTGCGCGGCCTGAAGGTAGAGACTGACAACCTCACCGCCGTGGTGACGGTTGCTGATGACGGCGGCAGTTCGGGGCGGCTGCGCCGTGACCTGGGGGTCTTGCCGCCCGGCGACTTCCGCAACTGTATCGCTGCGCTCGCCGACGCCGAACCGCTGGTCACGCGCTTGATGCAATACCGGTTCGAAGAGGGCGAGCTGAAGGGCCACAGCTTCGGCAATCTCTTCATCGTGGCGATGTCGGGCGTGGTAGGGAACTTCGAGGCCGCGTTACAAGAGACCAGCCGGGTACTCGCAGTTCGGGGGCAGATTGTGCCCTCGACCCTGGAGGATGTCACCCTGGAGGCAGAGTTCTTGGACGCTCCCAACGTTCGGGGCGAGTCTAAGATCCCTGAGCGCGGGCTGCCCATAAGCCGCCTCTCGCTCATC
>SHYE01000015.1 GCA_009692935.1 Dehalococcoidia bacterium | reverse complement strand
GTGGACCCGCCCCGGGTACAGCACGAAGAGGTTCAAGCCCTCAGCGCGGAGCAGGCCCGACACCTTCTCACGGTGGCCGCTAACGACCGGCTTGGTGCCGTCTTCATCCTTGCGCTTGCTACCGGTATGCGGCAGGGTGAAGTGCTAGGGCTCAAGTGGGAAAACGTCGATCTTGAAAAGGGCAAGCTTCACGTCAAGACCGCCCTTCAACGGGTTGAAGGCAAGTTTGTGCTGGCCGATCCCAAGACTGCGAAGTCACAGCGGATGCTCCCGCTGCCGAAGGTCGCTCTTGCTGCGCTAAAGCAGCATCGTGCTCTGCAGGCCGAGGAGCGGCTGCGAGTCGGAGCCGCATGGCAAGAAAAGTGGGGTTTGGTGTTCACCACGTCCAACGGTACTCCGCTCGACGCCCGCAACGTCCTCCGCAGCTTCACCCGGTTGCTGAAGGTGAATGGACTACCTGAGGTCCGCTTTCACGATCTGAGGCATAGCTGCGCCAGCCTGCTACTGTCGCAGGGCGTGTCCCTCCGCATGATCATGGAGATACTCGGCCACTCCCAGATCGGCTTGACGGCCAACCTCTACACCCACATCGCCCCCATCATGCATGAAGAGGCAGCCGCACAGATGGACGCAGTCCTGGCCGCACGCTGAGTCCCGTTGCTGTCAGAATTGCTGTCAAATGGCATGATGAAGGCCCCGGCGGAAAACCGCCGGGGCCAATTCGTGTCTAAAACTGTGGCGGCCCGGGGGGGAGTCGAACCCCCGACCTTAGGATTAGAAGTCCTCCGCTCTATCCGCTGAGCTACCGGGCCTTGGTGCCTGTAAACAGTCTACTACGGGGCCTGCGGACGCTGGCCTTGCCGCACACCGGCCAACATGAGCCCTTGGGTGAGTGGTGCGCCCTCGGGCTTGATGCAGCGCTCCGCAGGACGAGCCCGCAGTAGGCTAGCCAACGGTAAGACTTCAGTATTGATGAAGTCATCGCTAGCGCGCTGAGAAAGTTCGGGGCCTTCGGAGGAGCGTTGGCGCCTCCCACCCGCCCACCCCGGAGGGTCTCCAAGTGGGGGACGCCCCCACACCCCTGCCTGAGGGGGACTCGCCGCCCCCTCAGGGCTCCCCTGCTGAGACGATGCCCATCAGTGCGATATGGCGGTGCCGTGGGGTGTTAGCCCCTAGGTCTCAAGGCCGACTCACCGACTCTGAACTCTTACAGCGAACCACCCAAGCGTGACAAGTCGGTTGGTTCAGGAGTACGGTCACTCCAGTCAAATCAGGAGGCCGACGCTCATCATGCCCCCCTCGAACACACCCTTCGCCGACGTTAGCGTGATCAGCACCCTAGCGCTCAAGGGCGCTCTCGAAACCGCAGCGCCGGGAGTGCGGGCAGCGTACCATGCGACGCAAGCACTTCTCGCCCTCATCGATAAGGGCCAGAGCGCCGACGTCGTGATTCTGACCAAGGAGGGGATCGACCAGCTCGAGTCTCAGGGCCGACTTGTGGCGGGCACCCGGCTCGAACTCGGCCGTTCAGGGGTTGGCCTTGCCGTCCGCGCTGGTGCGCCGAAGCCCCGCATCGGCTCGTTTCAGGAGCTGGAGGCAGCCCTCTTGACGGCGGAGTCGGTGGGCCATTCAGAGCAGGGCGCCAGCGGGCTGTACTTCGCAGGCCTGCTGGACCGCCTTGGGCTCGCGCAGCGGCTGAAGAAACGGGTGATTGTCGAAAAGGGTCCCGTCGCCGCGCGCATCGTCACCGGCGAGGTGGAGCTCGGCGCGCAACTGCTATGTGAGCTGGCGCCGGTGCCGGGCATCGACATCATTGGGCCGCTACCCGACGAAGTGCAGGTGTATTATTCGTTCTCTGCGGCGGCCATGAAGGCGGCTACGAACCTGACGGCGGCAAGCGCGTTCCTCGAGTTCCTGCGCACCGAGCCTGCACGGGCAGCCATGCGCCAGAACATGTTCGAGCCAATCTAACCGCTATCGCATGGGCGGGGGCAAGCGCCTCCATCTATGAGTGCCGACACAGAGAAACGGGGCGCTGCGGCCCCGTTTCTCTGTGTCCAACGCGGGTGGCCGAGGGTCTCATCCTGGCTGACCACCGGGGAAGCCGTCCGCATAATCGGGCCGAGCCGGCTAACGCACTTTTGGCAAGGTGGCGTATAAGCCGGATTCTGTACCCGCCGAAGCGGGCAGTAGCCATCTCTCTAGGCCGCCCGTTACCAGACGGCTCAAGCGACCAACCCGGGGACTGTCCGGGCGCCTGCGTCCCCCTATTTGGTCTTGCTCCACATGGGGTTTTCCCTGCCTCCACCGTTACCGCTGGAGCGGTGCGCTCTTACCGCACCGGTTCGCCCTTACCGGCCTTGCGACCGGCGGTATGTTTTCTGTGGCACTTTCCGTCGGGTTTCCCCGCCTGGGCGTTACCCAGCATGCTTGCCCGGAGGAGTCCGGACTTTCCTCCCTTCGCCGAAGCGAACGGCGGCTACCCGGCCACCTTGCCACGGTGATCGTAGCAGGAACCGAAGGTGAGGAATAGGGAGTATCGACAGGAGTGGCCCACGCTGGGCGGGGTGCCAGAAGGGGGCCAAGCGCCACCCATTCATAATTCCGCTGGTGTTGGCCCTACCCTAGCAGCTCGACCTGCAGCGCGCCGTCGGTGGCGGTAGCACGCCGAATCAGATCGCCCAGGGCGAGCCGACAGTCTTCCTGTGGCAGCGTGGGCCAGTGCGCGGTCAGGTCTTGCAGGCGCTCCCGCTGTTGCTGCCACCAGGCGGCGCGCAAGGCCTCGATGCCGCCGGCGGCGTCGAGATCGAGCAGGCGGTCGCGCAGGCGCTGCTGCTCGCGCAGCAACGGATAGGAGAGCCGTCGCAACCGTACTAGGTCGTGGGTGCCCTTGGTCGTGCCGTCTAAGTAGCGATTGAAGCGGGTGCTGAGCACCTTGAGGCGCCCCTGCACCAGCGTGCGGAGTTCGGCGGCCGGCGTGTCCTGCACCTGCTCAATTGCGGGGTCAAGCGCTGCCCCAATGGCCGCCAGCACAGCACGCTCCAGGTCATCTGACCGCCAGGTGTGGTACGAGCAGACACTCTGGTTCACCCGCGAGCCGCAGCGATAGTAGCGGTAGGTCGCCTCCGAACGGCCGCCGTCTCGCTTGCGGGCCCAGCTCTGCTTGCGGCTGACACCAATCATCCGTCCGCCGCACGAGCCGCAGTACACAAGGCCGGACAGCGCAAAGCCCCCCTCCTTGCCACTATGGGCAACGCTCGGGGTGCTCTCGCGCCGGCGCTGTGCCTCCCGGAAGGTCTCGGTGGGGATGATCGCCTCGTGGCTGCCGGTAATGCGGACGCCGAAACGCAGGTAGGTACCGGCATAGGCACGGTTACGCAGAATGTCGCGAATGGTCACCACGCTCCAACGCTTGCCGCGCCGGGTGAAGACGTTCTCGTCGTTGAGGGTGCGTGCAATCAGCCGTAGGCCGAGTCCCTGCTCCAGATACATCGCGTAGATGCGGCGCACCACCTCTGCCTCGTCGGGCACCACTTCCAGGCGGCCGTTCTCTGCAATGCGATAACCGTAGGGCGTCTTGCCCAAACCAAAGCCGCGCATCGCCTTGTTGCGCAGCGAGTCCATGGCGCGCGCGCTGAGACCCGATTGGGTGCGGTGCTCGCGCCAGTAGTCCAGCGCGGCTTCCACGCGGTCGCCGCCCCCGTCGTCACCGATCAGCGCAATCTGCACGCCGGTCTGCTCAAGGTCGAGAACGCGTTCTACCACTTCTCGCGCATCGCTGGAGAGGTGCGACACAGCTGAGAGGACGACTATGGTGAACCCACGGTCAGGCTGGCTGGCGTACTCGCGAAGCTGTCGGAAGCCGCGGGCTCCGGGGCCGGCGATCGGATCCATAAAAGTCGCGACCGGCTGATAGCCATGCTCCCGGCAGAAGCTGAAGAACTGCTCCTCCTGCTCCTGAAGAGTGAGCACCTGCTCGTCCTGCGGCGCTGTCGCCGGCGGTTGGCGAAAGTAACCTATAGCGTCCAAGAAGGTCCTCCAGCTTGGCCGCCCACTAGGTGTACAGAATCCGCCCGCAGCTCGGACACTGCACAAGGTTTGGGCTGGTGCGCACCCGCTGTACCACCACCGATGGTAGGTTCACCCGGCAGCCCTGGCACAGCGTGCGCTCCACTCTGGCTACGGCCCGGCCCTGGCGGGAGGTGAACATGGTGGTGTAGACCCGCAGGTCAGCCGCCGGAACTTTGCCGGTGACCAACGCACGGCGCCCATCCAGCTCGGCCACCTCGGCGTCGAGTGTTTGCTTCTGGCCGGTGAGTTCGGCCACCAGCGCTGCGTGTTCCGCAGTCGCGGCCGTCAGTTGGTCCACAACTGCGGTCATGGAGGCCCGTTGTGCTTCGAGGCGGCTGGTCACAATCAGCACCGCCTCCTCCAGCTTGCCGAGCTGGCCGCGGATCATGTCGGCGTCTTGCTGCAGCGCCACCAGCTCCTTGGGGTTGCCCACTGAGCCGTCGTAGAGCTTGCCGTCGACGGTGGCCAAGTGGGCGCGGGTGCTCTGCACCTAGCCATCGGCGTCGCGCGCCCCCCGTTCGGTTGCCGCAATAGCCACCGTCAGCGTGTCTCGTTGCTGAGTCAGGTCGTCTATGTACGCGTTATCATCCATCCGCCGCTGCAACTCAGCGAGTTGGGTGCGGCGGGTTGAGAGCGCCGTGTCGATATCCTGCAGTTGAATCAGATCGCGAATGCTACTCATGCAGCGTTGTTCATCCCTCCTGCCACGAGTAGCGTTCTTCTTTCCATGGGTCGCCATTGTTGTGGTAACCGTAGCGTTCCCAGAAGCCGCGCTCGTTGGTGTCCATAAGTTCGAAACTCCGTACCCACTTCGCACTCTTCCAGAAGTACAGCCGGGGCAGTACCAGCCGGTAGGGCCAGCCATGCGCAGGCTCGATGTCCTGCCCGTTGTGTTGGTTCGCAATCAGCGAACCCTCCTCGAGCAGCAGGTCAAGCGGAACGTTGGTGGTGTAGTCGTTTTCGCCATGCACCATCACGAACGTCGCTGTGGGCAGCGGGCCTGCCGCCTCCACCAGATCCCGCACCCGCACACCTTCCCAGGTGTTGTCCAGCTTGCTCCAACCCGTCACACAGTGAATGTCGTAGGTCTCCGTCACCCGAGGCAGCGCGTTGAACTGCTCGTAGGTGTAGCGCTGTGGGCGAGCCACCAACCCGCTGATGCTGAAGTCCCAGGCCTCGGGCTTGAACTTCGGCACATCGCCGTAATGCAACACTGGCCACTTGTCGGTCAGTTCCTGCCCTGCGGGGATCCGGTGTGCCAGCGCCGCCCGCTGAGACTCGCGTTCTTTCCGGCGCTTCAGCCAGTCTAGTGCCATCGCAGACCTCGGTACGAATCGCTTCTCCTCACGGAGGAGAGGAGTGCGCTTGCCCTTCGCAAGGCGACTCCCCGACTATAGCATTCAGATATCTCTATGAACAAGCAGAACATGTGAACTAAACCACAAGACTCGTCCGAGTGCCAATAGGTACTGCATAGGATTATTCTTACCGTTATTACTACTAGATAGCACTGCCCAGGCTATGGCAATAGCCAGATGTAGTGGCTGAAAGGTTTTAGGGGGTGGCGTCGATGCTGGCGAGGGAATGCGGTATGCTAACCGGCACAATCCTCCGCAGTCATAAACCCACCCTTGGTTCATAGGAGAGCGTCCCCATGGAGCCAGCCCCAACACCCGCCCGCGGCGGCCGGTTAAGCCAAGCAGTCTACGGGTCCGACCTCATTGTCGAGCTGCTGGCGTCACTCGGTTACGAGTACATTGCCATCAACCCCGGGGCCAGTTTCCGCGGCCTGCACGATTCCTTGGTCAATTTCCGCATTCCCGGCGCTCCCAAGATCATCACCTGCACCCACGAGGAGATCGCGGTGGCGATGTGCCACGGCTACTGGAAGACTGCCGGCAAGCCCATGGCCGCGGCGCTGCACAACATCGTCGGTCTGCAGCACGGCGCCATGGCCATCTTCAACGCCTGGTGCGACCGCGCGCCGGTGATGGTGCTGGGCGGCACCGGCCCTATGGATGCCTCGATGCGCCGTCCACACATTGACTGGGTGCACACGGCGTTGGTGCAAGGCAATCAGGTGCGCGACTACGTGAAGCTCGACGACCAGCCGGCCAGCATCGCCAGCTTCCCCGAGAGCATGCTGCGCACCCACAAGGTCATGATGACCGAGCCCCACGGCCCGGTGTACGTGTGCTTCGACGTCGACCTGCAGGAGGACCGGCTGACGGCGCCCATCACCGTGCCCGATCCCCGCCGGTACCAGCCTGCCGCCTCGCCCGCCCCCAACCGAACGGCCCTGACGGAGGCGGTCGACCTGCTGGTGTCGGCCGATTGGCCGGTGATTCTGGTGGAGGATGTCGGCCGCGAGACAGGGGCTTTCGGGCACCTGCGCGACCTGGCGGAGGCCCTGGGCTGCGGCGTCATCGATCGCGGCGGCCGCATCAGCTTCGCCAGCAACCACCCGCTCGACCTCAGCCTCTCCAGTGAAGCGGCGCTGAAGCGAGCGGACGTGGTGCTGGCGCTGAATGTGCTGGGCCTGGGCAACGTGGCGCCGGTGCCGCATCAGCGCGGGCTGGAGCCGACCCACATCCAGGACACGGCGAAGGTCATCCACATCACCATGACGGAGTACCTGGTGCACTCGTGGGCAACCGATTACGAGCGCCTGCCGGCGGTCGACGTGCTGATCGGCGCCGACCCGGCGGTGGCGCTGCCCGAGCTGCTGGAGCTGGTGCGCAGCGAGCATGGCCGCTATCCGGCGGCGCGCGAAAAAGCCGCACAGCGGCGGGCCGGAGTGGAGGCCATGCACCACGAGGCGCTGGCAAGGGTGGCGGAGCGCAGTCAGCGAGACTGGGGGCTGGCACCGATCTCGGCGGCGCGGCTGTACGGCGAGATCTGGAAGCAGGTGCAAAACACGCCCTGGGCCATGAACCGCCAGCCCCGCGGCATGCTGGACTTCAGCGACCCCGGGCAGAGCTTCACCGGTGGTGGCGGCGGTGGCGGCCTGGGCTACAGCTACCCCGCGGCGCTGGGCGGACGCTTGGGCATGGCCGACCGCAACCGGGTGTGCGTCAACATCTCGGGCGACGGCGACTTTCTGATGACCTCCAACGCTATGTGGACGGCCTCGCACTACACTATTCCGGTGCTCCAGATCATCTTCAATAACCGAGCTTACTACCAGGATGAGGGTCACCAGAGCTTCATGGCGCGCGACCGCGAGCGGCCCACCGACGACCTAGGCAACGGCATCATGATCGACAACCCCAACGTCGACCACGCGGGTCTCGCCAAGTCCTTCGGCATCGAGGGCTTCGGCCCCGTCGGCGACCCCGACAAGCTGGGCGAGGTGCTGCGCCAGGCCATCCACGCCGTGCGCGACGAGCAGCGCCCGGTGCTGGTCGATGTGCTCACCCAGAAGCGGTAGCGGGAGCGCTGACCATGGATGGCATGCGGATAATCCTCGGGGTCGTGATGACGCTGGTGGGCGTAGTTATCTTCCGGAAGCGGGCGGACTTGGAGCGCCTGAACATGGAGCTGAACCGCATGGTGTGGGGGCGCCCCATCGCTGGCCCCTCGGGCGTGTTTGCGCATGCCGCCATGCTGGTGCTCGGCGTGATGGGAATAGCGGTGGGCCTGTCGCTGCTGTGGGGCGGCGTGTTCTGCTGGCCAACGTGTGGGTAGGGTGGGTAGCCGTTCGTGGTGAGCCCGTCGAACCACACCCAACACTCCGGGCGCCTGCAACGCGCTGGTAACACAGCGTCGTGAGGAGGAAGGGCAATTATGGCCTTTTACCTGTGCATCCTCCGGTGCAACGATGGCAGCTATTACACCGGTCACACCGACGACATCGAGACACGCATGGCGTCCCACGTGAGCGGCGAGTACGGTGGGTACACCAGCACGCGGAGACCGGTTACCCTGGTATTCCTGGACAAGTTCCCAACCCGGTACGAAGCCCTGCGGAGCGAACGGCAGATCAAGGGCTGGTCTCGCGCCAAGAAAGAGGCGCTGATCCGGGGTGACTGGGAGCGTATCCAGCAGGTGCTCGGGGTCGCTCTCGATAACAGCCCAACACCCCGCTGTAAAAGGACCTTCGGGGTGATGGTCGACTCCGCCCAGCGCCCTTCGACGGGCTCAGGACGAACGGGGTCTAAGGGTCAGCGGTGGGGCAGCCCTCCGATAGGCTTTGGATGAACACGACGGTGGGGTGCCACAACCCGCCCCTCGGCCCAAGGGCTCTCGGTGACGGTCGACTCCGTCCGACGCCCTTCGATGGGCTCAGGACAAACGAGGTCTTGGGGCGCCAGCATGACATGACCCTGGGGAGTAGACTCGCCCCTGGCCTGGACGTCATTCTGACGCCAGGAAGAATCCCCCGTACCAGCCCACGCGCACACCACCCGCACTGGTTCGATTGACCAGCGCTGGGCACAAGAAGGACGCACACCGATGCACTACGGAATCTCCACCTTCGCCACCGAAACCACCCTCCAGCCGGACGAGCTGGGGCGGGAGCTGGAGGCGCGCGGCTTCGAGAGCCTGTGGCTGCCGGAACACACCCACATCCCGGCCAGCCGCCGCAGTCCGTGGCCGGGCGGGCCGAACCTGCCGGCGTGGTACTGGCGTACCTATGACCCCTTCGTCGCGCTGATGGCGGTGGCAGGCGCTACCACCACACTGAAGCTGGCCACCGGCATCTGCCTCATCATCGAGCGCGATACCATCACCACTGCCAAGGAGATCGCCACGCTGGACCGGCTGAGCGGCGGCCGGTTCATCTTCGGCATCGGCGGCGGCTGGAACGCCGAGGAGATGGAGGATCACGGCACCGCCTTCAAGAGCCGCTGGCGTAAGCTGCGCGAGCAGGTGCTGGCCATGAAGGCCATCTGGACCGAGGCCGAGCCGGAGTTCCACGGCGACTTCGTGAACTTCGACAAGCTGTGGGCCTACCCCAAGCCGCTGCAGCAGCCGCACCCGCCGGTGCTGATGGGCGGCGACGGCCCCACCACCTTCCAGCGGGTGGTGGAGTTCTGCGACGGCTGGATGCCGATCTGGGGGCGGCCAGCGCCGGGGCCCACGCTGGCCGACAAGATCGCGACGCTGCGAGTGCAGTGGACAGCGGCGGGCCGGCCGGGCACGCCGCCGGTCAGCATCTTCCAGGCGCCGGCCGACGCCGACGTGGTGGCGCGCCTGGCCGACTGGGGCGTGGAGCGCGTGATGTTCGACCTGCCCAACGGCGACCGCGACGCCCAGCTGCGACGCCTGGACGAATGCGCCAAGCTAATCCGGTGAAAGGTGTCAGGTTGTGCCGCGATTCTGATGGATAGCGGGGCGCACCGCCGTCACCTCCGTCATTGCGCCGCCGCTAGGCGAGCGTGGCAATCCTGAACGGACGCGAATCACGTCTGGCGAGGTGGCGGCGCGTGTCATTCGCAACGAGATTGCCACGGTGGCTGGCGTCGCCTCGCAAGCAGACATGCCCTTAGTTGGTGGCACCACCGGGCATGAAAATAGACTACGGCAGGTTCCGCTCATGCTGAGACCCTCGAAGCACGAGCGGGCTACCGCGTTCCCGTCATCTGGTTCTCCTCTCGCCCTTCGAGGGCCTCAGGGTGAGCGGGCCAGGCGGTCGCCACAGGGGTTAGCGAACCTATTTCGTAGCAGTGACGGTGCGGGTGGGGCGGGTGCCTCTAGCCCCTCCCTGCCAGGGAGGGGCTAGAGGAGGGTCGAAGCCTCGCCCGTAGACGCGCTTTGGGTCAGGCGAGTCGGAACCCCCTCTCAGTCTCCCCCTTAGGCGGGGTGAAGGTACTGGGCTTGGGGGCGGCTTGAGCGCGGGAGTGCCGGGCTGATAGTGGCGCCGCGGGTCGCCGCAGGATTACCCTAGCGCTGGTACACCCCACCAATTGACGGAGGCCTGATGCATGTCGCTGTATACCCTCGATGATTTCGCTGCCGACCTAGCAACCGCGGTGAACACGGGTGCGACCCTACCGGCGCTCGACGCTGGGGCTGCGGCCATGCGGCGGCTGCTGGAAACCGATGGCGCGCTCAGCCGTTACGTCGATGTGTTGCGGCAGGGGCGCGGGCCGTGGCTGCTGCACCAGCACGCCGGGCTCGGGTTCATTGTGACACTGGCCGCCAAGGCCGCGGGGGGCGCCAGCACCCCGCACCATCACGGCGACGCCTGGAGCCTGTACGGCATTCTGGACGGCGAAGAGACGGTGCACCGCTACACCCGGCTGGACGACGGCCGCACACCCGAGCGCGCTGATGTGCGCCGCGAGGCCGACCACGTGCTGCGGCCCGGCGACGTGGAGGTGGAGGACGCGTTCGCCATCCACAGCGAGAGCACGGCCTCCCCCAGCACCATCGCCTTGATCGTGCGCGGCCGCGACCTCTCGCAGGTCACCCACGAATACTTCGACCTGGCGACCGGCGCCGTCAAGAGCCGGTTGGGGAACTCTGCCGTGCCGATTCCTGCGGCGTGAGCGTCGCCTGCGCCTAACTGTGCGCCAGAGTGGCGCCATGCATCGCGCTAAGCCGCCCTCGCCCTGCCCCACGCCGTGGACTCCAATGAACAGCGACTCGGAAGGATGCTGCGTGGCGTTAGCCCGTAACAGTTCAGAGTCGGTGAGTTGGCCGTTAGACCTGCGGGCTAAAGCCCCCCAGGACCACCACACAGTAACTGATGCCTCTCGTCTCGGCAGGGGAGTTCTGAGGGGACGGCGAGTCCCCTCAGGCAGGGGTGTGGGGGTGTCCCCCACTTCGAGACCTCGGGGGTGGGCGGGCGGGAAGAGCCAACGCTCCGCTGATGGCCGCGGACTCAGAGCGCACTGGGCGATGGCCTCATCAACGCTGACCTCTTACGTTAGCCCGCAGTGGAGTGCCACCCCCCCCCGTCCGCGCTAAACTGACAGCATGCCTGATTCCCCGACCCTCGACCTCGAACGGCGGCTGGCGGCGCTGGAAATCGACCACGCGTTGCTGCGCATTCAGATGCGGATTCAGTACCTGGTGTTCGCCCAGATGGCGCAGAAAGACACCCTGGATGCCTGCGACTACTTCGCGTGGGAGCGGGCGCAAGAGGTGAAGGCTCGCATTGCCGCCTCCGACATGCCGCTGGCTGAAGTGGCGGTGTGGCAGATGGCGATCCGGAGCTTCTTCGGCGAATGGGCGGTGCACCTGGCCGGGGACCATCCGCCGCGCATGAATCCGCCGGTGGTGGAGGGTGAAGACCAGCCCGAATAGGACAGGCTCCTAGCGTGCGGAGGCTGCCGCGCTGCGGCGTTCAGCAGCCGCTGCCACCCAAACCGCCACCACACCCGCGACCTCCAGAGCAACGCCCCAGGGCAGGCCGAGCGGCGTTACGTCCACCGAGAACGGCAGCCAGAGCGGCACGCCCGGCGCGGTCATGGTGTCCCAGGACACATGTGCCTGCGTGGCTGCCAGCGCTAAACAGCCGACGGTGACCGGCCGTACTCCGAAATCAACGCGTGTTGCCAGCCAGGCCAGCAGCAGTGGGGCCGCTAGCGCAATCCCACCGAGTGGCCGGAGTGGAAGACCGTGGGCCACCCCATAAGGGGTCCATATCCACCAGGATCGACATGACAGCGGTGAGCGCTATCAGGTCGATGCGTCGCAGCGAAACCGCTACCATTGCCCCAAACACCAAGTGACCGGACAAATGAGCGATGAGCCAACGTTCACCACCGGCACCCGATTCCAAGCCGGCACCATTTCCTAGGTGGCGAGCGAAAACACCAGCCCAATCGCGGTGAATGCGCCCAAGAACACTGCGTGGCCCCGATAGCGCGGCAACGTACGCATGGGCAGCGCAAGCCAGGCACTGGTTAGACGGTAGTGGCGATGGACATACTCTAAGTGTCTCCTTGCGCAGCCTGGCGGCAGGCGCATCAGGCTTAACGGTCTGTTACAGTGATGCTCACCGCCCGCTGTCCACCCAATCAGCCGCTTGTGGAGGTCTGATGTGACTGCCCATCGAGCGCCCAAGCCCTGGCGCCAGCCTATGGTTGCCCGCGATCGCGCCGAGCGTCTCTTCAGGGGGCCCTTTTCGAGGGTGGGCTTTCAGCCCCGCTGCTGGGCACTGCGCTCGGGGGTTGCTGCTGCTGCTTGGCCTGTGGTGGCTGTACTTCGACACCTCACCAACTGTAGGCCCCGGCCGGGCTCTCAGATCTACGTTTATCTGGGGATACGGGCATTTCGTGCTGTTTGCCGCATTGGCGGCGGTGGGTGCAGGGATGGCCGTGGTGGCCGAAGCGCTCAAGCACCCGCTCGCACTGGACCCACCCGGGACAGCGCTCACCCTCATCGGTCCGGTCGCTCTGGCACTTGCCATCATTGGGACGTTGCGCTGGTCCGGCTCGAGCCAGCGGAAGGCGCTACTCGGGCCACCGCTTGGGGTAGCCGCGCTGTTGCTGGTAGCGACGGCTTTCGCCGGGCCTATCCCATTGTGGCTGCTGACGATCGGTGCGGGAGTGGCTGTGCAGGCCCTGGTGGCGCTCAGTTGGACCGGGAGCGCCTGCCTCACGAGTATCGGGCGGCGGCGGCGCGATTCCCGCTGTCGTGCGACCATGGAGTTCTGGCAGTCGGCCTAGGCTACTCCTTGGCGAGAGCAGAAGCACGTAAAGGACCTGATGATCAACTTCCAGCGGTTCGTGGGCGTTGGCTGCCTGGGGCTTGGGACGGTGTGGGTGCTCCAGGGTATCGGGGTGTTGCCGGGCAGCTTCATGACCGGTCAGAGTGTCTGGTTCTGGATTGGCACCGCCATGATTATCGCGGGAGCAGGAGTTCTGTACCGGAGCTTCCGGCGCTGACACTTCGGCGCAGTCCGATAGCATGGCCTTGTATCCGAGCGTGCAAGGCCGTCGTTCGTAGCTCCGATGTTGGAGGTAGTGAATGACCGAGATCCAGTTTGAGCGGGTCCCGTACGCTGTGGTCGCGAACGGCGTGCAGCCACCAAAGCAGGTTGTTCACCTGAAGTTGCGGGATGCCTCCCGAACGCTCTGCCAGAAAGCCGGATCCGCGGGCTGGCGGCGGGTCACGCTGGAGGCTACATGCGCTGCGTGCTTGCGGGCGGCAGATTCAGGCCGACATCCCTGAAGCTGGGGCGGGCGCCTCTCACGGGGCTGGCGTAACGAAGGTTCCCGAACTGGAACGGCCGGCCGGTAGTGGTGGCAAACGGCTGCCTCTGGGCAGCAAGATGCCCGCTCGGCAGTCACGCCGGCGGGCTCTTTTGTGCCTTTGGTCTGGGGCAGGTTTGTAGCAATGGGTCTGCTACAAAATCCTTCACGGCCACATGGTAGAGTGAAAGACGAAATTGGAGCGGGAGACGGGATTCGAACCCGCGACAGCCTGCTTGGGAAGCAGGAACTCTACCACTGAGTTACTCCCGCTAGCACGTCGCGATCGTAGGCAGGGGCACCCATCATTGTCAACTGAACATTGGAAACGCGCGCTCACCGCAGTTGGGGTGGCTGCCGTGCTGACCGCTGCTTGCAGCAATCCGAACGCCGCCGGCCCATTCAACAGCCCCGGGGGCAAGATCTACCTGTCACAGTGTGCCGGCTGCCACGGCGCCCAGGCCCAGGGTGGTGTCGGCCCGCCCTTCGACGCGGCGGGCCACGCGCACCATCACTCCGATGCAGAGCTAGCGCAGACCACAACCGAAGGCATCGCCCGCCCTGGGCAGCCGGCTACCATGCCCGCTTGGCGCGATCGTCTTACCCCGCAGCAGCTCAGTCAGGTCATCGAGTTCATGAAACTGCTGTGGACGCCGGAGCAGCGCGCCCAGCAGCAAGCCTTGAACCCACAGTAGCCGGCATGCGTCGCCTCCTTACACTGCTCCGCAGTTTCACCGTACTCGGACTCCTCCTGGTGTTCACCGCCGTGGCGATCCTGCTGGTGACGCACGAGGGTCGAGTGGCCATTCGGGCCGCGATGCTGGTGCCAGAGGTGCTGCCGGGCGCCTCGTTTCAACCGCTCCGCATGATCAGCGAGCCTCCGATCGAGGAGGAGGTCACGTATCCCTTCAGCGGTGGCGCCGGCAGGGCATCGCTCTGGCGACCGGCCGGGCCCGGCCAACATGGCGCGCTGATTCTGTTTCTTGGCGTGAACCCCGACTATGGCTACGAACCGCTGCGCCAGTTTGCTGCCGCTGTCGCACGGCAGGGCGCCGTCGTGCTGCTGGTGCACAGCGTCGAACTCGACAACTCTCGACTCTCGCTAGCCGAGGTAGACGCTCTGGTAGGTGCAGCCCGCTATGTGCGAGAACTGCCGTACGTTAACCCCAAGCGGGTGGGTTTCGCGGGCTTCTGCGTGGGCGGGTCATTCGCACTGCTGGCAGCCGGCGACCCACGGATCGCGGCCGACGTACGCTTCGTCAACAGCTTCGGAGGGTTCTACTCCGCCGAGACGTTCCTGGCTGCCATGACCACACGCACGGTGGCGGTGGATAACCTTACGCAGGAAGCCTGGCAGCCGGACGCTCGCGCTACCACGTGGTTCCTGCAGGCGGTGGTGAACGCGATGCCTCAGGCCGCTGAACGGGCTGAGCTTGAGCGGCTGTTGCAGGCGGGCGGGCCGCTGACGCCCGACCAACGGCGGGCCCTTACGCCGCGGCTGCGCTCGGTATACGACCTGCTGGCCAATCGCGATCCCTCGGTGTTCGGCCCGCTGTACGAAGGCCTCCCTGCGGACGTGCGCGCCGAGCTTGCGAAGTTCGCGCCAGGCAACAACTTCCCGTTCCTGCAGGCAAGGGTCTTCCTAATGGCCGACTCGAATGATCGCTACATCCCCCATACCGAAAGCAAGCTGCTGAACTTCGCACTGCGCGAGTATCCACGCCGCGTGTTCACCGAGTTTGACTTCTTTGATCACATGACGCCCGGCCAAACGCGTGAAGGTCTTGATCTTCTGCGGGAAGTCTGGAAGCTGTACTCTCACTTGTACCTCGTCTTGCTGGAGCTCTCATGACCGATCCCCTGCCCATGCTGGCTCGGCTGGCGCAAACCCCGGCGGCGCCTTTCCGCGAGGCTGACGTTGCCCGCGCGCTCCTCCTGCTGCTAGACAGCGCGGGCATCCCCTGGACCAGGGACCCCTTCGGCAACGTGCTCGCACGGGTACAGCGCGGCGCACCCCACCAGGCCCTGGCAATGGTGGCCCACCTCGACCATCCAGCCTTCGAGGTAACCGCTGTCAATCACTCGGGGGTGATCGGCAAACTGCTCGGCGGGGTCCGGATCGAGGCGCTTCCGGCGGGCACACCGCTGCGGATGATGACCGGCGGCTGGTGGCAACCCGCAAGCTTGCTGGCTGCCGACCCAGACGCTCAGCCGGGCGCGGTGACGCTGCACATCGACGCGCCTGCAGGCGCCAAAGCCGGTGACTGGGGAGTCTGGGAGATGCCCGACTACGCCGAGGATGGCGCTCTACTACGCATGCGCGCTTGCGACGACCTCGCTGGTTGCGCCAGCATTCTGGCAGCCCTGATGGATGCCGCGGCTGGAGATTGGCCGGTCGACCTCACGGCGGTGTTCACCCGCGCCGAGGAGGCCGGCCTGGTTGGGGCAACGCTGGTGGCCCAGCAGGGGCTGCTGCCCCACGACACCATGGTGATATCGGTGGAATCGAGCCGGCAGCTACCCGGGGCTCTGCAGGGTGCCGGCCCGGTGATCCGGGTCGGCGATGTGCGTAGCACCTTCCATCCAGCCGCCGAAGCGGTGCTGCAGGCGGCTTCGGGCTCGCTGCGCGAGGCCGACCCGGCGTGGAAAGCGCAGCGCCAGCTCATGAGCGGCGGCACCTGCGAGGCCACCGCGTTCGCCCAATTCGGCTACCGGGTGACCGGCCTGGCGCTACCCCTGGGCAACTACCACAACGTGCCCGACGCCGTATACGACAGCACGCCGCTGCCGCCGGAGGGCCCAGCCGTCGCGCCCGAATACATCCACCGAGACGACCTGCTCGGCGCTGCTCGCCTGCTCGGGCAGACCGCCCGCAGCGCCGCCGGCCCCCTGCCCGACACCGCCAAGGCCCGTTTGGAGGCGCTGGCGGATGAATACCGCGACCGGTTGCAGGCGTCGGCCGGTGGGTAGCGTGGTCCGGGTGATCCTTGGGACGGCCGAGGCGCCGACGACACTGCTCGCCGGGGTCTTCACTGGGTGGCGGTTCAGGTCATGCCGCGGGCTGGCTGCCGGCCGCGCCGGCGACCCAGGGCCGTCGCTCAGCCTGGTAGAATAGCGCCACCAAACTCAGGGGACGCTCACTATGGATTACGTACGCAACGTCGACTTCGCGGGCCTCGCGGCACAGGCCCCGGCCCGGGCCACCCAGTTCTTGCTGGACCACCAGAACGGGGCCAAGACCGGGGCCTGCATTGTGCGGTGCATGAACGTACCGCCGGGCGAGGGCTCGCCGGCAGGACGGCACATCCACCACTTCGAGCAGATCTACTACATCATCAGCGGCGTGATGGATCTCGAGATCGATGGCCACGAGATGCAGGCCGGCCCCGGAGCGGTGGTCTACATCCCGGCCGAGGTGCCGCACAAGAACTGGAATGCCGGTGGTGAACCGGTGGTGCACCTTGCACTGCTCACTCCGGCGCCCGGGCCCGAGGAACAGATCTCAATCCCGGTAGGCTAGCTCGCCTGTGCTGGAAATCCGGTCTTGATCTGCAAGAGCCCGCGCTTGGCCCGCAGGCGCAGGTGTTGCTCGCAAGCGGCAATCACCGCGGTGTGAAAGCCGGCTGCGGGCACCGCTGGCCCTATTGAAGCGTCTGTAAGCGGGACACCGCAGGCAGCTATTGCCTCTCGGCGGATGGCCTGTAGGGTCTGGGTAGGGATCACACACAACGAAAGCCCGCCGAGGCTGAATTCTCCGGAAGCATCCATGTTTACCTGCGCTTGGCCCATTAGATGGCTCGCCGACCGCCGCCCCACAACCTCGCACTATAAAGCGCGCTTCGCCACCGTTGAGCGCTGTTTTGGATAATAGGCAACATGTTAACCTGCCGCTTGGCGAATTGCTAGTACCTTGGGGCCCGAAAAGCGCTACAAAAGCAGTACAAACGGATACACCGGGCACTGACGCTCACTGCCGGCGCGCATCCAGGCCGATGGCCTGAACAAGGCCCGCTTCACTAGCGGACTGGGATTCAGCGCTCCCGGCTGGCCATCGGGGCGCTGGCTACTCGAAGCCAGGCCGAGTCAGGGGAGCAGTAAGAAACCAGTCGCGGATGAGCGCCGCCCGTGCTGTCTGCAGAAGTACGGTCTCCGGGGCTCCAGCAGCAGCAGTGGGATCGGCGAGCGTGCTCACGCCGGGCACGCCGCACAAAACGTTGGTCAGCCCGAAGGAAGCACCTTTGAACGCCGTGAGCTGGGAGCAGGTTCCGGCCGGTGAAACCGCTTGCACCCTGCTCACAACGCCGCTTCCCAGCGTAACAGTGGTGTTCGGGGTACCATCCAGCGGAATCACCACCAACAGGTAGGCATCGGCCCCACCTGGCGTCGTCGTCCATGTCAGGGTGGCGTTACTGGTTTGATTGAGCGCCAGCCGAAAGTTCCCTGCGATGACCGCGCCCGTCTGTTGGCCGGTGAGAGCACACTCTAAGTCGGGAAGCCCCAGCAGACCCGCGGGTCCGGTAGCCGCCAAGGCATAGCAGTACACCACGCCGTTGGCCGCGGCGGTGTCACTGTACGATGTCGCACCGCCAGAAATGGCGATGAGCGTGGCCACCGCGGTGCTGGTGTTGTACTTCAGCAGCGTGTACCCCGTCTGTAGGGCGCCACCGTCCCATGACAGCTCAATCGACCCCGTACCGATCGTCAGGTTACGGCCGCCGACCACCCCCGCTGACGCTTCGAAGGCGCCCAGGTCGCAGTTGGCCCCTTGTGGCCTGGCGACCCCACGTTGGTCAAGTCCGTTCACGGGGGCTGCAGAGCAGGTTGCCGCCAGGCCGGCGTCGCGGGCTGGGCTCCCAGGCACCAGCGCATGGGTTGGCGTAGAGCCGCCGTTCGGGGCCAACGGACCCAGTAACGGGCTGGCCACCAGCGGCGCATCGCCGGTGGGACTGCACCCCGCGAGCGTTGATACCAGGCTGGGACCGATGAAGATCACCGACCCCGAGCAGTCCGGGCCGGCGGCTCCTGAGTTTGCCAGCACGCTGTTCTTGACCATGGCTGGGCCGCCTATGCCGCCGCCGATGGGAGCGCTGTTCCCGGCTATGGTGGTGTTGGCTAACGTCAGGCCGCCGCCGTTCTGCACACCGCCGCCTTCGAGGGTGGCCGTGTTCCCGCTAATGGTGGTGTTGGCCACCACCGCGGTCGCCGTGGCTCCGTTATAGAGCCCCGCGCCCGTTTCGGCACTATTACCGGCGATGGTACTGTTCAGCACCAGCAGATTCGCCGCGTTTCCGACACCTCCGAGACTATTCCCGGTGATCGTGACACGGTTGAGCAGCAGCGTCCCTTGATTCACCACGCCGCGCCCGGTGGAATTGGCGATGGTCAGGTGGTGCAGCTCCGCACTGGCTTGCACGAACAGGGGGGTCACGATTGCTTCAGGGCGGGTGCCGGTAATGGTGATGGCCCGCCCGGTACCGTCGATGATGACCCCCGCCGGGTCGAACAGCGTCCAGTTCGAAGGGATGACGATAATCCCGTCAACAGCGAAGGTGATCACATCCGTCACGTCGCCGCTTCCCGCTGCACAGTCGGGAGCGCTACGGGTGTTCTGATTAGCGTTCTGGATGGCCTCCGGCAGCGAGCAGAGGCCATCGGTGGCCAGCCCTTCGCCATCAAGTGTCGTGACCACGGTGCCCGCAGCCTCTGCCACCCAAGGTGCATGAGCTGCCCGTAGCAGGAGAAGAACCAGCGCGACAATGCCCACCAGCCTGGCAGCCACCGAGGGATGCCGCGCCCGCTCCGGCGCAGCTCTGACGGTATTCGTGGTAGGAGCCTTCTGCATGCAGTGCCTCACGTCCAGATATTTGGATGGTAGTAATGGGCGTGGACTTCTGTCAAACCCGTGGTCGGGTTCGCCTCTGAGACGTTCGAGTCGTTCTTGGGATGGCGTACACTACGCGGTATGGCTGTAACTCCCACCCCACTCACCAGCAAAGCCGGTCCGGCTCAGCAGACGGCGCGCGATCCGATTCCCGGGGTGGTGCGCTGCAACATGGCGCTGATTGCCGTCACCCAGGCCTTGGTTGGTGTCGGCACCCAGCTCACCCCTTCACTGGGGGCCGTCATGGCGATTCGGCTACTGGGCTCGAACACCTTCGCTGGCCTGGCCACCAGCCTGCTTGGCCTCAGCCGCATGGTGGTGTCGTACCCCATTGGCGCCGTCACCGACCGCTACGGCCGGAAGGCCGGGCTGGTGGGTGGCTTGCTGGTGGCCATGGTCGGCGCAGCGCTGGCCGGGCTGGCAATGGTGACCGCGTCCTTTGCCCTGTTTGTCGTCGCTATCTTCGTGTTTGGCAGCGGCGTTGGCGGCGTGCAACAACTCCGGGTTGCCGCCACCGACATGTTCCCGCCCGATCGACGAGCTGAGGGTGTGGGCATTCTGCAGACCGGGTCACTGATCGGCACCTTTGGCGGTCCGGTGCTCATCGCGGTCGCTTCAGCACTCGGCCAAGCGTGGGACTTCGATC
>SHYE01000014.1 GCA_009692935.1 Dehalococcoidia bacterium | reverse complement strand
CACGGTCCAATTGGTGACGGCTGGACGCGTCCGCCCGCTCGAGGTTTTCGGCTACACGGCCGAACCCGATCCCGGCTTTGCGGCACGGTTACCCTTGGCTACCGCCGAGCAGCGCTACCTGTTCCACGGTGACGACTACACTGCGTTTCCCAGGTTGGCCGCCTTTGAGCAGGTGGCGGCCCAGGCCGGGAAGAACATCAAGTTGGAGCGGACCTTCTACGAGCGCAGCGGGACACCTGTGTTCATGGTCTACTCGGTAGAGTGACCCGGTGATGGGCACGGACGTGACGCTCAAGCGCCAGACCGGCGGCGACCTTTCGGCGGGCGCCCTGATCGCGGGGTTATTGGCCGCCTACTACGTTGCCCCGTGGTGGCTCGCCTTACCGCTCACCGTGGCCTTCGGCGCGGCGGCCTGGTGGCGCCTCGACGTCGCCCTGCTCTTGGTACCGCTGACGGCCCCGGCCTATCGGGCCCCCAAGGTTTTCGACCTTGCGGCGCTGGGGAGAGCGGAGCCGTTCGAGGTCACTCTGGTTGAATTCACGGTGCTACTGTGCGCCGCCGCTTGGAGTGCCCGGCTGCTGAGACGCCCAACAGGCTTACCGGCCCCGGAAGTCTCGTGGCGTACCGCGTTGCTTCCCCCCGCGGCCTTTCTGGTGGCGGCGCTGGCCACACTGCCCTTCACGGACCACCTGAAAGAGGCGCTCCGCGAACTCCGTACGGTCGTCGCCGAACCAGCGCTGTTCTACCTGCTCGCGACCACAACATGGCGCAGTACGGCTGACGTCTGGCGCGCGCTCATGGCCCTTGCTGGCCTGGGCATCGGGATGGCTCTGTTCAGCCTCTACCACTATTGGGTTATCGGGGTGGTGGAGAACACCGGAGGCGTCAAGCGCATCTTAGCCATCTACCATTCTCCCAACCACCTCGCGCTAGCCCTCGGCCGCCTCATTCCCGTGACGCTCGCGCTAGTACTATTTGCCAGCCTGGTCAGGCGTTCCCGTGCCTTGGGCGTAACCCCTGCGGTTTCTCTCGCGTTCATGACAGTGGTGCTCTACTTCACCTATTCACGAGGTGCGCTGATCGGCATCGCCGCGGCGGGGCTGTTGCTGCTGGCTGCCTGGCGGTGGCGGTTGGCGCTGGGGGCTGCCGCGGTGATGCTGCTGGCGGTACTGGTGTTGCCAGCAGTGGCGGGCGAACGTATGGGGCAACTGCTGCCTTTGCTGCAACGGGTGTACGTGTGGCAGGCAGCGTGGGCAATGGCCCTGGACCACCCGTTGTTCGGGGTAGGGCTCGACAACTTTCTGTATCAGTACCCCCAGTACATCCTGGCGGAGGCCAAACTGGAGCCCGACATCTCGCACCCCCACAACCTGTTCCTTGACTTCTGGTTGCGCATGGGCATACTAGGGCTGGCGGCGCTGCTCTTGGTTCAGTGCCAATTCTGGGGTCACGTCCGCCGTTTAGTCGCCCAGCAGGACGTATGGGCCAGGTGGGCGGGGCTGGCACTGGCTGCCAGTATGGTGGACTTGTTGGTGCACGGCCTCATCGACAATAGCTACTTTCTGATTGACCTCGCCTTCCTGTTCTGGCTCACCGTCGCTCTGGCCGCGGTGGCCGAGCAGTCACTCCACCCTTACCGGATCACTGCATGAACATCGTGATCACTGGTGGAGCCGGCTTTGTCGGCTCGCACCTTGCGGAGGCATTACTCGCCGCCGGCCATAGCGTTGTGGTGCTCGATAACCTGCTTACCGGCCGCCGAGTCAACATTGCGCATCTGGAACAGCGGCCCCGCTTCGAGTACCGATTCCACGACGTGTGCGACCCGTTGCCGGACCTTCCCTGCGACGCTCTTTTCCACATGGCGAGTCCTGCCAGCCCCGAGGGCTACGGCCGGCACCCTATCGAGACCATGCTCACCAATTCGCAAGGCACGCTGCATGCGTTGCAACTCGCCCAACGTCACAACGCCCGTTTCCTCGTTACCTCGACTTCCGAGGTGTACGGCGATCCGAAGGAACATCCGCAATCGGAGACGTACTGGGGAAATGTGAATCCCGTTGGCCCACGCTCATGTTACGACGAGGGCAAGCGCTACGCCGAGGCGTTAACCTACAACTACAGTCAGGTGCACCGCCTCGACGCTCGGATCGTCCGCATCTTCAACACGTATGGCCCGCGCAATTCGCCGGAAGACGGCCGGGTGGTGCCGAACTTCATCACGCAGGCGTTGCGCGGCCAACCGTTGACGGTCTATGGCGACGGCCGCCAGACCCGGAGCTTCTGTTATGTGGCCGACTTGGTGGAGGGGTTGCAGCGGGCGTTGTTCACCGCAGGCACTCAGGGCGAGGTCATCAACCTTGGGAATCCCGCGGAGTTCACGGTGCTGGAACTGGCCAACCTGGTGGTCCGGGTCACCGGCTCTCGCTCCGAGGTGCGGCAGGTGGCAGCGCGCCCCGAGGAGATTGCGCAACGGCGGCCGGATATCAGTAAGGCGAAACGGCTGTTGGGCTGGGAACCGGCGATAGCCTTGGATGATGGCCTGGCGCGTACCGCAGCGTGGCTGGGTGAAGAGTTGGGACTGAAGGCCTCGGCCGCCGAGCGTTGATCCGGCTCACTCGCCCGATGGTTTCAGCGATGGTGGCCAGCGTACCCCTCGCCGCCGCCATCGCGACGCTACCGATCACCTACGCCGCAGGTATCGCCGCAGTCACGGTCGCAGCGGCGTTCCTCGCCCTCATGCCTGCTGCCAGCACTGCAGCGCTTGCCTTCGTGGTGCCGTTTGGCGACAACTTGCGCGTTCCGGTCGGAGGGCTGGCGCTGGGCGGGGTGGAAGTCGCGTTAGCAGGTTCAGCCGCCATCTGGTGGGCCCGCTCCTGCGTCCGCCGTGACTTCGGCCTGTTCTGGCACCCAGTCTGGGGTGCGCTCGCCCTGGTCTGCCTCGCTGTTATCGCCTCCATGCCCGACGCTGTGGCCTTGGACCTCACCGTCAAGGAACTGGCTAAGTGGCTTTCGCTCGCCTTGGCCTTGGCGCTCGGCATGTCGCTGGCTCGCGAGCCCCGCGCTGCCCTAGTGGTGACCGTTGCCATTCTCGCTGCAGGTTCCTTGGAAGCATTGCGTGGCCTGAACCAGGCAATCTCCGGAGCGGGCCCGCTTGGGTTTCTCCTGGGCGGCGGTTATCTGCGTTCTTTTGGCAGCTTCGGCCAACCGAACCCCTTCGCAGCCTACTTGACCACCGGCGTCATGCTGGCAGCCGGGCTGCTGTTCTCGCACAGCCGCAACGGCCCTCGTGGCCTTCTCCAACCACTGCCTCTCATCGCGCTCACCGCTGCGAGCGTCATGGCCTTGGGGGTCCTCGCATCGCTGTCACGGGGCGCTCTGCTGGCGCTACTGGCGGGTGTCGCGGTGATTGCCTTCACGTATCGGCCCCGCACATTGCTCGTAGCCCCGCTGTTGGTGATTGGCGCCGGTGCAGCCTGGTTACTGGGTGGTTTTGGCATTCTTCCTGAGTTCCTCGTCGCCCGGGTTGCAACCATCTTCGACAGCCTCACGCTGCTGGACCCCCGCGATGTCCACCTCACCGGCGCGAACTTCGCTGTGGTGCAACGTATGGCAATCTGGGAGGCAGCGCAGGGAATGTTCGCCGATAACCCACTGCTTGGCGTGGGCGCAGGCAACTTCGACCGGTCGTACCCTGCCTATGCGCTGCCTAACTGGCCGCAAGCGCCGGGCCACGCCCATAACCTCTACCTGAATCTCTTGGCCGAGATGGGCCTCGTGGGCCTGCTAAGCTATCTGGCCCTGCTGGCGGCGCTGCTCGGTGGGACGGTTGGCGCGGCCCGGAGCGTGCTCAGCGCGGCCCGGCCGTCTGGCCCGGCGTTGGCGTTGCCGGCAGGCCTCACGCTGACAGCAGTCGGATTGGTCGCTGTCCTCGCTGTGCACCACTTGTTTGATAACCTGTATGTGCATGGCATCGGCGCACAACTGGGCCTATTGTTTGGCCTGGCGCTCGGAGCTGGGCGCGCATGGGGTTCCGAGAACCTTGCCAAGACCCCCGGCCATTAGGAAGCATGTCCCAAACGACACCCGTGTCCCCATCCGAATCCGAGAACAACGACGCGCCGCTTAAGCTCAGTGGCCGGTTGCGGCTCCGCTCCGCCATCGGGTTCGTGGCGGCTCTGGGCATCATCGCGTTCTTTGTCTCGCGGCTCGAGCTTAACCCAGCTGCCATCTGGATCACAATCCGGGGAGCTGACCCCTTGCTATACGTTGCTGCGTTCCTTGCCTACTACGTCACCTTCCCGTTCCGGGCGCTGCGCTGGCAGATTCTGCTGAAGAGTGCCGGCATCGCCCGAGACCGCCCCCTTCCAAAGCTGCCATCGCTGGCGGGCATCATCTACTTGAGTTGGTTCGCCAATTGCCTGATTCCCGCAAAGCTTGGTGACGCCTACCGAGGCTACGAGATCAAACAGCGCACCGGCGCCAGCTTCTCTGCGGCCATGGGCACGGTGGTAGCGGAGCGCGCCTTCGACACTGTGGTACTCGCCTTGCTCCTGGTGTCCTCGCTGCTCTTGATCGGCAGGTTGGAAGGGCCGCAGGCAGACGTGGCCGACAAAATGCTGATCATCGCCGCCACGCTGATGGGGCTTAGTGTGGTGGGCTTGACGGCTATGTGGTTCCTGAGAGAACGGTTGCACCTCTTTCTCCCCAAGCGAATCCAGTCAGGATACCTTCGGTTCCAAGACGGCATTCTCGGCAGCTTCCGAAAAGCTCCTGCTGGCGCAGCGGTGACCTTTGCCGTGTGGTGTACCGAAGCAGCGCGGATGTTCCTGGTCATTCAGGCGCTGTCACTGGGGCTCAGCTTTCCCCACGCCGTCTTCCTTTCGCTGGCCAACGCACTGCTCACGGTGGTTCCCCTCACGCCCGGCGGCCTTGGCTTGGTGGAAGCCGGGATGATCGGCCTGCTGATGCTGGCGGGAGTCACGAAAGAGGAGGCGGTGGCCGCAGCCTTGCTCGATCGCAGCATCAGCTATTGGAGCATTGTGGCGTTCGGCTCCGTGCTGTTTCTGTTCCGCCGCAAGATCTGACATGCGTATCGGGATTGATGTCACCGCAGCAATCGAGGAGCACGCTGGCATTGGGCGGCTCACGCGGGAACTCGTTACCGCGTTGGTGCGGACCGAAGCGAGTCACCAGTACGTGTTGCTAGGTCCACGAGGCGCTCAGTTCCCGGAGAACCTGGTGGGAGCGCCCTCGGTGAGCACCGCCCGCCTACCGCTGCCGTCGCGCCTGATGGGTATCCTGTGGCATCGCTTGCGCCTCCCGCTGGCGGTCGACATCTGGACCGGCCCGCTGGATCTCTACCATGCGACGGACTACACGCTGCCTCCCCACCGTGCTGCAGCCGCGGTGACGGTGCATGACTTGAGCTTTCTGCGTCATCCCGAATACGTTTTCCCAGCATTGCGCCGTTTCCTGGAACAAGCGGTTCCGCAAGCCACGGCCGACGCTGCGGTGGTGCTCGCGGATTCGGAGCACACCCGCGCTGACCTAGTGCAGCTGCTCAACGTAGCGCCGACCCGAGTGCGCGTCGTCTACGGAGGGGTGAGCGCCGGCTTCACGCCATCGCCCGCAGAAGCCGTGGCCGCCGCCTGTGCGCGGTATGCACTTGAACCAGGCCGCTACCTGTTCACGCTTGGGCGCATCGAGCCCCGCAAGAACGTGGCCGGGCTCTTAGGCGCCTTCCGCATCATGATCGATCGTGGACAAGCGGCTGGATTGAGCCTGGCGATCGCGGGTTCGCCCGGCTGGCTCTACCAGCCGATTTACGACACTGTTGATGAACTGAAGCTGGCCGGCCGCGTGAGGTTTCTGGGCAGCGTGCCCGACGCCGACCTGCCGCCACTGCTCACCGGTGCTGCATGCTTCGCTTTCCCGAGCTTCTACGAAGGGTTTGGGCTTCCCCCACTGGAGGCGCTGGCCTGCGGGGCACCGGTGGTAGCCAGCGACGCTTCATGTTTGCCCGAAGTGCTCGGTGAAGCCGCACTGTACGCAGCGCCCGCCGACGCCGAAGGGCTCGCGGGCGCCATGGCTCTACTTCTTACGGACCAGGACCTACGCCGTCAGCAGCAACAACGGGGGCTCGAACGGGCGCGGCGATTCACCTGGGAAGCTGCCGCCGGACAACTGATTGCCGCCTACGAATCGGTCGGTGGCGTCCGCACGGCATCTGGCTGACATGCACCTGGCGCTCAACGGCTACTTCCTGAACCAACCGACCACGGGTACGGGGCAGTACACCTATCACCTGCTGCGGGAACTGCAGGACCTGTGGGACGGCGACATCTCGGTGATCATTCCCGGCAACGAGACGACCGCGCGGCCGGAGGGGTTCGACCGTTGCAAGTTTCTCATCGCCAAGCCCCCGTGGCACGGCGGTATGGGCAAGGTGTGGTTCGAGTACGCAGCGGTTGCGAAAGCCGCCCAGGCAGCGGGGGCCGACGTGCTGCATGTGCCCTACTTCGGCCCCCCCATAGGCTCGAACGTCCCCATCGTGGTCACCATCCACGATCTACTGCAGCTGGTGGTGCCGTCGCTCAAGGGTGGACCGCTGGTGCGGCTCTACAATCAGTTTGCCATTTTGGGCGCCCGGCACGCCGACTTTCTGTTGGCCGACTCGGAGTACACACAGCGGGATGTGGAGCGCGTGTTGCGAGTTCCTTCCACCCAGGTGCAAACGGTGTACCTAGCTTGCGAAAGCAGATTCAACCCAGAGTCCGCAGTCGGTGAACAGGAACGCCTGGCCAGCCGGTATGGGCTTGAAGGCGAGTACCTGCTGTACACCGGGGGGCTCGACCTGCGGAAGAACGTCGCGACCCTCATCAGGGCCTATGCGCGCTCTGGCGTCGCCACGCCACTGGCCATCGCGGGGGCAACCCGCTCGCGTAGCCGACAGTTCCCGGACCTGCAGGCGGTGGCCCAAGCGGAGGGCGTTATCGACAGGGTGCGGTTTCTGGGCTGGGTAGAGGAGGACGACAAGCCTGCCCTCTACCGGCACTGCCTCGCGTTCGTGTTTCCCTCCACCAACGAGGGTTTCGGCCTGACGCCACTGGAGGCGATGGCCTGCGGCGCGCCGGTGCTTTGCAGCAACGCTTCGAGCCTGCCGGAGGTCGTAGGCGACGCCGCCGTGACCTTCGACCCGCATGATGTCCCCGCCCTAGCTGACCTGATACGCAGCGTAGTGCAGGACGGGGAGCTGCGGGCGAGGCTCAGTGCGCAGGGTCCCGTTCAAGCACAGCGATTCTCTTGGCGTCAAACCGCGGAGCAGACCGTCGAGGCGTACCACCGCGCCATCGCAGTCTTCCACGGGACCGCAGCATGACTGCCTTTGTGACGCAAACCGCGCCCCTGCCGGCGCCCGACTGGGAACCGGCTGGCGACGTGAACCGGCGGAACACGGCACTGCGGCGCGCGGTGCAGGTGCTGGCCAATCGTCATGGCCGGGCGCTGGAAGTGGGCGCAGGCACCGCTCGTTTCTTGCGTGCCATCTGCCGCGAGGCGCCCGGCTTACACGCGCATGCCAGCGACCGGGACGCCCCGAGTTTGGTGCGAGCCGTGCGGGCAGACACCGCGTTGGCGGTGACACAAAGCGACCTCACCGCCCTGCCCTACCTCGGGGCTGCATTCGACGTTGTGCTGGTGTTCGACGTGCTTGAGCATCTGCACCGGCCCGAACTGGGCGTGCAGGAGTTGGCACGCGTTACGGCGCCTGGGGGCGTCCTTCACGCCCTCATTCCCTGCGAGGGGCAGCCCCTCACGCTGCACTGGCTGATGTGGCGCCTGGGGGTGAAGGCGCAGCTCAAGGAGCAGCGGGTCGGCCATGTTCAGCGCTTCACCCATGGCTCGGCCGTGCGTCTGCTGGAGTCTTGCGGCTTCCAGGTAACCGAAGCCTCATGGAGCATGCACCCGATAGGTCAAGTGCGCGACATTCTCAGTCACCTCTCAGACGAACCGAGCTTCCCTTCCGCGGTGCGGGCCAACCCCCTGTTCAAAGCGGTGCTCGGCGGCCTTTGGCTCGCTGCTTATGTCGAGTCGATGGTGTTGCGCCGGGTCCCTTTCAGCGCGGTGGCCCTCCACGTGACGGCGGTGCGGCGATGAAGGTGGTCATGGTGTCAAAGGCTTGCTACGTCGGCTCTTATCGGCGCAAGCTGGAGGAGCTGGCGGCACTCGGCGTCGACCTCACGCTGGTGGTCCCCCCGTACTGGCGTACGGGCGACAAGCTCGCCTATCGGGAGCCCGGCTACGACCAGGGTTACCGCATTGTGGAGGAAAACCCGGTACTGAATGGCAATTTTCACCTGCACTTCTACCGAGGGCTGCCGGCGCTGCTCCGCGAGGTTCGCCCCGACCTGGTGCACATTGACGAGGAGCCCTACGACCTGGTGACCTTGCATGCCCTGCGTGCAGCCAGGACGGTCAACGCCAAGTCGGTCTTCTTCACCTGGCAGAATATCGACCGTAACTATACCCCGCCCTTCGGCTGGATTGAGCGATACGTGCTATCCAGAGTGAACGGCGCAATCGCCGGTAACCAGGACGCCGCCAAGATACTGCGCCGGAAGGGCTACCAACGCCCGTTGTATGTCATCCCGCAGTTCGGCATCGACCCGGACATCTTTTCCCCTGATACCACACAAGCCTTCACGCCGATCAGCGAGCAACGGCCGCTCCAGATCGGCTTTTCCGGGAGGCTGGTGCCTGAGAAAGGCCTCTCGATGCTGTTGACAGCCTGCACGCGCCTCACCGGAGCTTGGGAGCTGACCTTCGTGGGGGCCGGCCCCCATCAAACGGTGCTTGAAGTCGAAGCCGCCTCGCTGGGCATCGCGTCTCGGGTGCGCTTCCTGGGTGGCGTGCCTTCGGATCGCGTGACGGATCATGTCCGAAGCCTGGATGTCCTGGTGAACCCGTCGCTCACGCTGCGGCGGGGCAAGACGCAGTGGAAAGAGCAGTTCGGGCGGTCCATCGCCGAAGGCATGGCCTGCGGCATCCCGGTGGCCGGCTCCGACTCCGGCGAGATTCCACACCTCATTGGCGATGGCGGCTTGATAGCTCCGGAGGGCGATGCCGTTGCCCTGGCGGCGTGCCTACAACGGCTGTTGGACAGCCCGGCGCTGCGCCAAGAACTGGGGCAGCGGGGGCGTGAGCGGGTGCTGCAGCGCTTCACCCAACGGCAGATTGCGGCCGATACCTACGAGTGCTACCGGCAAGTGCTGGGCATCACCGAACCAGCGGTGACGGGAGGGGTGCGGTGATGCACCCAAACGCTAAGCAGAAGCGCGCGCTGGCCGCCGCCGTAGAGGCGCCGCTGCGCATGCTGCAATGGGGCTATCGCAAAACGAGGCGGCGCAGCAACCCGATAGACCTGAGCGACGCAGCGCAAGCCGCCGCCGTAGAGCGCGTCCTGGTGGTACGGCTCGATGCCATCGGTGACCTGCTGCTCTCTGAGCCGGCGCTGGGTGTGCTGCGCCGCCGGTTCCCCAATGCGCGCATCGACCTGGTGGCCAGCCCGGTGAGCGCCGAGGTACTGCAGGGCAACCCGCACGTCGACCACCTCATCACCTACCGCGCCCCCTGGCACGTGGCGTGGCGTGGCGCATCGGTCTCCTGGCCGGCCGAAACCGCCCGGTTTTTGGGCGTGACAGCCGCGCTCGCCGCTCAGAACTACGACGTGGGTTTTGAACTCCGGGGAGACTTGCGAGATATCCTGTTCATGGCGGCGGCGGCTCCTCGAACGGCCGTGGGCAACAGCTTTCGCGGCGGCGGCAAGCTGCTGCACTACGATGCACCCGTGAGCGCCGCCTCCCATCAGGTGGCCATGGCAGTCGCTATTGCTTCGGCCGGCGGCCCACTGCTGGCCAGCGACCCTCCGAGGGTCTACCCATCGGCAGAGGACCACAGTACGGTGGCGGCCCACCTTCCCAGTGAAGGCGGGCATCTCATTGGCCTGCACCTCGGCGCCGGGTTCCCAAGTAAGCAACTCCCCTTTGGCCATTTCGTTCAGGTGGTGCAGGCGCTTCACGCAGCGCACCCCGCGGCCGAGTTCTTAGTGGTGGGCGCTGCCGCAGAACGCCGGCTTGCCCAGGCGCTGAAAGAAGTCACCCTGCTGCCGGTGCACGACATGACCGGCAAGCTGACCCTGTTACAGACTGCAGCCGCCCTGAGCCGATGCCGGCTCTTTGTTGGCAACGATAGCGCCCCGATGCATTTAGCAGCCGCAGTTGGCACGCCGGTGGTCACGTTCTTCGGCCCATCCGAGCCCTGGAAGTTCCACCCGAGCGGCGTTCCCTACCGGCTGCTTGAGGTCGACCTCGCCTGCCGCCCATGTGACTACGTGCACTGCGTATGGCAGGGCGATCAGCGCTATCAGTGCATGACCCGCCAGTCACCCGAAGGCATCGCCGACGCCGCCCTGGAGCTGCTTGCAGGAGCAGAGCCTGCCACCTAACTTGCCCTCAGGAATAGTGTGCCTTTGCAGGCAGCACTGTTCACCAGAAGGGCGGGCGCTCACCTATACTGATGTGGCGCTGTGCCTCCGCCAGCCGCCCAGAGACGCTTAGCGACTACTTCAAAACGGTCGACGGTCATCGCATCGCGGGCATCCCCGACCTGATGCCTCCGACGGTGCTCAGGTAACAGGCGCCCCCCGAAGCCGTGGTTGTGGGGCGGCTGTTTGCTGAGCTTGTCGAAGCGACCAGCAGGGTGGGGGCCACCAGTTCTGAGATAGGTACTTAGGAGCCGCGATGACCACTTTTCCCCATCCCCATTCGCACCCGGCCGTTCAGGCCCCGGCCATGCACCCTGGCCTGCTGGCCTTCATTCTCGTGGCCGGACACGCCATCAAGCACATGTACAATCAGGGATTCAACCTGATTCTGCCGGAGATCGCCCGTGCGCTCGACCTGAACAACACGGCTATCGGCACGCTGGGGGCGGCACGCAGCCTTTCGGGAAGCCTGAGCAACCTGCCCGCTGGGTTCATCTCCGACCGCTATAGCCACCGCTGGGGGCGCATACTCGGGGTCTTGATGCTGGTCATCGGCGCATCGCAGTTCCTAATGGGGACGTTTGACAGCTACTGGCCGATCCTGATCCTCTCGGTTGTGGTCAGCATCGCCATCTCGTTCTGGCACCCGCCAGCTATCGCCGCCTTGTCGCAGCGGTTTGCCACTCGCAAGGGATTCGCCCTCTCGCTGCACGGTATGGGCGGCAACATCGGCGAGGCTGCCGGCCCGCTGATTGTGGGGGGGGCGCTTTACATCATGACCTGGCAAAGCGTGCTGCACATCAGCATCGTGCCGGCCATCATCACCGGCCTGGTGGTGTGGTACATGATGCGTTCGGCCCACAGCGAAACCGCCGGTGGAACCGCGTCGTTCGGGAGTTACGTCGGGTCGTTGAAGCAGTTCGTGACAGATAGCCGCCTCACGTTTCTCTTCGTCTCGGTTGGCGGCTTTAGCACGGCCCAGGCGGCGGTCAACACCTTCCTGCCCCTGTACTTCCGCCTCGACCTCGGCTACGACCCGTGGCAGACCGCCGGCTTCGTGGCGCTGGGCCAAGTGGCGGGGGTGGCGTCATCGCCGGTGCTCGGCTACCTCTCCGACCGCTTCGGCCGGGTCACGGTGCTGGTGCCATCGCTGATGGCGCTTGCGCTGGGTATCTTCGGCATCGGTATCTTCCCCGATGGCCCGCTGCTGCTGCTCGCCGTCGCGTGGGTCGGCGCCTTCATGTTCCCTATGATGGCGCTCTATCTCGCCACCGCCATGGACGTTGTCGGTGTCAATGTGCAGGCCACCACGGTCTCGCTGGTGTTCGGCATCGGCACGCTGTTCGGCAGTCTCTCACCGTTGGTGTCGGGCGCGTTGGCCGACGCTTACGGGCGCAACAGTGCGTTCTACTGGGGAGCGAGCGTAGCGGTTGTGGCGGCTGTTGTTCTGGTCATGGGCGGCGTTTGGGCAAAACGGAAGGCGGCGTAGCGTTCCCAACGAGTACCGTCGTCGAACCACTGGCGACGGCTGATGATGGTCCAGTTCTCCTGGCGCTCCCGGCGGGTACAGGGATGAGTATCGTCTCTCACAGGGACCTGCTGGAAGGTTCAGGCGAGGGAACCAGTGGAGCCGCCGGTACGGAGTGACTCCAGGCGCTAACGCAGCGCATTCCCGTGCTGCCGTTTACCATGAGGACCGCTGAAGTCTGCGCGGACATTCGCATCGGACTACGGCGGCGCGGCGCCCGGGCGAACCAGCGTGCCCGTGACCTAATGATCGCGGCCACTCCCACGGAGCATATTCTAACCCTGCTCACGCGGAATCGCAGAGACTACGCGGGCCTCGGCGGACTCTACCTACACCTCACCCCATAGAGCCATGTGGCCAAGCGCCATGGGGTTGTGGCTTAACGGCCAGAAGCTCAAAGCGCCGTCCAGCCGCCATCCACAGCCATTACGTGGCCAGTGATGAACGAGGCGTCGTCTGAAGCCAAGAATAGCACTGCGGCTGCCACCTCCTCGGGCGTGGCAGCCCGGCCCAGCGGCGTCTGACGGCGAATTGCTTCGCCGATGCGGGGATGCTCCAGGACGCCGCGCGCCATGTCAGTGTCGACGAAGGCGGGCGCTACGCAGTTCACGCGGACGCCTGATTCGGCCCACTCGGCCGCGAGCACCTTGGTGAGTTGCACTACCGCACCTTTGGAAGCGGAGTACGCCGCCAGCCGCGGCAATGCGACGACCCCGCCGATGGACGCGAGGTTCACAATCGACCCGCTGCCCCGCTTCTTCATGACGCGCCCGGCGGCTTGATCGCACAGGAATGCCGATTTCGCGTTGCCGGTCAATACCTGATCCCACTCCGCCTCGGTGATGTCTTCGGCACGCTTGTAGAAGGGCGAGATGCCGGCGCTGTGCACCAGGATGTCCAGCGGGCCTACTTCATCAACCACCCACTGCACCATGGCGGCCACCTGGTCGCTCTTGGTCACGTCCGCTGCAATCCCGTGGGATCTGATGCCGGCGTGGGCCAACTCCAGAGCGACCGCTCGCACGGAGTCTTGCGACCGGCCGTTGACCACAACCATCGCTCCGGCTGCGCCGAGCGCACTCGCCACCGCGCGGCCGATGCCGCGCGTGCCGCCAGTCACCAGTGCTATCTTGCCATCGAGGCGCGCGGTCATCGACCGTGGCTCCTGGAGGGCGGACACTCGGGAAGGCGGGTACTGCCGGGGGTTCTGCCCTCCCCTAGCCCCTCCCTGGCGGGGAGGGGAATTTCCCCAGATTCCTCTTCCTTGGAGGGGGAGGTTAGGAGGGGGTAGAAGTGCCATCGAGCGTCAGCGCCCGGCTGCACGCAGCGCACGCTACTCGATCCCTGCGGCCCAGCGGGCGTAGGTCTTGGTGCGGGCGTTGTCGTATTCCCGAAGGATGGTGATCTTTTCGGCCTCAATGGAGCCCTCGGCATGAATGGCGAGGACGGCCTGGTAGCCGCCGAAGTCGGTAGTGGTGAGGTCGCTGATGAGGTTGAGCAGCCGGAGGCGGTCCACTGCGTCTACGCCCTTGCCGCCGAGATAATGCTCGACGAAGCGGCCGATCTCAGGGTGCCGCAGGTCCGCCTCGGCGGGGCCGGTTACCAGCAGGCCACCTGCCAGGTCTTGGACGATACCCATGGCCCGATGCAGGTTCTCGGCGAAGTGCAGTTTGGCCATATTCACCAGCATGGTGTTGGGCACAAAGAGCCCGGCGGGGTGCATCGTGCCCTTCTGCGCCGCATGCTCGGTGAGCGCGCGCAGCGTTTCGGCGTAGGTGATGAGCCAGGTCAGCTTATCGCGCACATGGCTCGCCCGCTCGATGCCGTTGTACTCGGTTACCTGATGCGCTACGCCGCAAAGGAGATCGACCAGCGGCAGCTTGTAGGAGATGGCGGTGTAGCGGTGGAACTCGACGAAGGTGCGGGCCAGCGGTCCGGCGAACTGCCACTCGCCCTTCATGAAAATGCGATCGTTGGGCACGAAGACGTCGTCGAACACCGTCAGCGTCTCCATCATCTTGTGCTGGGCGCTGATGGGGTAGTCGTAAGCGCTGTCGCGGTGGGCGCCGTAGCCGCTGCAGATCAGCCGCACACCGGGGGTATTCACCGGGATGGCGAAGGCCACCGCGTAGTCGGCATCGGCCTCACCCAGCTGACGGGTGGGGATCACAAACAGCTCGTTGACGTTAGGCGTGACCGAGGTGTGGACCTTGGCGCCGCGCACCACGACGCCGTCCTCCCGCTCCTCGACGATACGCACGTAATAGTCACGGTGCGCCTGGCCTGACGGTCCCAGTGACCGATCACCCTTGACGTCGGTCTGGGCTACCGCCATCGCTAGGTCGTTGTCGCGACAGTGCCGGTACATCGCCTCGACTCGGGCCGCGTAGGCGGTGCCGAGTTTGGCGTCCATCTCTTGGGCGACCATGCGCAGGCCGAACAGACAGTCGGTGCCGATCTCTTTCACCAGCGTCACCAGGGTGCGGCCTTGCCGCGTCGCCTCCTCGATGACCGCGGTGCGCGCCAGCAGGTCCTGGGCGTTCTGCGGCGGCTTGAACAGTGCGCTGTAGCGCTCGCCGCTTGCTTCGACGTAGGTGGCGATGTCGCGAGTCGCCGGCTCGTCGGCCATGGCGTAATCGATGGAGGCGTGGCGGACGGCGAGACCCAGCACCGGGTGCGCAGTCACGTCGTCTACCCGCTCGCCGCGGTAGTACACCTCACGACCGTCCCGCAGCGATTCCTGGTACTGCGCCACACTCCGTAAAGCCATCAGGCATCTCCAAGCGGAGGGCATCGAGCCTGGTGTCGCTCGATGCCCTCTTGTTTGTCTGTTTAGTCAGCCCGCGGTTGCCGGCCGATGCCTTGACCGAGGCTCAAGTAAGCCGTCCGTGTCTTAGCTGCCGAGGAACGCCAGCACGTCGCGGTTGAATTCGTCCGGCTTCTCCTGCGGTGCACCGTGACCACAGTTGTCGTACACGATGAACTTGGAGCCCTTGATGCCAGCGTGCGTCTGCTCGCCCAACTCCAGAGCGTTGGTCTTGTCATCGCGGCCCCAGACAATCAACGTCGGCACCTTGATCAGCGGCAGGCGCCGCACGGTGTTGTACCGGATGCGGGTCATGGGGTTGGTCATGTGCTTCATGACGTTGCCGAAGGCCTCGCCGTGTTCAGGCAGCGCAATCTTTTGGATGTAGGGCTTCACCAGCTCCTCCATCTGGGAGGCATCGATCCGGCCCTCAGGGAAGCGGTGGGCAAAGGCGTCGCGGATCTGCTGCTCGGTGGGCACCTTGAACTCCACCATGTTCTGCAGGGGGCGAGCAGCCGTGCCGCCGCCGGCCACGTTCACGCACTTGTTGACGCGGTCGGGACTCTCGTAGGAGAGCAGCGTGACGATCCAGCCGCCCATGGAGTGGCCAACGACGTTCGCCTTCTCAATGCCGAGCACATCCATGAATTCACGCACATGGTCGACCATGTAGGCGAAGGACAGCTCTTGGTTGAAGACGTCGCCGGTGCCCCAGTTCAGGCAGTCGATGGCTAGCACGCGGAACTTCTCGGACAGCGGGCCGATGTTGAGCACCCAGCCCTCGGGGCCGCTGTTCCAGCCGGCGCCATGAATCAGGATGGTGGGGAATCCGGTACCGGCCTCCCAGTAGCGGGTCTTGCCGTGGGACATTGGAGCAAACTTCTCGGTCCATACCTTGCTGACAGTGGTCATGTAGCCCTCCTTCGGGAATGCGACAGTTCGCCTGAGAAACGCGCGTCATTGTACCCTGATGCCTGGTTCACGACCACCCACACCTTCGGGTAGGCAGGACTCCGAGTTCGCGTGCTAGGAGGGTCCCCTGTGTCATGCCAACGTCAGGAGGAGGCTCCCCTTCGTGCCCCATAGTCGTCACTCGCCAACGCTAAGGGACTCCTCGCGCACTCGGGATCAGACATACCCCAAGTCAGTGGCGCCACCGGGCATGAAAATAGACGACGTCATGTTCGGCTCATGCTGAGGCCCTCGAAGCACGGGCGGGCTACCGCGTTCCGGTTAGCTGGTTCTCCGCTCGCCCTTCGAGGGCCTCAGGGTGAGCGGGCCAGGAGGCGCGACAGGCGCCGGCGAACCTATTTTCGTAGCAATGACGGGTTCCCCTCAGCTCTGAGTTGCGCCGCTTACACTCTTGATCTCAGCGTTGCCACCAAGTGGGAGCCTACCGCCATAGGTTGCCAGCGCCAGCGGCTTAGCACTCGGGGAGGTGGCAGCACACCGGCACCCGAGAGGTGGCGTGTGTCGCTCCGTCAGACGTCACCCGATGGGCGCGACCAGCACAATCGACCCCACTACCGAGAGCGCCACTCCCAATAACACCGAGCGGGAGAAGGTCTCCATATGCCGGTTGAACAACCAGCTAAAGAGCACCGACCAGACACCGACGGTTGAAATGAGGGGGGCGGAAACGGTCACGTCCATTGCGCCGATCGCGAGGTACCGGAAGAGCTGTGCGGCAGCGATGGTCAGCGCGCCGATGAACACCCAGGTGGCTGGGGCGTTGCGCCAGCGCTGCTTCTCGGCCCGGTTGCCCCACCACATCACATTCCCCATCACGTGGCCAAGCTGCCCCGGCCGCAGCAGCGACAGCAGCAGCACCGCGAGGGCGGCGCCCACCGACACTGTGGCGCCCCACACCGGCAGGTTGGCGCCGGCAAGCCCCAGCTTTACCAGCGCCGGCGAGCTGCCGTAGCACGCGGCTGCCAGCAGGCCGAAGACATACCCTTCGAGCAGGCGGACGGGGGGCTGCTCCCGGCCGGGCGCAGCCGCCGGTGTTGCCGCAGCAACGGCCACCGGTGCGCCGTGGCGTCGCAGGCTTACCAGCGGCCCCGCCATGATGAGCGCCGCGCCGATGACGGTCCGCCACTGCGGCTGCTCGCCCAAGAACATCATGGACAGCGCGAAGGTGAACAAGAGATTCGAGGCGGATATCGGCTGCGAACGGTTGGAGCCAATGGCCGCGATCGACTTGTAGTTGCAGTAACGACCAAGGATAAAGTGCACGATCCCTGACATCGCCAGCCAGAAGTAGCCAAGAGGCGACACCTCACCGGCTCGGAAGATCTCCCCGGAGCTCAGCGCGACCACCATGAACAGGGGGAGGCCGATGATCGACGATGCATAGACCGCCAGCGTGGCTGAAGCCGCCAGGACGGTGCGCCGCGTGGCGACGTTGTTGAACCCAAACGACGACGCCGAAAGCATCGAAAACACGACTCCGAGGAAGGTGATCAACAGCGACTCCTTGAGGGCCGGTTGGCCTCCGCTAGTGTACGCCGAGTGAGCGCGACCGCCCACCTACCGCCCACCGTCGCCGTCAGCGCTAGCATCCGGCTTGTGATAGCATTGCACCGCTTCAGCGTGAACATTCGACAGGAGGCGATGTGCATGTGGTACATGGTACTGGGCAAGAACAATGTGCCCCGGGCCGAACTCAACGGCACCGAAGGCCAGAATCTGGAGTGGATGAAGGCGCAGCACGAGGCCGGCAATGTGCTGTTTAGCGGCCCGACCACCGAGGGCCCAGGCATCTGGGTGGTGCACGCATCCTCGAAGGACGAAGCAGTGAAGCTGGTGGACAGCCATCCGTGGGTGAAGGCCGGCAAGCGCAGTTATGAGATGTATGAGTGGCGGGTGCAGCAGGCGCTCGGCGTCGGCCGATTTGAAGGCCCGCCAACTGACCCGGTCCTGGCGAACCGGCCGTAAGCGCACAGAGAGCCGCCTCACGTGATGCGGCTCTCTGTTATTGGCTTGTAACGCGCGCTGAGGGACGTTTTCCGGTATCATCCACCCAACACCTGAATCCAAGGAGAACATACGTGATCATCGACGTTCACGGGCACTACACCACCGCACCGCGTGGCCTGCAGGCCTACCGCGGCGGCCAAGTCGGCCAGCTGGGCCGGCCAAGCAAGGGCAAACCCGACATTACCGACGACGAAATCAAGAAGAGCATCATCGACGGCCAGCTCAAGCTGCAGAACGACCGCGGCACCGACCTCGCCCTGTTTTCGCCGACCGCCGGCGGCATGGGGCACCATTTCGGCAACGCGATGATCAGCAAGTACTGGACCGAGACGGTCAACGAGCTGATCGTGCGGGTGGTCGAGATGTTCCCGAAGAACTTCATCGGCGTGTGCCAACTGCCGCAATCGCCGGGGGTGTCGCCGGCCAACTGCGCCGCCGAACTGGAGCGCTGCGTGAACCAGTACGGGTTCGTGGCCTGCAACCTGAACCCCGACCCCAGCGGCGGCTACTGGACCGACCCGCCGGTGACCGACCGCTACTGGTACCCGCTGTACGAGAAGATGGTGGAGCTGGGCGTGCCCGCCATGATCCACGTGAGCGCGAGCTGCAACCCGAACTTCCACGGCACCGGCGCGCACTACATCAACGGCGATACCAGCGTGTTCATGCAGTGCATTCAGGACCCACAACTGTTCAAGGACTTCCCCACGCTGAAATTCGTCATTCCCCACGGCGGCGGCGCCATCCCCTACCACTGGGGCCGCTATCGTGGCATCGCGCTGGATATGGGCCGGGGCGAGCTGGACGACTTTCTGATGAACAACATCTACTTCGATACCTGCGTGTACCACCAGCCCGGCATCGAGACGCTGTTCAAGAGCGTGCCCACCAAGAACATCCTGTTCGCCTCGGAGATGATCGGTGCCGTGCGCAGCAAGGACCCGAAGACCGGCCGCCACTTCGACGACACCAAGCAGTATCTGGACGCGCTGAATCTCTCGGCGGCCGATCAGAAGCTGGTGTACGAGGACAACGCTAAGGTCGTATATCCGCGGTTGAAGAAGGCGCTGGGCTAGCCCGAAAGCGACGCGATGACCGAAGCCCGGCGGTGCTACCGCCGGGCTTCGGTGTATCATCTCCCTAGCGGTGCGACGCATGTACGGTGGTGTTCGACGAAGGCGGGAGAGCCCAGAGCGGGCGGCCGCCCCTGCTGGCGGGAGTCGCGGGGGAGCCCCCTCGGCTCTTAAGAAGTCCCATGGGTGGGCGGAGGGAACCCTCACGCGCATCCGA
Organism: Dehalococcoidia bacterium; assembly: GCA_009692935.1. Taxonomy (GTDB): domain Bacteria; phylum Chloroflexota; class Dehalococcoidia; order SHYD01; family SHYD01; genus SHYE01. The sequence goes on along the minus strand of SHYE01000014.1, from coordinate 1,309 downwards.
AGGCCGCGAGCCGATCCACGCCACACTACGTGCATCGCACCACTAGCACCTTGCTGGGAGGACTGATGATCATCGACATCCACGGCCACTACACCACATCCCCTGAGGGTTTGATGGCGTATCGTGGCTCGCAGGTCGGCCAATTGAATAATCCGCAAAAGGGCCGGCTGAACGTATCTGACGACCAGATTCGCGACAGTGTTCAAGGACAGATTGTCGGGCAGAAGGAGCGCGGCTGCGATGTCACGCTGTTCTCGCCGCTGGCGGGCGGCATGGGCCACCACTTCGGCAACGAGCTGACCAGCCGTTACTGGGCGGAGACCTGCAACGAGCTGATCCACCGCGTGGTCACCATGTTCCCGCAGAACTTCATTGGCGTGTGCCAGCTTCCGCAGACGCCCGGCATCTCGCCGGCGAACTGCATTGCGGAGCTGGAGCGCTGCGTGAACGAATTCGGGTTTGTGGCCTGCAACCTAAACCCCGACCCGAGCGGCGGCTATTGGACTGACCCGCCCATCACCGACCGCTACTGGTACCCCTTCTACGAGAAGATGGTGGAGCTGGACGTGCCCGCGATGATCCACGTGAGCGCAAGCTGCAACCCCAACTTTCAGTACACCGGGGCGCACTACATCAACGGCGACACCACGGCCATCATGCAGCTCATCGAGCGGCCGCAGATGCTGAAAGACTTCCCCACGCTACGGTTCGTGATTCCGCACGGCGGCGGCGCGGTGCCCTACCACTGGAGCCGCTATCGGGGCATTGCCCACGACATGGGGCGTGGCGAGTTGAGCGACCTGCTGCTGAAGAACGTGTTCTTCGATAGCTGTGTGTACTATCAGCCAGGCATGGAAGTGCTGCTGAAGGCCGTGGGGGTGGACAACGTGATGTTCGCCACCGAGATGATAGGCGCGATCCGAAGCAAGGATCCACAGACTGGCGATTGGTACGACAACACCAAGAAGTTCATCGACGCGATCGACTGGCTGACGGACGCCGACCGCCAGAAGCTGTTCGAGGACAATGCGAAGCGGGTGTACCCGCGGGTAGCCGCCAAGCTGAAGTAGCCGTAGGCGAGCAGGCGTGACAGGAGGGGCTGGGGCTACTGCTTCCAGCCTTTCGGCCTGGCTGGCGGTAGTATAGTTAGATTGACTAGTTTGACCGGTGATGACATGAAACGAATTCCCGCCACGGAGGCCAAAGTCAAGCTCTCTGAACTCTTGGCCTCCGTGGCTGCCGACGGTTTGCCCATCATGATTGAGCGCCACGGCAAGGCGATCGCGGCTCTGGTCGCGCCTGAGGACTT
>SHYE01000013.1 GCA_009692935.1 Dehalococcoidia bacterium | reverse complement strand
AGCTATGCCGTGAAGTGCGGCGTGAACATCGACGAGCTTTACATCAGCCAGCCCGACACCGGCGAGCAAGCGCTGGAAATCTGTGAGGCGATGATCCGCTCCGGCGCCATCGACGCCGTGGTGGTGGACAGCGTAGCCGCCCTAGTGCCCAGGGCAGAACTCGAAGGCGACATGGGCGACCCGCAGATGGGTTTGCAGGCTCGTCTGATGTCGCAGGCCTTGCGCAAACTCACCGGCGCGATCAGCAAGACCAATACCGCCGCCATCTTCATCAATCAGTTACGAGAGAAGGTGGGCGTGGTGTTCGGCAACCCCGAGGTGACCCCTGGTGGGCGCGCTCTGAAGTTCTACAGCTCCACCCGCATCGAGATCCGGCGTACCGAAAGCTTGAAGCAGGGCACCGTCATCATCGGTAATCGGGTGAAGGCCCGCATTGTGAAGAACAAGGTCGCGCCGCCGTTCCGCACCGCCGAGTTCGAGATTCTGTTCAACCACGGCATCAGCCGCGAGAGCGACATCATCGACTTGGGCGTGGAGCTGGGCATCGTGAAAAAGGCTGGGGCATTCTTCAGCTACGGCGAGACTCGCCTAGGCCAAGGGCGGGAGAACACGCGCGAGTTCCTGGTGCAGCACCACGACATGGCGCAAGAGATCGAGGCCCAGATCAAGGCGAACTCGGCCGTGGCTCAGGCCAAGATGACCACGGGCCCGACGGCGGAGGATGAGGAGGAGTAGGAGCCAGGGGTCCGAGGGCTGTTTCTCCGGCATCCCTCGCTAGGAGAACGCTAATGAAGTACGAAGTCATCATCTATTGGAGCTATGACGACGGTGCCTACGTTGCTGAGGTGCCTGAACTACCGGGGTGCGCAGCGGAGGCGGTACGTACGCCGAGGCGCTGCAGAATGTGCAAGTCGTAGCCCAGGAGTGGATCGAGACCGCTACGGAACTTGGCCGCCCCATCCCGGAGCCCAGAGGCCGCCTGCTCTTCGCTTGAGGCGCGCTCTCCGAAACCTAATGCATGTTTGCGATATTGAACTCGGCATACTTCGGTGCCCTCGGCCCTTATACCATGCGCAACGTACTGCCGAAGGGATTCGACTGATGCCTGAACCGCACATCCGCCGCATTGTCACCGGGCACGACGCCATTGGCAATGCCGTGGTCATCGCCAACGGTGAGCCGCCGTTGGTGCACACCGACTCCCGGCGGCCGGGCTACCGCACCACCGACCCGTGGCGCACCAACACTACGCCCATCCCCATCGTGCTGCGCGCCGGAGATCGGACCCGGGCGCCGCGGTATAGTGGCGACAAATGACCGTAGAAAGGCAGCGCTCAATGACCACCGCGAAAGACAGCGTTCGCAGGCTCCTGGATGAGTTGCCCGACGACGTGGGTTACGAGGACATCCTGTACCACATCTACGTGCAAGAAAAGGTGGCGAAGGGGATGGCGGACGTCGCTGCGGGCAGAGTTGTCACGCAAGAAGAGCTCGAACGCCAACTTGCACCGTGGCTCATCGAGTAATCTGGTCCGACCAAGCTCGAGGAGAGCTGTTGGCGGTGGCAGCGCATATCGCCAAGGACTCGCCGCGATACGCTGACACCTTTGCACGACGCGTGATTGCCGTATCAAGGTCTTAACGACGTTTGCTGAGCGGGACCGGGTGGTACCTGATCTACCTTTCGTCCGACGAGAGTTCGGGGGAAGGCGTATTGGTCGTCCCTCTCGCCCACGCTGGCCAACCGGCTCACGGGCTCATCATTCTGACCGGGGAGCGGCGGCATACCTACACCCTGCAAGACTTCTTGACGTGCGTAGAAGTAAGCCAGGCAGCCGCCTATCACGTGAAGGCGCTGCAGCAAGCCTGGTACAGCAATGGCGAGCGCATTCTGTACCAGCACCTGGAATCACTTACCCAAGACCTTGGCAACAAGCTGTCGTTCGACGAGATGTTCGAAGTGGTTGCCCGCTGGGTGCCCCGTTTGGTACCTGCGGTCTGGGTGGGTGTAACCCGGCTCGCGCCTGATGTTCCGGACATCGGCATGCCCGAACGTCAGCGAACCTCGCTGGAGGTGTGGATTGATCGCGGCGGAGGCATGCAGCCACCGTTAATTTCCAGCGTAGAACCACTCCTGAACGCGATCGATCCCGCGCTGCCGTTGACCTACATCACGCCTGACCAGTCGAACGGGTTAACTGATCATCCTCTGGTCGTGATACCGGTTCGCTTGGGCCACCAAACCATAGCGGCGCTGGCGGTAGCTTCGGCCACTGCGGCAGGCTTCAGCGAAAGAAACCTGGCGACCCTCCGAGAGCTTTCAGCCTCGGTTGCGTTGGCCTTCCGTTATGTACAGTTGTTCGAAATGGTCGAGCGAGCGAAGCGTGACTGGGAACACAGCTTCGACGCCATCACCGACACCTTGGCCGTCATCTCGCCGCAACGCAGCGTGCGCCGGGTGAACAAGGGGTTTCTGCAAGAGCGTGGCATGCGCCCCGGTGAGGCGGTGAACCGGCCCTGCGATGAGGCGCTTTATGGTCTGGCCGAGCCCTGCCAGGGCTGCCCGCTGGATAACGTAGTCGCGTTGGGCGCAGCGTCTGAGGTAGAGGTTCGCAGTGCCGTGGACAACGGGGTCTACCTCGTTTCGTTGTTTCCCATCCAGAACGAAGATGGGGAGGTGGTTGACCTGGTGGAGTTCGCCAAAGACGTCACGCTCTCGCGCGACCTGCAAGACAAGCTACTCCAAACCGAACACTTGCGGGCCTTGGGCAAAATGGCAAGCGGCACAGCCCACGAGTTCAACAACACCCTCGCTGGCGTGTTGGGGCAGGTGGAACTGCTGCTGGCAACCGCACCCGACGCCCACATGGAGCGCGGCCTTCACCTGATTGCTCAGGCGGCGGCGGATGGCGCGGCCACGGTGCGCCGCATTCAGAACTTCTCAAAAACCAGCCGTGGCGAAGACGTGGTGCCGGCTGACCTTAGCCAGATTGTGCTCGACGCCGTAGGCGTGTGCGCCCCCCCGCTGGAAAGACCAGAGCGAACGCGACGGGATCTCGGTGCAGATTCGCAAGGAGCTGCGGGCATCATCGTCGGTAGCCGGCGTACCATCGGAGCTGCGGGAAGTGCTGGTCAATATCTTGCTGAATGCCAGGGTAAGGGCACTAAAGCCACCATCCGGCTACCGAAGGCGCGCAATCTGCCCGCCAAGCCCACTCCAGTGATCGAGCCCGGACCCTCACGAGCGCTGCGGATTCTCGTGGCCGACGATGATGCCCGGCTGGCCGACATGCTCCAGCACATGCTAGCTTTGGACGGTCACAAGGTGACGGTGTGCCATGGCGGAGCCGCGGCGCTGGAACAGGTTGCAACCGCACCCTATGACGTGGTGCTGACCGACCTGGGTATGCCCGAAGTGTCGGGCTGGGATATCCTTGCCGCTGCCCGGGAACTGCAGCCCGGCATCTGCACCGGCTTGGTCACCGGGTGGGGCGTGATGTTGGAGGATGTGGAGCTCGTCAGCAAAGGCGTAGACGCTGTGATCCCCAAGCCATACACCATGACCGCACTGCGGGCGACGGTAGCCCGGTTGAGTGAATTGGGCCGAAGGTGAGCTTTGGCCGCGCGTACCTACACGGAAACGCCGGTGGAGCTGATCTGATTGCACCCCGATTTCTGAACCCTCGCCACGTTGACACTGGGGCTCTGGGCCTCCTAGACTGCGGCTTGGGTACCTTAACGGAGGCTTAACGCCATGGTGCAGAGCGGAAGCGTGCATACCATCCAATGGGTCGACGGCCACGTTGTCATCCTCGATCAGACCCGCTTGCCACTGGAGACGGTCTACAGCGCCCTCTACACCACCGATGACCTGATCCAGGCGATCCAGGCGATGCAGATCCGCGGGGCCCCGGTCTTAGGCGTCGCTGGCGCGATGGGTGTGGCACTGGCCGGTCTCAGCATCGCCAGTGAGGAGCCGGCGGGATTCGCAGCGCAGCTCCGCCCGCTCGCAATGGCCATCGCCGACGCCCGCCCCACCGCGGTCAACCTTTCTTGGGGAGTTCACGAACTGTTGTCTCGCCTGGCGGCGCAGCGCTGCAAGACCGTCGAGCAGCAGCGTCAATTCTTGGTGGCCGAAGCGCAGTGCATGCTGCAGGAGGATGTGGCGGCCAACCGCCGGCTCGGAGCCTTCGGTGCGCCATTGCTACCCAACGACGGCATCGTGCTGACGCACTGCAACGCGGGAGCGCTCGCCACCGCCGGCTACGGCACCGCGCTGGGCGTCATCCGGTCGGCGGTGGAGTCCGGGAAGAACATTCGCGTCTATGCCGACGAGACCCGGCCGCTGCTGCAAGGCGCCCGCCTGACTGCCTGGGAACTGGTAGCAGACGGCATTCCGACCACCCTGCTCACCGACAGCATGGCCGGCTACTTCTTGCACAAGGGCGTGATAGCCTGCGTGGTGGTGGGGGCCGACCGCATCGCGGCGAACGGCGACGTGGCCAACAAGGTGGGGACCTACAGCGTGGCCGTACTGGCCAAAGAGAACGGGGTCCCCTTCTATGTGGCCGCCCCCGTCAGTACCATTGACCTCTGCCTACCCAACGGTGACGTCATTCCCATCGAAGAGCGCGAGCCGGACGAGGTCACCACCATCGGAGGGACCCGAGTGGCAGCGGTGGGTGTGCAAGTAGCGAACCCGGCGTTCGACATTACGCCGGCGCGCTATGTGACTGCCATCATCACCGACGCGGGGCTGGTGTACCCACCGTATGAGCAGAACTTGCCAAAGGTGGTACGCTCTCCACAGTAAGCAAGCGCGGCGGCGTGCTTGCCCCTCCCAGACAGTCCGATACGGAAACACCACTCCCTATGTCGCCCTCCCTCGATAGCCTCGCGCCCGCGCCCCTCTGGCGGCGGGCGGCGGCGCTGTTCGCCGACGCAATCATCCTCATCGCGGTGTCGTGCCTATGGCTGGTGCTCACCGGTGGGGGCACCGCCGCCGCGCTGTTGGCGGTGGCATTGATGGCGGGCGGCATATCGCCCGAGCTGGAGGGCCCGTTCAAGCTGGGGATCGCCGTCACATTGCTGACCATCCTTGGCGGATTGGTGATCATGCACGTCACCTATTGGGTGGCTTTCACCGGCCTGCGGGGGCAAACACCGGGCAAGGCGCTCCTGGGCATCTGGGTCGTTGATGCGCAGGGACGGCACCCAGGACTGCGCCGGGCATTTATGCGCGAGATCATCGGTAAGTTCTTTTCCAAGCTTGTATGCTACCTGGGGTACCTGTGGGCCTTTGCCGATCGGCGCCACCAGACGTGGCACGACAAGATTGCCGGCACCTATGTGGTGACCGCGGGTAGCCCAGACACCAACAGCTCGGGAGGGGTTCATGGCTGAAGCGCGTATCGGGATAATTGGCGGTAGCGGGCTCTATCAGATGGAGGGCCTGACGGAAGTGCAGGAAGTGAGGGTGGACACGCCCTTCGGCGCCCCCAGCGACGTGATTGGCGTCGGCAAGATCGGCGATACCTCAATTGCATTCCTGCCACGCCACGGCCGGGGACATCGGCTTTCCCCCACCGAGTTGCCGGCGCGCGCCAACATCTGGGCACTCAAGTCGCTGGGCGTAGAACAGATCATCTCGGTGAGTGCGGTCGGCAGCCTGCGTGAGGAGATACACCCGCTCGACCTCGTGATCCCCGACCAGATCATCGATCGCACCAAGAGCCGAGTGAACTCGTTCTTCGACAATGGCGTGGTGGCTCATGTGGGGTTCGCCGATCCCTTCTGCCCTGCGCTCTCCGAACAGCTATATCACGCGGCGCTCAAGACGGGTGTCTCGGTACACAAGGGCGGCACGTACGTCGTGATGGAGGGCCCGCTGTTCTCGACACGGGCCGAATCCAACCTCTACCGGTCTTGGGGCGCCAGCGTCATCGGCATGACCGCACTGCCCGAGGCAAAGCTGGCTCGGGAAGCCGAGCTCTGCTACGCCACCATCGCCTGCGCCACAGACTACGACTGCTGGCACGAGAGTGAGGAGGACGTGACCGTCGAGATGATCATCGCCAACCTCCTCAAGAACGTGGAAACGTCCAAGCAGATCGTCAGAAGCATCGTGGGGAATCTGCCGGCCAGGCGCGATTGCGGGTGCGGCGCCGCGCTTGCCAGCGCGATCATCACCGACAGGGCGATGATTCCCGCCGAGACCAAGGAACGGCTCCAGCTCATCATGGGGAAGTACATATAGCCTGGGTTTCCGGCTATGACATCATGCGTACCAGTTCGGAGATCCTTCGCCCGCTGGCGGTAACCGCCATTGGCAGCATGCCTCACCCATCGGTGACGGGCGCGCTGCCCAGCATTCTGGCGTGCCAGCACATACCGGCGTGGCCACAACTGGTACAGGGCGCCCCCAGCAACGGAATGCTGGCGCAAGCCTTGGCTGGCGTGCCAGGCTTGGCCGTCGGCCCTCAAGGTCAGGTCACGTTGCCGGCAGGCTTCAGCGAAAAGCTTGTCGCTAAGGCAACGCCAAAACTGCCGGATGGCCTTGCTTGCCTGAAGTCGGCGGCCTCGCCAGATGTTGCGCTGAAGGGGCAGATCGCCGGCCCTGTCACGCTCTCGCTCAACTGCCGGCTGACGGATGGCGGCAGCGCTGCGGACGACCCTGATGCCTGCGATGCCGTGGCTGGCTTCGTAGCATGCTCTGCTGCAGTGCAGGAGGCGGCCCTCGGCGACGGTGTGCTGTTTCTGGATGAGCCCGACCTGGCACGCGGGCTGCGCGACGCCCGGCTGGGCCCCGGCCGCTGTCGCTCGCTCCTGGGTGAAGTGTTGTCGGCAGTCAAGGGCCCGGTTGGCATCCACACCTGTGACGTTCCGGACCTCCGGTTCCTGTCGTCGCTCCCGGTCGACGTCATCAGTCTCGACGCCTATCGCTATGGAGCCGATCTGCCTGCACCGGCCGTTGCCGACTTCCTGCGACGGGGGGGCTGGCTAGCCTGGGGTATCGTGCCGAGCGAAGCAGGCCTGCTTCAGCACCAGAACGCTACGTTGTTGAGTAGCAAGCTGCGGAGCATCTGGCGGGTACTCGAACGGGAAGGGGTGCCGCCCGCTTTGCTGTGGAGCCGAGCACTGATCACACCAAGTTGCGGGCTCGGCCGGCTCGCGATAAGTCAGGCTGAGTTCGTCCTCAGCTTAACGCAGCAGGTGGCGGCTTCACTTCGCGGGGAGCAGGCGTCCCACGTCAGCGCGGGACGGCACGCATGAGCAGCTATCACGCCATTATTGCAGCGCTCGCAAGCCCAGATGCCTACCCTGAGCGGCCGGCCTTAGTCGAACACATCCAGACGCACATCTCCCACCTCTTCTTCACGCCGGAGTTCGTGTACAAGGTGAAGAAACCGCTGGACTTCGGTTTTCTCGACTTCACCACGTTCGAAAAGCGTCGCCACTTCTGCCAACGGGAACTCGAACTCAACCGCCGGATAGCGCCGCAGGTCTACCTGGATGTGCTGCAGATCCGGCAGGACCACGACGGGGCAATTCGCGTCGCCGGGGCCGGACGGGTGGTGGAACATACGTTGAAGATGCGCCGCCTGCCTCAAGAAGCCTCGATGACGGAGTTGCTGCAGAGCAATCGCGTCACCGAGGACATGGTGCGTGAACTCGCGATGCTGGTCGCTCGCTTGCACAAGAGCGCTGAAACCGGCACCGCCATCAGCGTGCACGGCGGCGTACAGGCCATCACCCGTCAAGTGCGCGAGAACTTCAGCCAAACTAAGCGCTATGGACGGCGCACCATCCTGCAGTACCAGTGGCATGAGTTGCGTGACTGGAGCGAGGCGTTTCTGAAGGAGCAGGCACCTTTGTTGCGGCAGCGGGCAGCGGACGGCCGGGTGCGCGACAACCATGGCGACCTGCACGCGGCGCAGGTGTTCTTTACCCCGGAAGGCATCCGCATCATCGACTGCATCGAGTTCAACGATGCCTACCGTTGCTGCGACGTTGCGGCTGACATCGGGTTTCTGGCCATGGATCTGGACGCCCACGGACGGCACGACCTCTCTCGGGTGCTGGTTGAGACGTGGGTGGAAGAGACCGGCGACCGCGAGACGCAGCAACTGCTCGATTTCTATAAAACCTACCGGGCCGTGGTACGCGGTAAGGTCGAGAGCTTCCGCCTGGATGACCCGGCGACGCCAGACGGCGAGCGGGACGCCATTACGCTGCGCGCGCGCGGCTATTTCAACTTGGGGTATCGGTATATTCAACGTCCCGCGCAACCCAGGCTGGTTATCTGCGGCGGCATGACCGGCACCGGGAAGAGCACCGTGGCCCGCCATGTGGCCAACGAAGCCGGCATGGGCCTCATCGCCACCGATGCCGTGCGCAAGCAGCTTACCGGAGCGCGCCCTACGGAGCGCCATTATGACGCGTTCGAGAGCGGATTGTACACGCCTGAGTTCTCGGCACGCACCTACCAGGAAGTCTTCCGCCAAGGCCGGCAGTTCCTCGAAGAAGGACGCTCGGTGGTACTGGATGCGACCTTTGGCCGGCGCGAACACCGCGAGGCTGCGGCACGCCTCGCCGCTGCGTTCGGGGCCAGCCTCTGGGTGGTGGAGTGCGTGGCAGACGAGAGCGACCTACGGGAGCGGCTGTCTCGTCGCGAGCAGCGCGGACAGTCAGTGTCTGACGGCCGCTGGGAGATCTACTTGCGGGAGCGCGATGCCTTCGAACCGTTGTCGGAGGTGCCGGCAGACCGCCATGTGGTGGTGTGCACCACGGGGAAGGCCGTGCACGAGAGCGTTACCCTGACGCTGCAGCAAATGGGTCTGTACCGACCCTGGCGATGAGCGACTCTTCGCCGCTGAGTCTCACCTCGCGCCCGGCGTCTCAAGTGCGGCGCACCTCTGATCGGGAAGAGGTACGCCGGGTGCTCGACCACCAGCGATCCTTGGCGGCGCCGGTTTACGGCTACCTGGAGGAGCGGTATCTCGACCACACCCACTGGTTCGTCAGTTCAACCGGTCAAGAACCGGGCCTGATGTTCTGGGTAGAGGGGTCACCGGGGGCCAACCTCTACGTGCAGGGCGACGAGGCCAACGTCAAGGCGCTGCTGAGCCAGGTGTCGCCGCCGCGCTACGCGTTCCTGCTGTTTCCGCAGCACGCCGAGGGTGTGGTTCGTGAGCATTTTATGCTGCGCGCGCTGCAGCGCTTGATTCGCATGCAGGTGAACCGCAACAACTTCGCGTTGGCGACCACCCCGCACCCTGAGGCAAGCCAGGCCATTGCCGGGCCGGTGCGCCTCACCGGAAGCAATATCGTGGCCGTTAACGCGCTGTACCGCACCGATTCTGGGGCTCGCATCACCCGCGACTACCTGAACGGCGGGGTGTATTACGGCATGTGGAACGGCACCCAGCTTGTATCGGTGGCCGGCACCCAGCTGTTCCGCCCCGGCCACGGCATCGCGGTGGTGGCCAACGTCCTCACGCATCCCCGTCACCGCGGGCGTGGTTATGCCACCCAATGCGTGAGTTCCGTGACCAGTACACTGCTGGAAAGCGTGCAGGACGTGGTGCTAAACGTCGACCCCGGCAATGCGCCCGCGGTGCACTCCTACCAACGCCTGGGGTTCGGTTCGGTCGGAGAGGTCGGCGAAGGCTGGGTGTTCTGGAAGGGCCGGAACTGGGCCGACCGCTTGGGCGCGCAGCTAATGTACTGGCTAATGGGATAGCGAAGTGTTGGGGCGTGACCCGATTCACTCTCCCGCAAAGCACGCTAGGATAAGTTACTATGACGGATGTGCCTTCACGTCCGCGCGGCGGCATGCGTTAGGATTCTTCACTAAAGCTCCCAAGGAGTAGCGTTTCGTGAGCACAACATTTATGACTTCGCCGTCTCTGATGTTCACTTCAGAGTCGGTGACCGAGGGACACCCCGACAAGATGTGCGACCAGGTTTCCGATGCGATCCTGGACGCCATTCTGGCCCAGGACCCGTTTGGCCGGGTGGCATGCGAGACGTTCACTACGACCGGTTTGATCGGCGTGTGCGGCGAGATTACCTTCAAGGGCAGCATCGACTACCCGGCCATCATCCGGGACACGGTCCGCAAGATCGGTTACACCGATGGCTCCATGGGCTTCGACGCCGATCAGTGCGGTGTACTGGTCATCATCAACAAGCAGTCGCCGGACATCGCGATGGGCGTTGACCAGGCGCTGGAAGTGCGCGGCAGCGCTGGCACCGATGACTTGGAGCGCTTGGGCGCCGGCGACCAGGGCATGATGGTGGGCTTTGCCTGCAACGAGACCGATGAACTCTACCCGCTGACCATCAGCTTGGCGCACGGGCTGACCCGCAAGCTGGCCTCGTTGCGCAAGACCGGCGCACTGACCTATCTGCGGCCGGACGGCAAGAGCCAGGTAACCGTGGAGTACGAGTACGGCAAGCCCAAGCGGGTCGACACCGTGGTCATCGCCACGCAGCATAGCGAAGACGTCAGCAGCGAGAAGATCCGCGAGGATGTCATCGAGCACGTCATCAAAGCCGTCATCCCGGCCAAGTACCTGGATGCGAACACCAAGTACTACGTGAATGCCACCGGCCGCTTCGTGGTCGGCGGGCCAATGGGCGACGCCGGGCTGACCGGCCGCAAGATCATCGTGGACACCTACGGTGGTGTGGGCCGTCACGGCGGCGGCGCCTTCTCGGGCAAGGATCCGACAAAGGTAGACCGCTCGGGCGCATATGCGGCTCGCTATGTGGCCAAGAACGTCGTCGCGGCCGGCCTGGCCGACCGGGTCGAGGTGCAGCTCTCGTACGCGATTGGCGTGGCTCGGCCCACTTCGGTCTCGCTGGAGTCTTTCGGCACCGCCAAGGTCGACGAGCGCCTGATCGAGCAGCTCATCCAGAAGCACTTCGACCTGCGGCCCGCCGCCATCATCCAGCACTTGAACCTGCGGCGCCCCATCTACCAGGCTACCGCTGCCTACGGTCACTTCGGCCGCACCGACATCGATGCGCCGTGGGAGCGCACCGACAAGGCCGACATCCTGCGGGCCGAAGCCTTCAAGTAGACACCCAGCGCTTGTAAGACTCTGTTTCGTAGAAAGCGAACCGAGGCCCGCCGATTGGCGGGCCTCGTGCTGTATAGTGACTGAGAGGAGCCTACACTGCGAGCTTTTGTTACCGGGCTAGGCGGCTTTGCTGGGAATCACCTAGCCTACTTCTTGCTTACCCAAAACGTCGAGGTACATGGGACCGTCCGGCCGGGTAACGCCCAGCTCGTGGGCCCCATGAGCGTCCTCGTTCGTCAGTACGAGGTCGACCTGCTGGACGCCCCTGCGGTGCAGGCAGCGCTGGCGGCCGCTGCGCCTGACGTCGTGTTTCACCTCGCCGCACAAGCCTCCGTCGGCCAGTCTTGGAGCGATCCGGAAGAGACCATCGCCTCCAACGTGCTGGGGCAACTCCACCTGTTGGAGGCCTTACGCAAACTGGGGGCGTCCCCGAGGGTTCTCATCGCCAGCACCGCCGAGATCTATGGCATTCCCGATAGTGTCCCCATTGCCGAGGACGCTCCGTTGCGCCCGTCCAGCCCCTACGCTGTCAGCAAGGCGGCGCAGGATCTGATGGGCTACCAGTACTTCGCTAGCCACAAGCTGCCGGTTATCCGTACCCGAGCCTTTAACCACATCGGCCCCGGTCAGGCGCCAGGCTTCGTGACCTCGGATTTCGCCAAGCAGATTGCGGAAGCGGAGGCCGGCGTTCGGCCCCCGGCCATGGCGGTTGGCAACTTGACCGCACAGCGAGATTTCAGCGATGTGCGGGATGTGGTGCGGGCCTACTACTGGCTCATGCTCAAGGGCGAGGCGGGGGCGGCCTACAACGTGGGCAGTGGCCGGGCCGTCACCGTGCAACACATCCTCGACACGCTGCTGTCAATGAGCGTCGTACCGATTACCGTGGCGCAGGATCCCGCAAGGTATCGACCGATCGACGCCCCGTGCATCTACGCCGACATTGGCCGGCTGCGGGCCGCCACGGGCTGGGTGGCCGAGACCCCGTTAGAGCGGTCGCTAAGTGACGTGTTAGAATACTGGCGTTCTCGTGTGACGGTTCCCCACGCTTAATCCCCCTGCCCGCCCTCATCTGGGCACATCTTTTGTTCGAAAGAGAGAGCTTCCGTAGCCTTATGTACGCACTGATTGTCGCCGGCGGTGAGGGGCAACGTTTGCGCCCGTATACCGAGAACCGCCCCAAGGGCATGGTGGAAGTGAACGGTAAGCCGCTGCTGGAGTACCAGATGGGCTGGCTGCGCGATAACGGCGTGACCAACGTGATTATCCTCTGCGGTTACAAAGCCGAGGTCATCACCGATTATTTCAAAGACGGGGCTGAGTTTGGCCTGCGGATCGAATACGGTTTCGAAGACCAGCCGATGGGCCGGGGTGGCGCACTCAAAATGGGGTTCACTATGCTGCCGGCGTCGGAAGATCTGATCATCGGTGCGAACGGCGACAACATCAACGACCAGCGGCTTGCCTTGATGATCGAGTTCCATAGAGCGAACAACGCGCTGGCAACGGTAATGCTCACCCGGCTGCGGAGCCCTTACGGTATTGCGACGCTGCAAGAGAACGGGCAAATATCAGGTTTTGAAGAGAAGCCCCTGCTGCCGCACTGGCTCAATGCCGGTGTGTACGTCTTCTCGCGTCCAGTATTCGCCCTGTTCCCTGATAAGGGCGACCATGAGGACTCCACCTTCCCGCAATTGGCGGCACAGGGCAGGCTATATGGGTACAAGAGTGATGCGTATTGGCGCACCGTGGACACCGTAAAGGACCTGCTGGAGGCCAGCAAAGAACTCCAGCCTAGCTAACAAGCAGGACGGCGGGAATCGCATCTATGACCACCACGGCAGCGGCAACGCTCCCCATCAAGTTCGGCACTGACGGCTGGCGCGCCCTGATCGGCGAGGACTACACCTTCGAGAACGTGCGGCTCTGCACCCAAGCACTCTGCATGCACCTCAAGGCAGTGGGCCTGGGGCAGCAGGGCATCGTGGTTGGCTACGACACTCGGTTTCGTTCCGAGGACTTCGCCGTAGCGACGACCGAGGTCCTCACCGGAAACGGCCTCAAGGTGTACCTGTGCGACCGAGCTGCTCCCACGCCGGTGGTAAGCTACACCATCCAGTCGGTGCAGGCCGATGGCGCAGTCATCATTACGTCGAGTCACAACCCCGCTGCCTACAACGGCTTCAAGATTAAGACCGCAGACTCTAGCAGCGCCCCCCAAGAGATGGTGGATGCCGTTGAGGCCTACCTGCCAGAGTTAGCCCGCACCCGCCATGTCGAGCAACGCTCGCTCCATGCGGCGAAGGCCCTGGGCCAAGTGGAGATGGTGAACCCAATACCAGCTTACGATGCTCGAGTCCGTGACCTTCTGGGCGAACAGCGGTTGGAGAACCTGCGCAGCGCCGGCCTGATCATCAAGGTCGACTCCATGTATGGCGCCGGGGCCGGCTACTTCCGGCGGCTCCTAAAGGGCGGCGTCACTTCCGTGGGCGAACTGAACGGCTACCGCAACCCGGCCTTCCCCGGCATCGCGCCCGAACCCATTACGCGCAACCTCGCGAAGCTGATGCGCTCGGTGCCGCAGCAGGGTGCAGCGGTGGGGCTGGCGACCGATGGCGACGCCGACCGGCTTGGCGTGGTGGACGAAAACGGCGACTTTGTCACCCAGCTCCAGGTGCACGCCCTGCTGGCCTGGTACCTCTTGGAGGTCCGCCAGCTACGAGGCCCGCTCATCAAGAGCATCACCACCTCCAGCATGATCTACCGGCTCGGCGAGCGCTACGACGTGCCGGTCATCGAGACCAACGTTGGCTTCAAGTACATCGGCCCAGCCATGATTGAGCATGATGCGCTGATGGGCGGAGAAGAGAGCGGCGGTTACGGCTTCCGCGGCCACATCCCAGAACGAGACGGCATTGTGGCGGGCCTGTATTTCTTGGACCTGATGGTGGCGACTGGCAAAACGCCGACCGAACTGCTGGCCGCGCTGTACGACGTGGTAGGGCCGCATTATTACGACCGCCGCGACCTGCAGTTCCCCGCCGACCGCCGGGAAGCCATTATTGCGGGGGTTGCGAAGGATCGGGCGACTCTGGGGAGGACCAATGTGACGAACATGGAACGCTTTGGTGGTGGCGCCACTCCACTCAACGGTGTGCGGTTCACGCTGGCAGACAACAGCTGGCTGCTGGTGCGCTTCTCGGGTACCGAGCCCGTGCTACGGGTGTACTCCGAGGCCCCGTCACCGGACCGGGTGCAGGAACTGCTGGACAGCGGCGTTGCGCTGGCAGGCCTATAGCCATGCTCGAACGAATTGACACACCGCGCACCGACAAGCCTTGGGGCTATGAGCTTCTCATCGCCAAGACCGAGGTGTACGTGGGCAAAGTGCTGCACGTCACCGCCGGGCAGACGCTGAGCCTGCAGTACCACGAGCGTAAGGATGAGACCATCTACCTGCACCATGGCGAGGCAGTGATGGTGTACCACGACGACAACGGCAAGCCTGGGGAATGCGCCATGAAGCCGGGCGACAGCTTCCACATCCCGCCGCATTCCGTCCACCGCTTGGTGGCGGTCGGCGACTGCGACTTCTTCGAGGTGTCGACACCGCAACTCGACGACGTGGTTCGCCTGCAGGATCAGTACGGGCGGCAGGGGACCGTCGCCCCCTAACCAGGCTTCGGCGAACGTAATGCACTGAAATGCCCGGGCCGTTCGGCCCGGGCATTCTGGATCCTAGTGGTTGGCGGTTACCGCTTGGTATACTGCGGCGCCTTGCGGGCCCGCTTCAGACCGTACTTCTTCCGCTCCTTCGCTCTGGCATCACGGGTCAACAGGCCGTGACGCCGCAGCGGCAACCGAAAGCCCTCATTCGACACCACCAACGCTCGAGCAACACCCATGCAGATGGCGTCGGCCCAACCGGTGAGCCCCCCGCCCGAGGCCTTGATGGTCACGTTGTACTTACCCATGGTTTCGGTGGCCACGAAAGGGTTCATCACAGCGTGCTGGTGCAACGGCCGGGGCAGGATATCGGACAGCGGCTTGCCGTTGACAATCACCGTGCCGTTGCCGTTGGGAAACAACCGTACCTGGGCCACGGCGGTTTTGCGGCGGCCAACTGCATAGAAGTAGTGCTGATTTGCCATGTATGTCTGCCTTTGCCTTAGCTCTGCTCTTGTGCGGCGATTTGTGAGGTGTGCGGATGCGTGGGCCCTGCGTACACCTTCAACCGCCGGAGCATATCGCGCCCCAGAGAGTTGTGTGGCAGCATTCCCTTGACTGCATGCTCGATAACCCGCACGGGGTTCGTGTCCATGGCCTTGGCCAGCTGCACCTTGCGGTAGCCGCCCGGATACCCCGAGTGCCGGTGGTAGAACTTGTTCTGGAGCTTGTTGCCCGAGAACACGAGCTTACTGGCGTTCACCACTACCACAAAGTCTCCGGTGAGCATGTGGTGCGCATAAGCCGGGTTCATCTTGCCCTTAAGAACCTGGGCAATCGTGCTGGCCATACGGCCGAGAACCTGGCCGTCGGCGTCCACGACGCGCCAACCGGGTCGTAGTTCTGATGCTTTGGGACTGTACGTCTTCATAACCGGCTCCGTGCTACTTCGTTATCAGCGAAAAGGGTACAAGCTCCTCGGTCGACTGCACCGAGAAGTGTACCGCACCATCAGGATACTCCACGTTCATAAGGTACAGACCTTGAGGCGGCGCCGCGTGGTCGGCTGCCCCCAGCACCGGCTGCTCCAGCAAGTGCCGCACCTGCTCCAGCCCATAGGCGCCCTTACCGATCTCCAACAGCACGCCGGCAGTCCGCCGCACCTGCTGGGGCAGAAACGCCTCGGCGTGCATGTCAAACAGCACAAAGGGTCCCATCTGTGTCACTCGCGCTTCAAACACTCGCCGTACGGTGGTGGTCGGCTTGCTTGGCGTACCGCTGAAGCTCGCGAGGTCGTGCTGCCCCACCAGCAAAGCGGCCGCTTGCGCCATGGCCGTAGTGTCGAGCCCACCCCGAACCAGGGCTGTTGCATGCCGCAGCAGCGGCGAACTCGCTTCACGGTTCAGCATCACATACCGGTACCAACGCCGCCGTGCATGCCGCCGGACGTCGAACGCGACCCCCACTTCACAGGCATCGGTCACCGCGACGTCAGCCGGAAGCCGTGCGTTCAGCGCCCGCTGGAAGGTGCCGGTATCATGCGTCGCCGTGGTCACAAACGTCGCCACTTGGCCAACCGCATGAACACCAGTATCGGTACGTCCCGCGCCATAAATTCGCGTGGGCTGGCCCAGCAACGTTTGCAAGGCGTCCTCAAGCACGCCCTGGATCGTGAGCGCGCGTAGCTGTATCTGGAACCCGTGGAACCGGGTGCCATCGTACTCAACACGCAGCGCTATACGGCGCATGGCCTGCTGGTCTGCCATTATGCCGGCGGCGCCTCTTGTCCTACCAGCTCAAGCTGCACTAGGGGGGCAGCGTCGCCCTTACGAAACCCGATCTTGATGATCCGGGTATAGCCGCCGGGCCGGGTCGCATAGCGGGGCGCGATGTCCTTGAACACCTTCTCCACAATGTCAGGGTGACCAAGGGAAGCGATGGCCAAACGCCGGGCTGCTATGTCACCCCGCTTGCCCAGCGTGATAATGCGCTCCGCCATCCCCTTAGTTTCCTTGGCCTTGGCCTCGGTGGTCCGGATCTTCTCGTGCAGCAGCAGGTCTGCCACCATGTTTCTGAACATCGCCAACCGTTCGTCGGTATGCCGGCCAAACTTTCGTCCGTCTACGCCGTGTCGCATGCTGCAGTCCTACCTAATCCTCGTCGTCATCATCACCGGGGCTGGCTACGTAACCACCCGCCGGAATGTCGCCCTCGAATATGTTGTCCTCGCCCGGCTTCATATAGCCATGGGCGCTCAGCGCCTCGCGCAGTTCCTGCTTCGACTTGTCGCCGAAGTTCCGGATGCTCAGCAACTCTTCATCGCTCATCGTCAGAATCTCGCGCACCCTGGTGATGTTGTGGCGCTTCAGGGCGTTGTAGGCCCGCACGCTCAAGTTCAATTCTTCAATCGGTACATTCCCAGCGGAATCGCCACCACCGTCGATCGGGATCGAACCGCCGAGCGCCAGCGGGATGGCTCGCCCGAAGCTCGCCCAGTGGCTGACCTGCTCGACCAGCAACTCAGCGCTCTGGTTCACCGAAGAAGTCGGCGAGATGGTGCCATCCGTCCAAACTTCCAGAATCAAGCGGTCGTAGTTAATCGTCTGACCCACCCGGGTGGGTTCTACCCGGTAGTTCACCCGCCGCACCGGCGTGAAGATCGCATCGAGTGGCAACACCCCGATCGGCAGGCCGATCCTTTGGGCAGCCGGTTCATAGCCCCGGCCCTGCTCGACGTTGAACTCCACGTACAGCCGAGCTTCGCTGGAGTCGAGGGTCGCCAGATGAACCTCAGGATTGACCACTTCATAATCCGCCGAGGGCTTGATGTCCGCGCCGGTCACCTCGCCCGGTCCAGTTGCCTCTAGATAGAGGCGGCCAGGGCGATCCGTCAGGGGCCGCAGGCGCAAGTCCTTCACATTCAACAGGAACTCGATGGTATCTTCCCGTACGTGCGGCATGGTCGAAAACTCATGCTGCACGCCCTCGATACGCACCCACGTCACCGCCGAACCCTCGAGCGAGCTCAGCAGCACGCGCCGCAGGGCATTGCCGACGGTGGTACCATAACCACCCTCCAGAGGTTCAGCGACAAAGCGGCCGTACTCGTCGGTCAGTTCTTCGCAGCGGATCTCAGGAGTCACCAGTTGAGCCAAATGGGGCCTCCTCTTATAGCCATGAAAAGCGTGTTCCAGACTCATGGAGCACGCCATGATCGAAGTAGATTAGCGTGAGTAGAACTCGACGATTGCCTGTTCATTCAGCTTGGTGTCAATCTGTCCGCGCATCGGTACTGAGCCGACCTTGCCACTCATCTGGGCCATGTCGAGGTTCAACCAGTCGGCGACGGCCTTGCCTTTGATGGTCTCGGAGACCATCTTGAACAATTCGCCCTTGCGACTGCTGGGCACCCAACTGACGGTGTCGCCCACTTTGGCACGCATGGAGGGGGTTCGAGCCTTGCGGCCGTTCACCGTGATATGCCCGTGGTTGACTGTCTGGCGAGCTTGTGACCGTGAGTCGGCAAAGCCAAGCCGATACACCACGTTGTCCAGTCGAAGCTCCAGCTCCTGCAGCAAGTTCTCGCCCACCACACCGGGCCGATTGCTAGCGGCGGCGTAATGGCGGCGGAACTGCCGCTCCAACACGCCATAGACCTGTCGTGCTTTCTGCTTTTCCTTCAGTTGCAGCCCGTGCTCCGATACCTTCCGGCGGCGAGCACCATGCTGCCCCGGAGGCGCTGGGCGGCGCTCAACCCCGCACTTGGGCGAGAAACAGCGGTCGCCCTTCAAGAACAGCTTTTCCCCCTGCCGGCGGCAAAGCCGGCAGACGGCGTCGGTATACCTTGCCATACGTTCCTTCCCTTAGACGCGCCGGCGCTTTGGCGGCCGGCACCCGTTATGTGGAATTGGGGTCACGTCACGGATGCTCGTGATCACAAGACCTGCCTGCTGCAGCGACCGGATGGCAGCCTCGCGGCCACTACCCGTACCCCGCACGTAGACGTCCACCTGACGCAGGCCATGCTCCAGCGCCTTGCGCACTGCCTGCTCCGCTGCGGTCTGAGCGGCATAGGGCGTACTCTTGCGGGAGCCCTTGAAGCCTGCCACGCCCGCGCTCGCCCACGACACCGCGTTGCCGTTGGGATCGGTGAGAGTCACCACCGTGTTGTTGAACGTCGAATAAATGTAGGCGCGCCCCACGGGAATAGACTTCCGTTCCCTGCGGCGTACCGGTCGCTTGCGTTCTGCCATTAGCTGCCGTCCTCGGTTACTTCTTGCCGGCCCGGCGCTTGCCGGCTACCGTCTTGCGCGCGCCACGTTTCGTGCGAGCGTTGGTCCGTGTCCGCTGCCCGCGTACCGGCAGGCCACGGCGGTGCCGCAGGCCACGGTAGGAGCCAATCTCAATCAGCCGGCGGATATTCTGGGTGACTTCCCGCCGCAAGTCGCCCTCTACCAGATAGTCCTTGTCGATCACTTCACGCAGCCGCCCGAGTTCGTCCTCGGTAAGGTCACGCACCTTTTTGGCAGGGTCTACCTGCGTCTTCTTGCAGACGACCAATGCGTTCGACGGCCCGATACCATAGAGGTACCGCAGCGAAATGTCGACTCGCTTGTTGTTTGGGATGTCCACCCCAGCAATACGTGCCATGTGCCTCTCCTGGCCTAGCCCTGGCGCTGCTTGTGTTTAGGATTCGAGCAGATGATCCGGACCACCCCGTGGCGGCGGATCACCTTGCACTTCTCACACCGAACTTTGACTGATGTACTGACCTTCATCGTGCGTCCTCCGACGCTAAGCGCTACTTAAACCGATATGTAATGCGGCCCCGTGCGAGGTCGTAAGGCGAAAGCTCCACCAACACCCGATCACCCGGCAGAATCCGAATGAAGTTCATTCTAATCTTGCCGGATACATGAGCGAGCACCCCGTGCCCGTTCGGGAGTTCCACCCGAAACATCGCGTTCGGCAGCGACTCTGTGATGGTTCCTTCGACTTCGATAGACTCTTTCTTTGGCACGTTACCTCGACTAACCCTATGACTATGCGGCCGCTTCCGTTACCGTGAGTATCTCAGGCGCACCCTCAGTAATCACGATGGTGTGCTCAAAATGAGCTGAAAGGCTCTTGTCGGCGGTAAACACCGTCCAGTTATCGCCGCCCACCTTGGTCTGCCAGCCGCCGGCGTTCACCATGGGCTCGATGGCCAAGCACAAACCCGGCTTCAGCACCATGCCCCGGCCGGGCTGGCCGAAGTTCGGCACCTGCGGCTCTTCGTGCAGCTTCTGCCCAATGCCATGACCAACGTACTCACGCACGACCCCGTACCCCGCGGCCTCCGCCACCGTCTGCACCGCATGGCCGATATCGCTCAGACGGGCGCCACCTCGAGCTGCGGCAATGCCGGCCTCCATCGAGGCGCGCGTCACGTCCATCAGCTTGGTCGCTTGCGCCGAAACTACCCCCACGCCCACTGTGATGGCCGAATCGGCCTGCCAACCTTCGTAAATCACGCCACAGTCCAAGCCGATAATATCGCCCTGTTTGAGCACCTTCTTGCCGGGAATCCCGTGCACAATCTCCTCGTTCACCGAGGTGCACAGGACCCCTGGGTAGCCGTGATACCCCAAGAACGAGGGAACCACGCCACGCTGCTTCATCTCATCGTGAGCGATTTTATTGAGGTCGCCGGTAGTCACGCCGGGCAGCGCGTGCTCTCGTAAGACCACCAGAATCTCTGCGAGAATCCTGCCCGCCTTGCGCATCAGCGCTACCTCTTGGGGCGACTTTACAATCACCCCACCCTGAACCATCGGTCCTGCCATTCTTAGACTGCCTTGCCGAGTACGGCTAACATAGCTTCTCGCACCGCTGCAACATCCTGTTCCCCGTTCACTTCGACCAACGCGCCCTGCAGTTGGTAATACCCAATCAGCGGCACCGTCGAATCGAAGTACACCCCGAGTCGTTTTCGCGCCGTCTCTTCCGTATCGTCCGGCCGCTGATACAACTCACCACCGCAGCGGTCGCACTGGCCAGCCTGCTTCGGCGGTGCCGTGACAGCGTGGTAGGGGGCGCCGCACTTTCGGCACAGCCATCTGCCACTCAACCGCCGCAACAGTTCGGGTTCGCCCACCCGCAGATACACC
>SHYE01000012.1 GCA_009692935.1 Dehalococcoidia bacterium | reverse complement strand
CAGACTGCGCGTTGCCCTTGGGTTGGGGCTGCTGCTGTGGATAACCGTGGTGTTGGCCGCCTATTACGCGGTGCACAAACCCATGCCTGCGGGCATGGGCACTGCGGGCGAGGTTTGGGCACTGCTGGGCCGAGGGGTCAGCCTGCGGCCGTTTCTCACCGCGCTGCTGGACCTCGCGATAGCCGCCTGGATCACCGCGACCGCGCTGGGGTGCGGGGCCGCGGCGTTGCGACGGTCGGGGCTCGCGCTGGACGCCGCGCAAGGGGTCGCTTTCAGCACCCCGCTGGGGTTTGGCATGCTGGCGGTACTGCCGCTGGCGCTGGGCGGGCTGCAGTTTCTGACGCCCATCTGGCTGCTGTTCGGGCTTGGCTTGTTCAGCGCCGTGGCGTTGGCGGAGCTACGGCGGGCACCGCAGCGCTGGCTCCGGGAGCTGTGGGCCGGGTTCCGGGCCGCCCAACCCCGCCCGATACGGCTGCTGCAGGCGGCGCTTGGCGTGAGTACGCTGCTCATCGGCCTACAGGCCCTGGCGCCCCCCACGGCGTGGGACAGCCTGGTCTATCACTTGCAGGTGCCCCGCTACTACCTGGCCGAGAGCGGCATGGTCTCCGGGCTCGACATACCGCACGCCTACTTTCCGGCCCTGCTCGAACAGCTTTTCACCCTGGCCATGGCCGCAGGGTCCGACACTACACCGGCGCTGCTGCACCTGGCGGTAGCGGTGGTTGGTCTGCTGGCGACCTACGGCTTTCTACGGCCGCGGGTGGGTGCCCCGGCCGCTTGGGTTGGGGTTGCGGTATTGGCCAGCGTGACCAGTCTCGCCACCCTGGCGGGACGCGCCTACGTGGACTGGGGGGTGGTCACCTTCGGCTTTCTGGCGTTCTGGGCGCTGGAGGAGGCGCTATGGCAGCGCGACCGGCGTTGGCTGGTGGTGTCGGCAATCCTGGCGGGAATGACCATGGGGTCCAAGTACATGGGCGTCTTTCCGGCCGCCGGGGTGGGCTTGGTACTGGCCTGGCAGGTGTTGCGAGCGGAGCGCACTCCGACCGGCCGCGCCGTCACCACGCGGTGGCGCGACCTGCTGCTGTGGGGTGGGGTAGCTTCACTAACGGTATCGCCCTGGCTGCTGCGGAATGTGCTGCTGACCGGCAACCCGGTGTACCCGTTGCTGTTCAGCGGCTGGCAGTGGGACGCCTGGAAGACGGCATGGGTCACGCGGCCGGGCACGGGGTTGATCACGGAGCCTTGGCGGGTGCTGCTGGCCGCTTGGGAGGTGACGGTGCTGGGCCAGGAGGCACGGCTGTACGACGCCGCCGTAGGACCGTTGCTGCTGGCGTTACTGCCACTGGGGTTGCTGTATGTGTGGCCACGGCGGCAGGCGGGACGCTGGCCGGCCCGGGCACTGGCGGTGGCCGCAGTGGCCTACGCCGGTTGGTTGGCGGGCGCGGCCCAAAGCTCGCTGTTGGTGCAGGGCCGGCTGCTGCTGCCGGTGGCGCCGCTGCTGGCGGTAGCCATTGCCGGGGGCTGGGCCCGGCTGTCGGCCACCGATGCTGCGCCGCTGCGGACAGGACGGCTCGTGGCGATGGTGACTGGGCTGGTCATCACGATCACCTTCGCCATGCTGGCGCTCTCGTGGGTGGGCAATCCTCCGTTGACGGTGCTGGCCGGCGCAGAATCCCGGGAGGCGTATCAAGCCCGTCGGCTGGGCGCTTACGCCCATGCCACGGCTTGGGTGAACCAGGAGCTGCCGCCCAACGCCCATGTGCTGCTGCTTTGGGAGCCGCGCAGCTACCTCTGCCAGCGCCGGTGCCAGGCCGACGCCTTCCTGTTCAACTGGCGCTACCTGCTGCACCGCAACGGAGAGGATGGCGCCGCCGTGGCGGCCGCGTTGCGCGCGGCGGGGTACACCCATCTGCTGGTCAACGGTGGCGGCCTGCGCTTCTTCACCGAGCCGCCCAATGTCGAAGCGGAGCCGGCGCACGTAGCGGCCCTGCACGTTTTGTTGGCCGAGCACGCCTCCCTGGTCCAGGGCACGCCGGTGCGCGACACACTCAGCCGCCCGCTGGCCGAGGTCGCGGGCGGTGGCTACGCCCTCTATGCCCTGAAGGCAGGCCCGTGAAACAGATCGTTCAGCTAGGACAAGCCGCCGCGTTCCAGGTGACCTTGTGCTGGCGCTGGTGACTAGCCTGCGGATGCTCCTGCGCGACCACCGGCTGCTGCTGCTGGCGGTGGTGCTGGGTGGCTTCGCGCTCCGGCTGCCCAACGCTAGCAGTCAGCTTGAATACGACGAGGTCATCACGCTGATGTTCGGCACCCACAGCCCGGCCGACATCGTGAAGGCGACGGCAGCCGACACCATGCCGCCGCTGCACTACTGGCTGATGCATGCGTTCGACCCCACGGGCGAGCTGTTCACCGGCCGCTTTCTCTCCACGTTGCTCAGCAGCCTGACACTACCGGCGTTCTATCTGCTGGCGCGGCGGATGGCGGGGCCCGCCGAGGCGGTAGCGGCTGCAGCCCTGTTGGCGGTCTCGCCCATCGCGGTGTTCTACGGCCACTACGCCCGCATGTACTCGACTTTGGCGTTGCTGGGCACGCTGGCCGCCTACTTCTTCGTGCGCTGGCTGCAGCGCGACCGCCCGTGGGACCTGGTACTGTTCACTGGCGTCGCAGCGCTCTCGCTGTGGGTGCATAACCTTGCCGGCCTGCTCATCCTGTCGTTGGACCTCGCCTTCTTGTTCAGGAGGGGTTATTGGCCCGGCGCCTTTCGGCGACGCCTCGCGAGTCTGGCCGCCACCCATGTGGCGCTGGTGCTGGCCTACGGACCTTGGCTGTTGTACCTGCCCCAACAGCTTGAGAACGTGAACCGGGCCTTCTGGATCGGCACCCCCGGGCCCGCGGAGGTTGCCCGCACCGTGCTGGCCTGGCATTTCCATTTGCCATTGCCCAGCCAGCTGCTGCCCGCGTTCGCCTTCCTTGCGCTGGCGTTGGCGGCAGTCACCGCCATGGAGACCGTGCGGCGCTGGCGTGGCGGCGGCGACCTCGATCGCCAGCGAATCCTGCTGATGAGCACCCTGACCCTGGCGCCGGTTGGTATCATGTTCATCGTGTCTCTGGTACGCCCGGTATACGTGGAGCGCGCGGTACTGGTATCGGCCTCGGTTTATTCCCTCTTGGTCGTGGGCGCGTTGGTGCGGCTACCGCTGCGGCCGGTGGCGCTTGGGCTGGCCGCAGCGCTGTGGGCCGGCGTGGCCGCGGCGCTGGTGTACCAGGCCCGCTACCAGGAGTTCCCGCGCTCGCCGTTCCGGGAGGCAGTTCTGGCCCTACGCGCCAGCGTCCAGCCCGGTGACCTGATTCTGCACGACAACAAGCTCAGTTACTTCCCTATGTACTACTTCGACCCAAACCTTCCACAGAGCTATCTGCCCGACCTGCCCGGCACCGCTAACGACACGCTGGCCCCGGGCAGTATGGACGTGCTGGGACTCCATCCCGTGACCCTGGAGGATGCTGCCGCACACGCCGGCCGCGTTTGGTACGTGGTGTTCGACCGCGCACTGCAACAGGCGGCCGCGGCAGGGCGGCCACATGCCTACCGTAGATGGCTCGACCAACGGCTAGGGGCAGGAGTGGAGACCGCCGTGGGCGACCTGCGGTTGGTGCGCTATCGAGACGGTAACCGCCCGTGAGCCGTCAACGGATCGACATGAGCCAGCTCACGCCCGAACAGCGGGAGGCGCTGCGGGCTGAAGCCATGCGGCGGGCACTCGCCATCGTCGACCGATATGCGCCACCGCTGCTGTTCCTACTGGCGTTCGCGGCGCGTCTGTTCGCGGCCACCGCCGTCCGATTCCCGGCGCTGGACGATCCGGCGTATTACCTGAAGGTTGCCGAGAACCTGGCAGCCGGACGGGGCCTCACCATCGGCACCCTGTGGGGCTATTTGGTGGCCATGCCCGCGGTGACCCACGCCAGCAACGAGCACTGGATGCCGCTGGCCTCGCTGGTGCTGGCTCCGTTCTTCGCGGCCTTTGGCCCCAGCTTTCCGCTCGCCCAGACGGTGGGCGCGGCAATCGGTTCGCTGCTTGCGCCGCTGGGATGGGTGCTGGCCCGCCAAGTGCTGGCCGGCCACGAGCGATGGCGCGGATTCGCCGCTTTCACCGGCGTCTTCGTTGCCTTCAACCCGCTGCTGATTTACCAGGCGGTCACGGGCGATAGCGCCGTCTCGTTCGCCGTGCTGGGAGCGCTGATGGCAGTGCTGGCGTCAGGATTCGCGCTGCGCACCAACCTGGGAGCGTTGCTGACGGGCCTCGTGGCCGGATTCAGCTACCTGGCGCGCGCCGAAGGGCTGCTGCTAGCGGCGGTGCTGCTGGTCTGGCTCTGGCTGCAAACCGACGGCAGTGACCGGATGCGGCGCACGGCACTCTGCTTGGCGGGTGTACTGGCAGTCGCGCTGCCTTGGTGGCTACGCAACGCCGCGGCGTTTGGCACGCCTATGCCGGTGCCGTCGCTGCTGCTGATGGCCGTGCCCGACTACGCCGCGCTCTTCCACTATCCTGGCTCGACGTCCGGCGGCTTTGCGACCGCAGAGCTTGGCAAACAGGTAACGCTCCGGCTGGAGGGCTTCGGCACCAACGTCTCGGTGTTGTTCTGGTGGTTGTTCCCAGCCGCGCCGCTGGCTTTGGTGGGGGCGTTCCAGTTGTGGACCTCGCCCGCGCTGCGGACCAACCTGGCGCTGGCTGCAGCGCTGTTCCTGGCGACCGCGTTGCTCTTCCCGGTGCTCACCATCAACGGCACGTTCTACCATGCTGCCGGGGCAATCATCCCCATCCTAGCGTTGCTGTCGGGCTACGGGCTGTTTGTCACCGCCCGAGCGCTGGCCCGCCGATTCGCGCCCAACACAGCCAGCTTGTTCGGCCAGCTGTTGTGCGCGGGAGCGGTGGTGCTGCAACTGTTCCAGCTCGGGTCAGCGCTCGACCTGACAGCCGAGGGCCACCAGGTCTGGGAGCGCCAGTTCGCCGTGGCCGCCGAATGGCTTGCCTCGCAGCCGGCCGGCGCCGTGATGAGCAACCAACCCAACACGCTGCACTACGTGACCGGCCGGCCGGCCATCATGCTGCCGTTGCCGGATCCGCCAGAGGTTGCCCATGAGGTCGCCCAACGCTATGGCGCGACGCACCTGGTGGCGTTCTGGGAACTGGGCCCGTTCGGCGCCACATCACATTATCCGGATGCGCTGAAGGACGCCACAGGTTTCGAGGAGGTGTTCGCACGTGACGGCGTGACGGTATACCGCATCCGCTAGACGTGGATCCCGTCTCCTGGGGGGTGAAGGGAAGGCTTCCGCACTCCACCAACCCCAACGCGCAAGCCTCCGCCGGACGGATCCGACGGAGGCTTGCGCCCCCATTCAGTCAAGACCTAGGGTTAGCGGGCCAAGCTCTCGAGCAGTGGCATGGGCAGTGCGCTGAAGCCAGCGAACCGCGCCTCCACGTCGCGCACCAGTGAGGTCAAGAAGGCCTCGCCGGAGCCGAGCGAACTTAGCGTGCTCACGCCCGGCACACCGCACAGCACGTTGGTCTGCCCCGCGCCCGCGCCCTTGAAGGCCACGAGCTGGAAGCAAGTACCGGCGGGCGTCACGGCATGGGTGGTGCTTGTGGCCGCGCCGGGCAAGGGCGGGAAGGTCGCGGGGGATCCCATGCCAGGTCAATGGAGTTGGTGGTGATCTTTAGGTTCTTGCCGCCCGTCACCGGCGGCGTCAGGAAGCCGCGAATCTCCCCGCCAGGGAAAGCCATTGTGTGAATATTCCAGTAGGCCCTGCCGGTGCTCAGAGCTGCGGCAAGCGCGACCTCTGCGCTGGCCGTGGTGCCGCCGTTATTCACAACGAAGGTCGGGTTCCACGAGGCGGGTAAGGTGTGGTCGTATGTGCCATTCGTGACCCCAGCCGGGAAGCCAGGGAAGCTGGGCACGGGCGTAATCACTCCTGCATTCCCTCCGGCTACCAGCACCGGCCCGTGGATGTGCGAGGCGGTGGTGTTCGCCGTGAGGCCGCTTAACTCTACCCGCACGCGCATCGTGTGCACCCCGGTGTCGATCTCCACGCGGGCGTTGCCGAGTTGCCGGCGAAGCGTTCGGCGGGTTCTCGTCCGGGCCGGTAAGCAGCGCGGCGTACTCTACCACCTGGTTCAAGAAACCGCTAATCTCCCCGCCAGACGAGGTTGCCGTGTGGACATTGAAATACGCCCGCCCGGAGGCCAGCGCGGCGGCGTAGGCCGCCTCGGCGCCCTACGCCGTGCCGCCATTGGCCGCGAGGAAGGCAGCGCTGAACGATGAGGCCAGCGTGGTGTCGAAGGTCTGGTCCATGGCGCCGGCCGTGACCCCCAACGGAAAGCCACTGAAGCTCGGCGTTTGCGTGGCCACGCCGACGTTCGCCGGCGGAATTGCCGGAGCGTGGATATGCGCTGCGCTGGTGTTGCCGGTGAGCCCGGTGAACTGCGCCTCCACCCGCAGCTTGTGCGCCACGATATCGATGGTGACGCGCGCTTTACCCGCGCCGCCTGAGCCCGTCGGCGGGTTCTCGACATTACCCAGAATCGCGGTGTAGACCACCGGTGCAGCCTGCACCGGCGTGGCATTCATCGCCCAGAACGCAGCCATGGGGGCCAGCCCCAAGGCCAGCAACAGTCCCAGTATGCCTAAGCGGAACGTTGAGAATCCCCTCATTTGATCCCTCCCTCAGATTGCTACCCGCGGGCGGAAGGTTGAACCCACGCAAGCGAATGCACTAGCTATACGCCCTGGGTAACGGGGGCTAGGCGTGGGAAGGCATTACCTCTTCTAAACGTTTTCTAAAAACCTGGATCACCAACAAGCCGCTGGTTTGCGCGACAATGCGGACACCCTATCCGAGTCGCCCTTGGGCAGCGCCACATTGGAGGTTTCCGTGATTACCAGTTTCAGTCACATCTACCACCGCGTGCATGACGTCGAGGCGTCGATGGCGTGGTACACCAAGCACCTCGGGTTCACCCTGTTGCGCAAGTACAGCATGGGTAGCCGGGTGTCGGGCTACCTGACATTGAACAACGTGCTGCTGGAACTGACGCAGGCAGCGAACCCCGACACCGACATTCCCAAGCCTGAGGCCCAGGAACGCCGGCTGGGCCTCACCACCGACAACATCGACGCCGAGTTCGCCCGGCTGCGGGCGGAGGGCGTGACCATTACTCAAGAGCCCTACGACGCCCGGACCTTCTGGGGCAAGCAGGGGGCGATTCAGGATCTCAACGGCTACGTCATATCGTTGCGAGAGTGGGCTGCACCCGACAACCCTACGTTCGGCGACTGGCAGCCGAAGCATGAGGGCGTCACTCGCTTGGGCTGACCGACACCTACCGCAGCGACGCCGGCTGCCTGTACCATACGGACATGCTGCCTGAACTGACCGCCACCCGCTACGTGACGCCACTGCGCGAGGGCGGATCGCTGCCCGCCATTGTTGATGCCGAAGATGGCGGGCAGTACGTGGTGAAATTCCGCGGGGCAGGGCCCGAAGGCGTTGGTGGCCGAGGCGCTGGCGGCGGGATTGGCGCAGGCGCTGGCCCTGCGCATTCCGGCGGCGGCGGTCATTGCGCTTGCAGATGGCTTTGGCAGCGGGGAACCTGACCCCGAAATTCAGGATCTGCTGCGCGCCAGTCACGGCCCCAACTTCGGTTTGGCCTACCTGCCGGGCGCGCTGGCCTACGACGCGGCAGCCGATCGCGGCCTGCTGAGCCCTGAGGCTGCGGCCGATATCGTTTGGTTCGACGCCCTGATCACGAATGTCGACCGTACCGCACGCAACACCAACCTGTTGCTTGGGCAGGGAAGCGTCTGGCTTATCGACCACGGCGCTTCGCTCTACTTCCATCACGCTGCTGCGCCTGAAACGTGGCCGGCGCGCGCAGCAGCGGCCTTCCCGCAGATTGCTGACCATGTCCTGCTGGCCCAAGCCGGCGATATCCACGCGGCCCATGAGCGCCTGGGCCCGCTGCTGACCGAAGCCGTCGTCACGTCGGTGGTGGCGGCAGTGCCGGAGCAGTGGCGCGGCGCGGCGCCCGGGATCCGGGAGGCATATGTCACGTATGTGCTGCAGCGCGTGGCCAATGCAAGCGCCTGGCTGGAGCGCACACACCAAGCGCAGCAGCATGCCTGAGCCAACGGCGCTCGCCACGGGCTGGTATAGCTACGCGATCATCCGGGTGGTGCCGCGGGTGGAGCGCGGGGAAGCGGTGAACGTGGGGGTCGTGCTGTTCGCCCGCACCATGCGTTACCTTCAAGCCCGCGTGGACCTGCCGCTAGCGCGCCTGGCGGCCTTGGCGCCCACCCTGGACCTGCCGGCGGTGGAGCGTCACCTGGCGGCCTTCCAGGCGGTGGCGGCGGGCGATGCCAACGCCGGACCGGTGGCTGCACTGCCGCCATCAGAGCGGTTTCACTGGCTGACCGCCCCCCGTAGCACCATTATCCAGACCTCGCCGGTTCACGTGGGCTACAGCGCCGACCCGGCCGCGGCGCTCGGTTACCTGATGGACTGCATCGTTCGCTGACCCGCGCCAGCTTCAATGCCATCTGGATCCGGCATCAGTATCACCATATCCATTGCCTGGGGTATCGTTGTAGCATAGAGAGGTTCACGTTACTGCCAATATTGACATCCCGTAGCGCCGGGAATTCCAAATAGTAAGCTCCTCACCCCTTAAACGAGCCAAGATCGGCTGAACAGTTGAGCCTACGAACCCGAGCCCTCATTCTCGTGGCGTTGTTGGTCGTCGCAGCGATTGGCGTGGCGTCTTTGGCCGTCCAAGTGGTGGTGTTAGGCAGCTTCAGCAGCCTGGAGCTGCAGCTAACCCAGCGAAATGCGCAACGGATCCAGGCGGCGATCCAGGCAGATGCGGGGGCCCTGGCACGGGCAGCCCGCGACTGGGCCGGCTGGGACGCAACCTACGACTACATGGTGAGCCTTGACGCCACGTACCGTCGCGACAACCTCGACATTGCATCCACGTATGTGAACCAGCGGATCAATGCCATGGTCCTGATGGATCCCGAAGGCCGCAGAGTCTACGAACGCGCCTTTGACTTCAGCACCGGGCGAGAGGCGCCGCTGCCGGCCGGACTTAGCGCCCACCTGGCGCCAGGCAGCGCCCTGCTCACTCACACAACAACCGAGGACGCCGCCTCCGGCGTGCTGCAATCGCCCAGCGGTGTGATGATGTTCAGTGCACAGCCGGTGGTCACCTCGCGGCGTGCCGGCCCGGTACGAGGCACCCTGATCTGGGTGCGCTACCTCGATTGGGCCGCCATCGAGGAGTTGGGAGATCGCACTCTCCTGGAAGTCGAGGGGTTCCAC
The DNA here is from genome assembly GCA_009692935.1 of Dehalococcoidia bacterium. Taxonomy (GTDB): domain Bacteria; phylum Chloroflexota; class Dehalococcoidia; order SHYD01; family SHYD01; genus SHYE01. The sequence continues at coordinate 12,188 of SHYE01000012.1, read as the reverse complement.
CCCGACGCGCTGGATCTCCCGGCCGATGTGGTGACGGCCGGCAGCCTGGTGCACCGCGAGAGCTCGGTGGGATCCCAGACCCTGAGCAACGACCTGATCGCGGGCTATGCCCTGTTAAGCGATATCTACGGCGAGCCGGCGTTGGTGCTGTGAACAGTGGAGCCTCGGAGCATCTTCCAGCGCGGCGTTGCTACCTGGGTACTGGTGGTAGGGCTGATGGTGACTACGGGCATGGTGGCCGGCGGCGCACTGCTCGTGGCGGCGGAACGCCTGGTGCTGCGCAAGATCGACCACCTGCTGCAAGAGGTGCACCGGGTGGCGCTCACCGGCGATGTGGCAACGCAACTCAACCTGAGCGGGAGCGATGAGTTCGCCCGGCTGGGTGCAGCCTTCAACACCATGCTCGCTTCGCTGCAGCAGGCCGGAGCGCTGCAGCGGGACCACCAGAATCGCCTGCTGGACGCCGCGGAACGGGATCATCTGACCGGTCTGCACAATCGCCGTTGGTACGAGCGGGTGGCGCAGGAGTGGTTTGGGCACGCCGCCGAGCACGGCACGCCGCTCGCGCTCTTGGCGCTGGACGTGGACCGGTTCAAAGATGTGAACGATCAACACGGCCACAGCGGCGGCGATGAGGTGCTGCGCCAGGCAGCCAAGTGCCTGTTGGACGCGGTGCCCGAGGGGGCCAGCGTGGCCCGTGTCGGCGGCGATGAGTTCGCTATTCTGTTGCCCGGCCACGATACGGCTGCGGCCAAGGCCTACCTGGACCTTCTGCTGGACCGCGTACGTCGCGGCGCCCTGGCCGGGCAGACGCCACCGGTCACGCTGAGCGGCGGCATTGCGGTGTACCCCGACCATGCGGGTACCCTCGCCGAACTCGAGTTGTGCGCCGACCGGGCGCTGTACCAAGCGAGGGCGATGGGGCGCGATCGCATGACGCTGTACGGCCCCGAGGTTGCCGCAGGGTAGGACCTTGGGACTGGGCGCCGTGTCACGTCGAAGGTCATCCCCCTCCCGCTAACTCCCTCCCGCGTTGGGGAGGGAGTTAGGATGCGGCGCTAGCGGGGCGGGCGGGCTAGTGGCCGCCCGCGTGCTTGGCCAGGCCGGTCTTGATGCGGTTGATAGCGTTCTCGGCGCGGGGGCTGACGAAGCGCTGGATGACGACGTTCACCAGCGCGCTCTGGCCACGCTCGACGGCCGCGAAGGCTCGGTCGAGCGCCGGCTGGAGCTGGTCCGCCTTCTCCACGAACTCGCCGTGGGCGCCGAGGCCTTGGGCGACGATGTCGTAGCGCACGTTGTGCCCGAGCTCGGTGGCCACGCCGCGACCATACACGCCGATTTGAATGCCGTGGTCGATGCCCCAAGTGCTGTCGTTGCCCAGGATGACCAGCACCGGAATCTGCTCGCGGAGGGCGGTCTCGAGTTCCATCGCGTTGAAGCCGAAGGCGCCGTCGCCGGTGAAGGCGATGACCCGGCGCTCGGGGTGGGCGGCCTTGGCACCGATGGCGGTGGGCAGCGCCGACCCCAGCAGGCCAAGGTTGGGCAGGTACCACCAGCGTCGTGGGAGCTGCGCCTGATGGTAGCCGCGACCGAGGTGGCAGAAGTCGCCGCCGTCGAAGGTGAGACAGTCGTCGGGCCGCAGCATGCCGGCGATGACCTGGTGGACGTAGAGCGCGTGCATCGGCGCGTCGGCCTTGGCCAAGTTGGCTGTCCAGGTGGCCTGGGTGGCTTGCGCGGCGCGCAGGGTGTCGAGCCAGGGCTTGGGGGCCCAGGTGCGGGTGGTGGCGGCCGCGGTCATCTGCTGCACGATGGCGGTTGGGTCGCCCACCATGCCCACATCCACCCCGCGGTTCAGGCCGATGGCCTCGGCGTCGGGCGCGATCTGGATGATCTTGCAGGTGGCGGCTACCGCGGGCGGGCGCAGGTAGGTGATGGTGTAGTCCTGTTTGCGGCCCAGCAACAGCAGCACATCGGCCTGGGGCAGCAGGCGGGCGGCCTGGTTCAGGCCACGCTCGAAGTAGCCGAAGCAGAGGGGATGGCTATCGGGCACCAGGCCGCGGGCCATGTCCTCGGTGAACAGTGGCAGGTTGGTGGCCTCGATGAAGCGCTGAAGCACGTCGCCGGTCTCGGGGTAGCCGGCCGGGCCTTGGGCGATGACGTAGGGGCGCTCGGCGGCGTGCAGCAGCGCTATGGCGCGCTCGACATCGGTGGCGGCGGCGCCCTGGTACTCGCTGGGGTGGTTCTGCTCGGGTGGATAGAAGGTCACCTCGCTCTCATCGACCTCGATCTCCTGCACATCGACGGGAATCGTGAGGTGCACCGGGCCACGGCGGCCGCTGAAGGCCAGCCGTATGGCGCGGGCGATGAAGTCGGGGATGCGGCGCGGGTCGTGCACCAGCCAGCTTGCCTTGACGAAGGGCTTGGCGGCGCCCACCTGGTCGATCTCTTGCATGGCGCCGCGGCCCAGCTCGGCCAGCTCGGCGCTGCCACTGATGGAGAGCACCGGCGCCTCGGAGTACATGGCGTAGGCGAGGCCGGGCAGGCTGTTGGCGAAGCCCGGCGTGGTGTACATGGCCACGCCCAGCCGGCTGGTGCTACGGGCGTAGAGGTCGGCCATGTGGACGGCGGCCTCCTCGTGCCGGACGCCGACGAAGCGGAAAGGGTGGTCGGCCATGACGTCGAGCACGGGGAGGATGTGGTCGCCAGCGATGGTGAAGACGGTACTGACGCCCTCTTGGAGCAGCGCCCGGGCGATGAGTTCGCTGCCGCTAACTTTGGCCATGGTGTATGCCTGCCTGGGTATGGGATGGTGAGGGCAGTATACAGGGAAGAAGGCGCGGAGAAACCCGCCGCCCTCGGATCCCCCTCTCCCAGTGGGAGAGGGGGATCCGAGGGCGGCGGTTCAGAGCCCTCTCCCTCTGGGAGAGGGCAGGGAGAGGGTTCCGGTAGAATCAGCGATATTACGACGTATCGGGGCGGGTTCGGGCGCGCTACGTTCTTGGAGCGGTGCCGCGAGATGCGACGCGGGGCGACCGACGCTGAGGCGCTGCTGTGGCGGTTGGTGCGCAACCGGCAGGTGTGCGGCGCGAAGTTTCGGCGGCAGCACCAGTTTGGGCCGTACATTATCGACTTCTATTGTGCCGAGCTGCGGCTGGCGCTGGAGGTTGATGGCGGGCATCATTTCGAGCCTGATGAGTCGGCGTATGACGCTTTGCGGAGCGACGAGCTGGCGGCAGCGGGCGTGCTGGTGGTGCGGTTCACCAACGTTGAGGTGCTGGCGGAGTCGGAGGCGGTGGCTGGCGGCGGCGCTGCCCGTCATTACCGACGCGGCGGGGCTGACTATTGACGGCACCGGGCAGAGCGTGACGGTAAGTGGGAACAACGCCGTGCGGCCCTTTGTGATTCAGGCCGGGGCCTTGGCGGAGCTCAGGGGTCTCACGGTGATTGACGGGCTAGCTTCCCGCGGTGGAGGGATCTTCAACGCCGGCAACCTCGTGGTTACCGGCAGCCACATCCGCAGGAATATCGGCGCTGACCAGGGTGGTGGTATCTACGGCGCGGCCGCGGCACTAACCGCCATCACGGACAGCATCATCACCGAAAACGTCGTCACCCGTGATTGTGGTGGCGGCGTCTTCATTGCCCCCGGTGGAATGGGCAGTGTGACCACGACCACCGTCGCGGGGAAGCGGGGCAATGGCAACGGTGGCGGAATTTGCCACGGCGGGGCAGTCACCGTGACACGGTCAACGGTCAGCGGGAACACTACTGGGGGCGAAGGTGGTGGCCTTCACACGGTCAGCGGTCTCCTGACGCTGGTGAACAGTACCCTCGATGGAAACCAGGCCACTAACCACGGTGGCGGCATGTTTATGGTTGATGGCTCCGCAACAATCATCAACACCACGGTGACGGCGAACACCGCCAGCCGAGGGGGAGGGTTGGCTCGAGCGGGTGGAGCGGCGTTGAACGTCAAGAACACCATCGTTGGCATGAACACGGGCCCGACCGGGCCGAACTGCCTGGGACCCATCTCCCTAAGCGGGGTCAACCTCATCGAAAACCCCGCCGGTTGCGGCTTGGGCGGCACGCCCCCCATCACCGGCGACCCGCTACTGGGTCCGCTGGCAAACAACGGAGGGCTGACCGAGACCCGTGCGTTCCTGGCCGGCAGCCCGGCCATTGATGCCGGCGACGATGTGGTGTGCGCTGCGCCACCGATGGACGGGACGGACCAGCGAGGCGTCACCCGATGGCTGGGCGCACATTGTGACGTAGGCGCATTTGAGCTCGGCCGTGGACCAAGCGAGGATGTGGGGCGTAGGCATCTGCGGATTACCACCGGGAGCATCAACCTGGCGTGGGCAGCGTGTACCCGGCAGACCGGCTACACGCTGCTGAGGTATGCCCCGGAGAGTCAGGGGGTGGCGTTAACGCCACTGGCCGGCGACCTGACCAGCTACCGCGATACCGCCATCGTGCCGAGAACAGCCTATTGCTACGTGCTGGCTGCCATGGAGGCGGCCACCTTGTTGGGGCTCAGCGAACTGGCGTGCGCCGTGGCAGGCGTGGCCGCTGGCCCGGTGATGCCGCGGGGCTTCACCCTCTCGGTAAACCGGCCGGTGGCAACGCTGACCTGGAGCCCGCCGGTGGGAGGCGTGGGGAACCACCTCCTGAGCGTCATCCCGCTGGAGGAGGGCAAGCCGATCAACCAGGTCCCCCTGGCGGCAGCGACGACGTCGACTACCCAGGCCCTGCCCGAGTTCGGAGCTGCTTCCAGCTCATCGCTTTCGGCGTCGTCGATCTGGGCACGACAGATGTGTTGTGCGGAGTGCCGGGGGTGAGCACGCTGGGGGCGCAGGCAGGCAGCGGGCGGCTGGCCTCGGTGGCGGATGCGGCGGCGGAGGTGGAGCGCGCGCTGGGGCCGGTGCGGGAGCTGCTCGGCGAGGCGGCGGCTGGTTGGGGTTCGGCGCTGCCGTAGCGGGGGTGGTGGTGAAGGCTCCCGCGTCTGGGGATGGTTGCGGGCACCCGCGTCGTGCTTGCAAGGTGAAGGTTCGACCCTCCCCTAGCCCCTCCCTTCCAGGGAGGGGAAGGACTCGCTAAACGCCGTAGAGGCGGTGTTCGTTGATGTAGGCGAGGACGGCGTCGGGGACCCAGTAGCGGGCGGACTCTTGGGCGGCGAGGCGGCGGCGAATCTCGGTGGAGCTGATGCCGACCTCGGGCATGGAGATGGTGACGACGCGGTCGCGGATGGTGGGGACGGTGGCTTCCAGCGTGTCCCAGGGGATCTGGTAGCCGGGGCGGACGACGGTGACCAGGGTGGCGAGCTGGGCGATGCGCTGCGGCTCCACCCAGTGCGGCAGGTCGGCCAGGGCGTCGAAGCCGAGGATGAAGTGAAGGTCGACGCCTTCGCCGAGGTCGGCGTGCAGGTCGGCCAGCGTGTCTGTGGTGTAGGAGGGGCCCTCCCGGCGAATGTCGATCTCGGACACGCCTATCGCGGGATTGCCCGAAGCCGCCAGCCGCAGCATGAAAAGGCGGTGTTCGGCGGCTACGAGCTGACGGCCGGGCTTGCGCCACTGGTCTTTGGCGGGCGTCAGCAGCACCCGTTGCAGGCCCAGCTGCCGCGCCGCCTCTTCCGCCGCTATGAGGTGGCCGATGTGGACGGGGTCGAAGCTGCCGCCCAACACGCCGATGCGGCGGTTACCACTCAATCTCGTCGGCCCCCACCCGCACCTTATCGCCCATCTTCACGCCGGCCTGCTCGAGCGCCCGCTTCCAGCGCGTGCGGCGAATGCGCTCCCGCAGTAGGTACTGGTAGACGTGCTCCGAGGTATGGGGCGCCACCACCACCCGCGGTAAGTACCGGCCCTCGAGGACGAAGACGCCCTCTTCACGGCGAACGATGTGGTTGATCTTCGTCTCTAGGGGGCGGAACACGAACTCTTCCGCTTCAGCATCAGCCTCGTCGACCGGCAGCACGATGGGTGGCGCTGAAGGACGCTCGTGGGCCAGCTCATAGACGGCCTCCCGAAGCGCGTCCAGGCCGTGGCCCGACGCGGCTGAGATAAAGAACACCTTCTTGCCGAAGCCGGCGAGCGCCCGGCGGACTTTCGCCTGCTTCTTCGTGGCGCCGGGCAGGTCCATCTTGTTGACGGCGAAGATCCGAGGGCGGCGCGGCAGCTCGTCGCTGTAGAGGCCGATTTCGCGCTCCACCACTGCGATGTCCGCCGCGGGGTCGTCGCTGTCGATGGTGACGACGTGTACCAGTACACGGGTGCGCATGATGTGCTGCAGGAAGCGCTCGCCCATGCCGACGCCCTCGCTGGCGCCTTCCAGCAGCCCGGGAATGTCCATCCACACCAGGCGCTCGTAGCCGTGCTCTACCACGCCAAGCTCGGGTTCCACCGTGCTGAAGGCGAAGGCGCCGATCCGTGGCCTGGCGTGGGAAACTGCGGCTAGAAGGGACGATTTACCCACATTGGGCAGGCCAACTATCCCCACGTCTGCCAACATTCGTACTTCCAGCCGGAAGCGTCCCCCCTCGCCCCGCTCGCCCTCTTCGGCGAACCTCGGGGTCTTGTGCACCGAGGTTGCGAAATGGCGATTGCCACGGCCGCCACGGCCACCGCCTGCCATGACCACCTGCTCACCCTCGGCAACCACCTCGCCCAGCGGGGTGTCGTCCTCGCGGTAAATGACGGTGCCGACGGGTACGTCGAGTATCAGGTCCCCTGCGGTCTTGCCATGCTTGTCGGTTCCCTGCCCATGACCGCCGTGAAGGGACTTCCAGGGCCCGCTACGCCGCAAGTGGTCGAGGGTGGTGACCGCCCCCGTGGCGCGGGCCACCACCGACCCACCACGGCCGCCATCGCCGCCATTGGGGCCGCCCTTCGGGGCGAAGCGCTCTCGGCGGAAGCTGACGCAACCGTTTCCACCATTGCCAGCTTGCACGCTGATGTTGAGGTTATCGATCACACAAGCACTTCGTGTCTTCTCTCATAGTGGGTTAATCATACCAGCAGGGGTGGTGGAAACGTGGAGACATGCCTGGCTCAGGCGTGGGGATGTGCCGAGCGCACGTGGACAGCGCGGGCAGTGTGAGGGATGGCTTTGAGTGCTGATCTAAGGCGGCATTGTTCTCCACAACAGGCATGAGTAATCCACACTACGGGTGGGGTTATCCACAGGGGTATGGATAGCGGGCGTACTGGTAGGCACGGATGGGGTGTGTGCCCGCCTACGGGCAGGCGTGTACCGCGGGGTAAAGGAACAGCCCCGGCATTGACCGGGGCTGTTGGTGCGGATGGCGCTTGAATCAGGAGGCGGTTCGGGCGGTCGACGCCAGCTCGAGCAGGGTGCGCCGCAGCGTTCGGTTCGCCTCCTGGGCGGTGGCTATCTTCTCACAGCCATGGATGACCGTCGAGTGATCGCGCCCACCCAGGCGCTGGCCGATGTCCGCGAGGGTGAGCTTCGCCTCGGTGCGCATCAGGTGCATGGCGACGTGCCGGGCGAAGGCGATGTCTTGGGAGCGGCGTGGGCCGGCGAGATCAGTGGTGCTCACATGGAAGTACCCGGCAACAACGTCGAGGACGCGTTCAGGAGAGAGCGTGACGGTCCGGTGCGCCAATAGCTCTTCGAGTGCGACCGCAGTGAGGGCGAGATCTAGCGGCTGGTGGGTCAGGTGCGACTTGGCGACCACACGGTTCAGCGCACCCTCTAGTTCGCGCACGTTGTTCTGGAATCGGTGTGCGATGTACTCGAGCACGGCGTCGGGGAGGGACACGCCGAGTTCATCACCCTTGCTGGCAAGGATAGCCATTCGGACCTCGAGGTCGGGTGGCTGCACGTCGGCGATGAGGCCCCACTCGAACCGGGAGCGAAGGCGATCCTCGAGCAGAGGCATGGACTGCGGCGACCGGTCAGAACTGAGGACGATCTGAGCGCCAGCGTTATGCAGGTCGTTGAAGGTGTGGAAGAAACTCTCCTGGGTCTGCTCCTTCTGGGCAATAAAGTGAATGTCGTCAATTAGCAGGACATCCACCGAACGGAAGCGGGCGCGAAAGTCTTCGGTCTTCCGTTCCCGCAGGGCGTGAATGAACTGGTTGGTGAACTGCTCGGAGGTGATGTACAGCACCACCTGCTGCTGCTGGACGCAATGATGAGCGATAGCGTGCAGCAGGTGCGTCTTGCCGAGCCCGACCCCACCGTACACAAAGAGCGGGTTGTAGCTCTTGCCGGGCTTCTCGGCCACAGCCTGCGCGGCCGCGTGGGCAAACCGGTTGGCCTCGCCAACGATGAAGGTTGCGAAGCTGTAGCGCGGATTGAGCGTTGTGCCTGCGGAAGCCGAGGTTGCGTGCGCACTCTGCCGGCGGGGGCTGGGGGCCGAGTTCAGGGCAGGAGCCTGGGGGTTCGCCGTTCGTGGCTGGGTGACCTCGAAGGCGAGATCGATCTCCTGGCCGGCGATCTTGGAGACCGTCTTGCGAATCAAGGGCTGTAGGTTGCGCTCGAGCCAGGCAGTGGCGAAAGCGGTGGGCGCGCCGATAACCAGCGTACCCTCACGCAGGGAAACGCCATGAGTGTTGCGAAGCCAGGTGTTGTAGTTAGCGCGAGACACCTGAACCTCTAACTCGCCAAGGGTGGCTTTCCAGATGTCGTCGGGTGTCTGCTGTGACATGCGGCGGAAACTCCACGACCAACCCAATGCCGGGGGGGGGGGGCGCTGGGTCTCGCGCGACGCTCCTGACAGTGGACTGTTCGATTGGGTGTAGTTTGGGTTCCGAAGGTGGGCGCTAGCCCGATGTGCAGCTAGTGGTGCGACCTAAGGTACCAGCCTGCCGGAGACGCGAACAAGGGGTTTCACCGTGGTAAACCAGGAGTTCTCGGCGATATGTCAGGGGCTTAGCATAGCTGGTGGGGCGGAGGTTAACGTAATCCCGAGGGGCGCGGAACAGGGGTTTTGTTATACTGGGGCCCACTACGTTGAATGGAGCGCATGCACCCTGTGAGTAAGCTGGCCGACCTGTTGAAACAAGCCACTCAGGCGTACGCACGCCCGATGGGTTTTGCCCCTGCCCAAGCACGAAAGCAGGCGCTGTCTATGGCGCTCATAGCCGAACTTTCCGCTGGCGATGCGGCCTCGATTCAGGCAGCGTTAGCTGCCGGGGCCGAGGCGATTCTGCTGCCCAAGGGCAGCGAAGCCGGTATGGCCGAAGCGCGCGCCGCTGCCGGGAAGGCCCCGCTGGGCCTGGTACTGACCACCGGCGGCAAGGACGATGCGGCCAAGCTGGTGACCGCGGGCGCGGACTTCCTGCTGCTGGAGGACACGGCGATAGCCGGTGAGGTTCTGACGGTGGATGACGTAGAGCGCCTGCTGCAGCTGGATTCAGCTTGGCCCGACTCGCTGATCCGCGGGGTGGAGGGTCTGCCGCTGGAGGGCGCGGTGTACCGGCTTTCGGCCGGCGGCGCGCTGACGGTGCACGAGCTGATGCAACTCCGGCGGGCGGCCAGTCTGGCGGGCAAGACGATGTATGTTGCGGTGCCGGCCGGTACGCCCGCGAGCGCCGCCCGCGTTCTACGCGATGCCGGGGCGTTGGGCCTGATTGTGGCGGCTGCCGCGGTGGCCGAGTTCGCCGAGGCTATTCGCGCCCTGCCGCAACCGAAACGAAAGGGCGAGAACCTGGAGGCTTCGCTGCCGACCGGCTTCATGTCGAGTCACAAAGAAGAGGCGGAGCCGGAAGAGGACGATGACGACTAGCCCTGGGCGGCCGCTCTGGGCTGAGATCGACCTCGACGCCATCGCGCACAACGTCCGCCTCATCGTGCAGCGGATGGCGCCTGCCAGCGTGATGGCGGTGGTAAAGGCCAACGCCTACGGGCACGGCGCGGTGCCGGTGGCTCGCGCGGTGCTGGAGGCAGGGGCCATCCAGCTTGCGGTTGCGTGCGTGGATGAAGGCGTGCAGCTGCGGCGAGCGGGAATCATGGCGCCGATCGCGGTGGTGGCCTACGCGGCGCCGGGGGAGGCCGAAGCGATTGTGGCCAACCGGCTGACGCCAGCAGTGATTGATGAAGCCACGGGACGGGCCTTCGCGGCAGCGGCGAAGCGGGCCGGGGTGCGGTTGCAGGTGCACCTGGAAGTCGACACCGGCATGGCCCGGTTCGGCGTGCGGCCCGAGGATGTCCCGGGTTTGGTGGCGCTGATCCGCAGCCTGCCAGAGCTTGAGTTGGTGGGGATGTACACCCATTACGCCACGGCCGACACCGCCGACAAGACCTTCACCCGCCAGCAGTACCAAGCACTGGTGGCGACCACTGCAGCAGTGGGGGGGCCGCTCACCCGGCACGTCGCCAACTCGGCCACGGTGTTAGACACCCCCGACATGAAGCTGGACATGGCCCGTCCCGGGATGGCCATCTATGGTTATCAACCCTCGGGCGAGGTTACCCATAGCCTTGAACTGCACCCCTCGATGCAACTGAAGGCCACCGTGGGGCGGGTGCATACGCTGCCCGCAGGCGAGACGGTGAGCTATGGCCGCACCTGGACCGCGCCGCGCGATAGCCGTATCGCCCTGATCCCCTGCGGGTACGCCGACGGCATTCCGCGGCTGGCCTCGAACCGGGGTGCGGTCTTGGTGCGCGGTCAGCGCGCGCCGATCCGTGGCCGGGTGTGCATGGACCAGTTCATGGTGGACGTGACTGATATTCCAGGCGCCACTGCCGGTGATGAGGCGGTGATTGTTGGGACGCAGGGTTCGCAAGCCATCACCTGGGAAGAGGTGGGCGCGCAGGCGAGCACGATCAACTACGAGATTGTGTGTGCGCTGGCGGCCCGTGTACCACGGGTGTACCTGCGTGGCGGCCAGGTGGTGGAGACCACCACCCTGCTGGGGTAGCTCCGAGGACCGGCCCCGTACTGCTGGTGTGGGCGGGCCGAGGTTGGCTGGCCAGCAGCATGACTATGCGCGAGGGCGCAGCTATGGTCGGCCGGGCGCTGCTGATTCCAGGCCTGGTGCTAGCGGGGTGCGCCTTGGCGTTTGGGGTGGACTGGCCGCTGCGCTGGTTGCAGGCGTGGCGGGAGTATCCGTCGATTCCCTACCTAGTGACCAGCACCTACGCAGCATTGAATCTGGCCGGGGCGCCGCTGTGGTTGGTGGCAGGCGGGATGGCGGTGCTGGCGCTGCGGGTGCTCTGGCGCGCTTGGGGCAGGCTGGAGGGCTCGGTGGAGCGGCAGTGGCGGCGAATGTGGTGGTAGCGCCCTACATGCTGAGCCAGAGTTAAGCGCTGTTGCTGGTGGTGGTGTTGCTGTGGCCCAGCAGCCGGGTGGAACGTATCGTAAGGTAACGTAAGATACTGTTCGGTAATATAACGTAACGTTGAGTGGCAGACGCTCCCTCTGGCCGTGGCAAACGACACACGTCAGCCACCACTCCAAGCCCGCGGGCCGGTAGCGGACCACCCCACCCCAGATGCCTCCTTACGTCCGCATGACATCAACCCTTGGCCTGTCACTTTCGGAGCGAATTCCACTAGACTGGCTGCATGGTGTGGCCTCCTGACTTGCGCACGGGCCTCACGCACCTGAGAACGCGAACTTCCCGGAGGCATCCTTCATGAAAGCGATTCAGATCAACCGCACCGGCGGGCCCGAAGTGCTGGAGTACGTCGACCTGCCACAGCCCAAGGCGGGCGAGGGCCAGGCGGTGGTGCAGATCAAGGCTGCGGGCGTGAACTTCACCGACATCTACACCCGCACCGGTATGGCCCATGGCGCGCCGCTGCCCTGCGTGCTGGGGGTAGAGGCCGCAGGCGTGGTGGTGGAGGTGGGTGCAGGGGTGACCGGCGTGCAACCGGGGGACCGCGTGGCGTACTCGAGCGGGCTGGGCAGCTACGCCGAGTATGCGGTGCAGCCGGTGTGGCGGCTGATGCCGGTGGCAGCGGGGGTCAGCTTCGAGACGGCGGCGGCGGCCATGTTGCAGGGCATGACGGCGCAGTACCTGAGCCACGACTGCTACCCCATCAAGGCGGGCGACGTCGCCCTGATCCATGCGGGCGCGGGCGGTGTGGGCCAGTTGCTCATCCAGATGGCCAAGCAGCTCGGCGCTACGGTCATCGCCACCGTCTCGACGGAGGCGAAGGCTGCCATTGCCAAGGCGTGCGGCGCCGACCACGTGATCCGCTACACGGTGGAC
>SHYE01000011.1 GCA_009692935.1 Dehalococcoidia bacterium | reverse complement strand
TGACCACGGCCATGAGCAAGGTCACGGCGCCGTCGCCAAGGCCCATCACTAACTGGTGTTCGTAGTAGTAGCTCTTCCGGTTACTCAAAACTCATCCGAGGAGGTTCTTTCATGCCGGAAAACGTAGAGGCTGCAAAACTCGCCGCCGCTGCACTCGCCATTGGACTAGGCGCCCTGGGCCCTGGTATCGGTATCGGCCTGCTGGCCGGTAAGGCGATGGAGGCGATTGGCCGCAATCCCGAGGCCGCAGGCGTGGTCCAGACGAACATGATCTTGGCGCTCGCGTTCTGCGAAGCCATCGGCATCTACGCGCTGGTGGTTGCTCTCATTATCAAGTTCGTCTAAAGGTCTCGGCTCTCGAGGCATTCAAGGGGGTAGCGTTTGGAAGCGCTGGGCATTAACTTACCGGGGCTGCTGGCACAGATCGTCAATGTCGGTCTGCTGCTGTTCTTGCTGTCCCGCTTCGCGTTCAAGCCCATCATGTCCATGCTCGACCAACGCGCCGAGCGGATTAAGGACAGCCTGGAAGCGGCTGAACGGGCGCGGCAAGATGTCGCCGCCTCGCAAGCCAACATCCAAGCTCAACTCGATGCTGCTCGCCGTGAAGGGCAGGTCATCATTGAGCAAGCGTCTCGTGCTGCGGAGCAGTTACGTAACGAGACGGTAGACCAGGCACGCAAAGAGGCCGAGGCACTGCTGGTCAGGGCCCAAGCCGACTTCGCCCTGGAGCGGGAAAAGGCGATGGCGGAGTTGCGCCGGCAGTTTGCCGACCTGACCATGGCCGCCGCAGAGCGAGTGGTAAAGCAGTCACTGGATGCTTCTGCACACCAGCGCCTCATTGAAGAGGTGTTGGAGCAGGGCGGGCGGAACAACTAACCAATGCGCTCAGGTGGATCGTCCAAACGCTACGCACAGGCTGTTTTTCAGCTTGGTAAAGAACAGGGCAAGCTAGCCCTTTGGGCCGAGGGGTTGGACGTACTGGGCCGTTTGGCCGCGGACGCAGGTTTTCGGCTGGTGATGGAGAGCCCGCGGGTGCCCTTTGAGGCCAAGCGAGACATCCTTCAGCAGCAGCTCTCAGGTCAGTTGGTCGATGTGTTCAACCTTGCCCAGTTGTTGGTGACGCGAAAGCGCATCGAAGCGATTCCTAGGCTGGTGCTGGAGTTCCACCGCATGTACGACGCCGACCGTGGCGTGCAGCATGCCCGGGTCATCAGCGCCGTAGCACTCACGCCTGCCGCCAGGGAAGCGTTGAGCGTGCAATTGGCCGCCTATACGGGCAGTCAAGTAGTAGTAGGGGACGAGGTAGACCCGTCCATCATCGGCGGTCTGGTAGTGCGCATCGGTGACAAGCTCATCGATGGTAGCGTCAAGGGCCGCCTCGAAACCTTGCATCGACAGTTGGCGAGCGCGTAGCACTCCTGCGAGCCGTCAACCAATACCCTTGGGGGACAACCTATGGCAATTCGAGCCGAAGACATCCCGTCGATCCTCAAAGACCAGATCGCCCAGTTCGGGGCGGGCATCATGGCGGTGGATACGGGCACCGTTGTTGAAGTAAGCGACGGCATCGCCCGCATTCACGGCCTCTCGGAGGTGCGGGCCAGCGAGTTGCTGGAGTTCCCCCACGGCATCATGGGGATCGCCCTCAACCTTGAAGAGGAAAGCGTCGGCGCCATCATTCTGGGTGACTATACCCAGATCAAAGAGGGCGACGAGGTCCGGCTGACCGGCAGAATCGTTGAGGTGCCGGTGGGCGAAGGCATGATTGGCCGGGTGGTCAACGCGCTGGGCGTGCCGCTCGACGGCCGTGGCCCGGTGACCGCCTCGGGCACCTCAGCCATCGAGATTGTGGCGCCCAACGTGGTGACCCGTAAGTCAGTGGATACCCCGATTCAGACTGGCATCAAGGCGGTCGACGCCATGATCCCGATCGGTCGGGGTCAGCGCCAGCTCATCATCGGCGACCGCTCCACCGGCAAGAGCGCCGTAGCCATCGACGCCATCATCAACCAGAAGGGCACCGGCGTTATCTGTGTCTACGTGGCCATCGGCCAGAAGGCCGCGAAGGTGGCCCAAATGGTCACCATTCTCGAAGAGAATGGCGCCATGGGGCACACCATTGTGGTCGCCGCCAACGCTTCGGATCCGGCCGCCATGCAGTACCTGGCGCCGTACACCGGCTGCACCATGGCCGAGTACTTCATGAACAAGGGCCAGGAATGCCTGATCGTGTATGACGATCTGTCGAAGCATGCTTGGGCCTACCGCCAGATCTCGCTGCTGCTGCGCCGCCCTCCCGGCCGAGAGGCGTATCCCGGCGACGTGTTCTATCTGCACAGCCGTCTGCTGGAGCGAGCCGCAAAGCTCGATCCCGCCCACGGCGGCGGGTCGATCACGGCGCTGCCCATCATCGAGACGCAGGCCGGCGACGTGTCGGCCTACATTCCGACCAACGTCATCTCCATCACCGACGGCCAGATTTACCTGGAGACCGACCTGTTCAACGCTGGCGTTCGCCCGGCCATCAACGTCGGTATCTCGGTGTCCCGCGTGGGTGGTGCCGCCCAGCGGCGCCCCATGCGCCAGGTGGCCGGCCGCTTACGGTTGGATATGGCCCAGTTCCGTAACCTGGAAGCCTTCGCTCAGTTCGGCGCCAGCGACCTGGATGCGGTGACTCGACGCCAGTTGGAGCGAGGCCAGCGTTTGGCTGAACTGCTGAAGCAGGGGCAGTACTCGCCACTGGCGGTGGAAAAGCAAGTCTCCATTCTGTTCGCCGGCGTCAACGGCTTCCTCGACGAGTTAGAGGTCGGCAAGGTAAACGCCTTCGAGGCGGGGTTCCACAAGTTCATGGACCAGACCCACCCTGATATCCTGCGGGACATCAAGCAGAACTGCGAAGACCAGAAGAACATGCCGGACGACCTGCAGCAGAAGCTGCGGGACGCGATTACCGAGTACAAGAGCGTCGCAGTCATCTAAAGGGAGAACAGCTACTCATGGCCGAAAAGGAAGCAGTCAGGCTCGAGGGGGTGCCGGCGGCAGTTAATCCACTGACGCCGGGCATTCGCGCTGGAGGTTTCATCTTCGTGTCCGGTCAAACCGGTGGCCGCATAGTGGATGGCCAGCGCAAGGTGGGCGAGGGTATCGCTGAGCAGACAGCGAACTGCATCGAGAACATGAAGGCGGTGTTGGAGGCCGGCGGATCGTCGCTGGCCAAGGTGGTAAAATGCACGGTGTTCTTGACCAGCATGAAGGATTTCGCTGGCATGAATGGCGTGTATAAAGAGTACTTTGGGGCCGACGGGGCAGCGTTTCCGGCTCGAAGCACGGTCGAGGTGTCGGCGTTAGCGAACCCAGCGCTCATCGTTGAGATTGAGGCTGTGGCGCTCGCGTGACCACACAACCGGCCGCCAAGCCCGACGGCGACCAGGAGCAGTGGTTCGGTCCCGAGCACCGCTCACCCTTTTGGCAGTGGGCGGGTATCAAGTCGAAGCGGCTGGATGCCGGTCTGGTGGAGCTTCGAATGGACACACGGCCTGAGATGGTGAACCTGGGCAACGGCAGCATGCACGGCGGCATGACTGCGGCGCTGATCGATTCGGCGGTGGCGGCTGTCATCGGCTCGGTCTACACATCCGGGGTCGATATCACCGGCATGACGACCATTGACCTCAACGTGACGTATCTAGAGGCTGTGAAGCCTGAATCCAGCCTGGTGTGCCGGGCGAAACTGGTCCGCAAGGGCCGGACCATCTGTGTGGGCGAGGCCGAGGTGCGGGACCAGAACGACCGGCTGTGCGCCGTGGGGCGCGCCACCTACATGGTGTTCCGTAAGCAAGAGACGAACAACCCGTCGTAAGGCAACGTTATGGCGAACATCCGACAGATCAAGCGCCGCATCCGCAGCGTGCAGAGTACCGCAAAAATCACCAACGCCATGTCCATGGTCGCGGCCTCGAAGATGCGGCGCGCCCAGCAGCGCGGCATTCAGGGCCGCCCTTACGCCGAGAAGATCCAGGCGGTGATGGCCAACCTGATGGCCGTACGCCGGGATGCCGAGGTAGAACTGCCACTGATGGATCAGCGGCCAGTGCACCGCATCGCCTACATCCACATCACGTCCGACCGCGGGCTCTGCGGACCGCTCAACTCGAACATGAACCGGGCAGGTCACGCCTTTATCCGCGAGCAAACAGTGCAGGTCAACCTGGTGGCGGTGGGCCGCCGGGGCCGCGACTTCATGGCGCGTGCGGGGCACGACCTCCGGGGCACCTTTCTGGAGCTGGGCGACTCCCCCAGTCTGCTGGACACGCTGGCGATCTCCCGCCTAGTGATGGATGACTACATCGCTGGCGCGATCGACGCTGTGTACCTGGGCTACTCCGACTTCGTGAACACAATTACCCAGCGGCCGGTTATTCAGCGCCTAATCCCGGTAGAGCCGGCGCACCTCACTGCCGGCCAGCATGTGGACTACCTGTACGAGCCCGCTCCCAGGCCGGTGCTGGAGCGCTTGCTCCCCCGCTATGTGGAGATGCAGGTGTATCACGCCATCCTGGAGCACATCGCCAGCGAGCAGTCGGCCCGCATGGTCGCCATGCGCAACGCCAGCGAAGCCGCCAAAGACATGATCCGCGACCTGACGCTGGTCTACAACAAGGCCCGGCAAGAGTCGATCACCACCGAGATGTTGGACATCATCAGCGGGTCCGCCGCCCTGGAGTAAGCGATGTGCCGTCCCGGATTTCGTCCGAGTCATTTGAACATGGAGACGTAGTTGCAACGGCGGAGGTCTTGGATCTGCTGCGATCCGATGCTGAGCATGCGTATCCTCCAGAGTTGATTCGTATGACTCTGGCGACGGAGTTCGGCTTCACGATGGATGAGATCTTACTAGCCTTGGCGAATCTCACGAACCGGGGCAGCGTCGAATCAAAGAAGATCCGATGGGAGACCTATTATAGATACGTACGGCCATCAGTAGGGTTCCGCACAGGGAGGACAGTGTGATGCCCATCACGAGGCGGCAATTTGACCTAGGCATTAACGATGAGCTTGAGCGCGTGATGCGCTCGGCTCATGGCTTTGTCATCGCCCACCCCGGAGAAGCGTTCAGCGAAGACGAACTAGCCTCCGATCTAGGGATCCGAGATGAGGCGTCACAGCTTCTGTTCCGTGAAGGCCTATGGAAGATGGTCGAGGCGAATATCCTACAGGCCCGCGATGTCGCGGGGGTGACCTATTTTGCCCCCGGGCGTTTCACTATCGACCAAGTCTTGAGCGAATAGCCCCGAATCCTGATTCATGAATCCTCGTTCCTGAAGGAGCCGAAATGGCAGACGGTAAAGTATCCCAGATTATCGGTACGGTTATCGACGTGGAGTTCCCGCCCGAGCAGTTGCCGGCGTTGTTCAACGCGGTCGACATCTTCGGCGGAGACGGCCACAAGGTCGTGTCCGAGGTGCAGCAGCACGTCGGCAACAACTGGGTGCGCTGCCTGGCCATGGATATCACCGACGGCCTGAAGCGCGGCGACCGCGCGGTCGATACCGGCAAGGCGATTAGTGTGCCGGTGGGCCAGGGCGCGCTCGGCCGTTTGTTCAACGTGCTGGGCGAGCCGCTGGACAACGTCGGCGAGGTGGCCGCCTCGGACTACTGGCCGATTCACCGTGACGCTCCGAAGTACGAGGATCAAGAGACTAAGGCCCAGATGCTCGAGACGGGCATCAAGGTCATCGACCTCATTGCACCCCTAGCTCGCGGTGGCAAGGTCGGCCTGTTCGGCGGCGCCGGCGTGGGCAAAACCGTGGTCAACACCGAGCTCATTCGCAATCTGGCGGCCGAGCACGGTGGTTTCTCGGTGTTTGCTGGCGTGGGCGAGCGCTCTCGCGAAGGCAACGACCTCTGGAACGAAATGAAGGAAAGCGGCGTGCTCGACAAAACCTGCCTGGTGTTCGGGCAGATGAACGAGCCGCCTGGTGTGCGCCTTCGGGTGGCACTGACCGGCCTCACCATGGCGGAGTACTTCCGGGATGTGGAAGGGCGCGACGTGCTGCTGTTCGTCGACAACATCTATCGCTACACGCTAGCCGGCATGGAAGTGTCGGCGCTCCTGGGCCGCCTCCCCTCGGCCGTGGGTTACCAGCCCACGCTGGGTACCGAAATGGGTATCTTGGAGGAGCGCATCACCTCCACCAAGAAGGGGTCCATCACTTCCTTCCAGGCCATCTACGTGCCGGCCGACGACTACACCGACCCCGGCGTGGCCACAACCTTCGCCCACCTCGACGCCGTGGTGGCGCTCGACCGCTCGCTGGCCGAGCAGGCGCTGTTCCCTGCCATGGACCCGCTGGCGTCTTTCAGCCGCATCCTCGACCCCTTGGTGCTGGGCGAGGACCACTACAACGTGGCGCGTGGCGTGCAGCGGGTGCTGCAGCGCTACAAGGACCTGCAAGACATTATCGCCATTCTGGGTATCGACGAACTGTCGGATGAGGATAAACTGATGGTAACGCGAGCCCGCAAGATTCAGCGCTTCTTGACCCAGCCTTTCCACGTGGCCGAGCAGTTCACCGGTACCCCCGGCGAGTACGTGCCGGTGCGCGAAACGATACGGGGCTTCAAAGAGATTCTGGACGGCCAGCACGACGACATGCCCGAGTCGGCCTTCTACATGGTCGGAACCATTGAGCAGGCACGGGCAAAGGGCGAACAACTGAAGCAAGGGTAACCCGCATGGAGCCTAGCGAGATCGACCTAGAGGCGCTTCGGGCGACTCGTCAGGCACGCCCGCTGCCGAGGCCCTTCAGCTTTCACTGGGGCAGCGGCAACGTGGTGGAGGAAGCTTGGATGGTGGGACAGTGGAACGAGCCTGCGATCCAGCTCTTGGAGTATGAGGACGGTTCACTTACGGTACGGTTCGCTGCATACTCGCATCGAGGGGCCTTCCAGCGGTCGCCACTGATGTTGGACGAGAAGGATGTGCCTGACGTTCGGAAGGCGCTGGAGTCTTGTCCCAGGCTCCGCTCCTTGTTGCAGCGCTTGGTAAGCGCAACCTAAGCCGAGTGGGTAGAGGACGACATGCCATTTCATCTTGATGTTGTAACCGCAGAGCGCTCGGTGTTTTCCGACGACGTAGACTCGGTGGTGGCTCCCGGCGCCGAGGGTGAGTTCGGCGTGCTGCCTCACCACGAGGCGTTCCTCACGGCGCTGGACTATGGTGAGCTTCGCATCGCTCAGGCATCGGGCAACACGGTGCTGGCCGTGGGCGGCGGCTTTCTCGAAGTGCGCGATGGACGCGCTATCGTGCTGGCCGACAGCGCCGAGCGGTCCGAGGAGATCGACATGGCACGTGCGGAGGCGGCGCGCGAACGGGCCAAAGAGCAGATCGCCATGGGCCCGAACCAGATGGACCTGATGCGCGCCGAGGCCGCGCTGCGCCGGGCCGAGGCCCGCATCCGCATTGCACGCAGGCGTCCCGGACAGGGAGTTCCCCACTCCGGCCCTTCGCAAGGCATGTGAGCCCAGCAACCGCCATGTCTGGCACCGCGCAGAGGGAGATGATCATCCGGGGCGGCGCCGCTTTGCACGGCACGGTTCGCATTAGTGGCGGCAAGAATGCCGCACTGCCCGCAATAGCCGCTGCACTGCTGACGACCGAAGACGTCATCTTACACAACGTGCCTCGCATCGAGGACGTCAACGTGATGATGGATGTGATTCGCGCCCTTGGTGGCATCGCCGAGTGGGCCGGGCCCGGAACCCTCCGCGTCAACGCTGCCGATGTGAATTCCGTGGTGGCGCCCAGCGATCTCGTGGTCCGCAATCGCGCCAGCTTCTTGGTGATGGGCCCGCTGCTCGGCCGCTTCCACGAGGCCGCGTGCTGCCCGCCTGGCGGCGACGTCATCGGCCAGCGCCCTCTCGATGTCCACCTTGCGGGCTTCAGGGCCCTGGGCGCCACGCTGGCCCGCATGGACGAGAAGTACCACGCCACCGCCGACCGGCTCATCGGCTCGCAGATATTCCTGGACTATCCCAGCAACATGGGTACCGAGAACCTGCTGTTGGCAGCGGTGCTGGCGGAAGGGTTCACCGTCATCCGCAACGCCGCCGCCGAGCCCGAGATTACCTGTCTGGCGGCGTTGTTGAACGCGATGGGTGCGAAAGTGACCGGCGCCGGCTCGCACACCGTTACCATCCGGGGGTCGCAGGCGCTGCATGGGGCAGAGTTCACCATCATGCCGGACCGCATTGAGGCGGGGACCTTCGCGGTGGCGGCGGCCCTTACCGATGGCGACGTGCTGTTGGAGAACGTCGCGCCCGACCACTTGGACGCCCTGATCTGGAAGTTGGGCGAAGCGGGCGCCTGCGTGGAGACCGGACCGGAGACGATACGGGTGCGAGGCAACGGCAAACTGGGCCCACTGAGTGTCCAGGCGTTGCCCTACCCCGGCTACGCCACCGACTTGCAGGCTCCACTTGCTACACTGCTTACGCAGGCCACGGGCCACAGCGTGCTGTACGAGCGGGTCTACGACAATCGCTTGCTGTATGTCAGCGAGTTGCGGAAGATGGGCGCCGAGATTGTGGTGGCAGGGCAGACTGCCATCATCAGCGGCCCCACGGCCTTGGTGGGCACCCACGTACGATCGCTGGACCTGCGCTGCGCGGCCGCCCTGGTGCTGGCCGGGCTGGTGGCCAGTGGCACCACCGTAGTAGCCGAAATCTGGCACCTGGAGCGCGGCTACGAGCGGTTCGCCGAAAAGCTCCAGGCCATCGGGGGCGACGTCCACTACTCCGGCGGCTGACCCAGTCCGATAGCCGCACCCATAGCCCGCCGGCAAGCTTGGCGGCGGGCATCACATCTCTCATGAGGTAACCCATCGTGCTGTTCAAGCGCATCGGTATCGACCTGGGCACGGCCAACGTGCTGGTTTACGAGCGGGGAAAGGGCGTGGTGGTTAACGAACCATCCGTGGTGGCGCTGGCCGTCCGCAAAAACACCATCGTGCACGTCGGCAACGACGCTCGGAGTATGCTCGGTCGTACCCCCGACGGCATCAGCATCATCCGGCCCATGCGTGAAGGTGTCATCGCCGACTACACCATCACCGAAGCCATGCTGCGCCACTTCATCCAGAAGGTGTGCGGGCGATGGCGGCTCTCGGCCCCCGAGGTGGTCATCTGCATACCGGCCGGCGCTACCAGCGTCGAGAAGCGCGCCGTGCGCGATGCGGCCGAGAGCGCGGGTGCCCGCAAGCCTGCGCACCTCATCCCCGAGCCGCTGGCTGCCGCGTTGGGCGCCAACATCCCTGTGGGCTCGCCCCGTGGCAACATGGTGGTCGACATCGGTGGCGGCCGCTGCGAGGCAGCGGTTATCTCGATGTTTGGGCTGGTGGTCAGCCACTCAGTGCGCGTCGCGGGCGACCGGCTCGACGACACGATTGCCGCGTACATCCGCCGCCGCCACAACCTCTCGATTGGCGACCGCATGGCCGAAGAAGTGAAGCTGGAGGTGGGCGCAGCAATGCCCCTCGACCAAGAGCTGCGCTGCCAGGTACGCGGCCGCGATCTGGTGACCGGCCTGCCCAAGACTATCACCGTCACCTCCACCGAAATCTCCCAGGCCATCGCCGACCCGCTGACCCAGATACTCGCGACCGTGCGCAACGTGCTGGAGCGTACCCCGCCGGAGCTGGCCTCGGACATCATCGACCAAGGAATCGTGCTCACCGGCGGCGGCGCGTTGCTGCGGCGGCTGGACGAACTGATCGCGCAGGAGACCGGCGTGCCGTGCTACCCCGCGCCGGACCCGTTACGCTGCGTCGCGGTGGGCGCGGGCATCGCGCTCGACTACCTCGAGGACATCAAACGCAACCTCCCGGCCGACGACGAGACGCTGGTGGGCGCGTACTAGAAGGACCACCATGCCCGATCCAGACTCGCGAGTAGCGCTCATCACCGGCGGCAACCGCGGCATCGGCCGAGGCATTGCTGAAGGGCTGGTCAAGGCCGGCTACACGGTCATCGTCACCGCACGGTCGGCTCGCGACGCTGAAGCCGCTGCCGCCGACCTGCAGGCGGGCAAGGGCAACGCGGTGGGGCGAGGCCTGGAGGTAACCGACGCCGGTTCCGTATTGGCCCTGTACCGCTGGGTCGAGAACAACTACGACCGCTGTGACGTGCTGGTGAATAACGCAGGCGGCTACTTCGACACCAATCAGCAGCCCAGCACGCCCGACTTCTCCGTGATTCAAGGGGCGGTCGACGTCAACCTGATCGGTCCCTGGCGCATGGCGGCGGCTTTTGTGCCGCTGATGAGGCGCCACGGCTACGGCCGCATCGTCAACATGTCGAGCGGGGCCGGCCAGTTCGTTAATCCCCGGGCGACCACACCCGCTTACAGCGTCACCAAGGCGGCATTGAACATGCTCACTGTGCGGCTTGGGTCAGAGTTGAAGGGCAGCGGCATTCTGGTGAACGCCTGTAACCCCGGCTGGGTGCGCACCGACATGGGCGGGCCCAACGCGCCACGTTCGGTTGAAGAGGGCGCCGACACCGCCATCTGGCTGGCAACCCTGCCCGACGACGGTCCGACGGCCGGCTACTTCGCCGACCGCAAGCCGGTTGCCTGGTGAACATCAGCGCCGGTCACCTGCGGAGCGACTGCCGTTAACTGCCGTTTGGCTTCAAGTAATACGTGATGCTTTGCAGCGCGCCGACAGGGTCAATATCGCGTACCCAGACGCCCTCGGGTACCTGCGCCTGGTGGGGAGCGTAATTCAGAATGCCTTTAATTCCGGCCCGTACCACCATATCCACCACGCTCTGACAGGCATGACCCGGCACGGCGACAATCGCTAGCTGCGGTTGGTGCTGCTTCACGGTCTCCGCCAGCTCGCCGCTGGCCTGCACGGTGAGCGAACCCACCGACGTTCCCACGAGGCTCTGGTCGGAATCGAAAGCGGCCACCACGTGAAACCCTTGGGGGGCGAAGCCGCCGTAGGTCAAAATCGCCTTGCCCAACTGGCCCACGCCCACCAGTATCACTGACCACTGCCGTTCCAGGCCCATGATCTGCCGCAGCTCTCGCAGCAGATGGTCAACGCGGTAGCCGCGGCCCTGTTTGCCGAAGCGGCCGAAGTAACTGAGGTCTTTGCGAATTTGGGCCGGCGTTGAATGCAGCAGATCGCCAAGCCTCTGGGAGCTCACCACATCCTCACCGCGGTCCGCAAGGCCTCTCAAGACGCGGGCATACAGCGGGAGTCGCAGAATAACCACCTCGGGAATGTTGCTGGTCATGCCAGTACTCTTACCAACTATGCCTCCCCAACGTGCAGGGCGATGGTGCCCAGGTTCAGCGTCTGATACCGCACGTTGCGCAGCCCCGCCTCGGTCATCATGTCCCGCAGCTCGTCTGGGGTGCGGAACGCCAGTACAGAGTCGCTGAGATAGCGGTAGGCGGCGGGCTCGTGGCTCAGCCATCCCCCCAGCAGCGGGATGAAGCGGGTCAGGTACACCTGATAGGCCCGGCCCAGTAAGCCGATCGAGGGCGGCATGATCTCCAGACAGACCACACGGCCCCCAGCCCGCACCACGCGGCGCATCTCGCTAAACGCCAGTACTGGGTCGGCCATGTTCCGGATGCCGAAAGCCACCGTGGCACAGTCGAACGTCCCCGCGCCGTACGGCAACCACTGCGAGTCGCACCGCACTAGACCAATGCGGCCGCCGGCCCCTGCCGCCACCACCTTCTGCTCGCCCAACCGCAGCATGCCCTCGCTGGGGTCGGCTCCCACCACGTGCTTCGCCCGCTCAGCCAGCGCAAGGGCAAGATCAGCGGTGCCGGTAGCTACGTCGAGCGCCAGGTCAACCTGCGCCGGGGCCGCCAGCAGAGCGGTCATGCGCCGCCAAGCCTGGTCTTGTCCGCCCGACATGAGGCGATTCATGAGATCGTAGCGACCGGCGATGCGGGTGAACATGCCGCTGACCGTCGCTGTCTTCTCGAGAGGCTGTGCGCTGCGGGTCATTGCGTCCACACGGCGGTCCCGTACTGCTGGTCGGGAGGCAGGGCGCCATCCACGCCCAGGGCGACGAGTACCCGTCCCGCAATGTGGTCCACCACCTCGGCCACGGTAGTGGGGTGGGCATAGAAGTGCGGCATGGGCGGTATCACCCGTACCCCTAACTGTGCCAGCTTGAGCAGGTTCTCCAAATGAAGCTGTGAAAGCGGCGCCTCGCGGGGCACCACTACCAGCGTGCGGGCCTCCTTGAGGGTCACGTCGGCGGCACGCTCCAGCAGGTTGCCCGAAAGCCCGTGCGCCACCGCAGCCGCCGTATTCATGCTGCACGGCACAATCACCATGCCCGCCGTCGGAAAGGTGCCGCTGGCGATGGGCGCGGCGATGTCAGCGATGGCGTAGCTCAGCCAGCCATTCTCGGCGAGCCATCCCTTCAGCGGGCAGCCTTGCTCCTGCTGCCATACCACCGCGCCCGCTGCCGTGCTGACCACCACGGCGTCCCGCCCGCGCTCGCGCAGCAACTCCAGCAAGCGCTGGGCCAAGGCAGCCCCGCTCGCTCCCGAGATGCCGACAACGACGGGCGGAGTGCTCGGCACCCTAATTCGTGACAAACTTCACAGACTGCATTGCACAAATCTATCTGGGTATCCCCAAGTTGGCAACTCGCCGGGTCTATCTGGGAAAATCGGCGACTGCGCCGATAGTTTGGAAATGATTGGCCTGGGAACGCGGTGGCCATCGGTGGCTCACCGACCGTTGCCCAAGAAAGAGGTTCTGCAACATGACAATGCTGAACACACCACGGAACACAGGGGTGGGCGTGCTTTCCAGCCGCAGGCAATTCACCGGCGCCGATGGTGAGCCGATCGAGCTGCCACCCAGCTCTCCGCTCTTGTTCGTGCTGTCCGGCCCGGCCGGCGTGGGCAAAGACACCATCTTCAACAAGCTGCGCGAGCGCGACAACAGCCGGCACTACGCGATCACAGTGACGACGCGGCTGCCGCGCTCCAACGAAACCAACGGCGTGCACTACCACTTCCGCAGCCAAGAACAGCTCATGCAAATGCATGCCGCCGGCGAGTTTCTGGAATGGGCTGAAGTGTACGGGAACTACTTCGGCACCCCAGTCGGCGAAATCCGCGGGGCCTATGCGGCCAAGACCGACACCATGATGAAGGTAGACGTGCAGGGCGCAGCGATGATCAAGCGAGCCATTCCAGAAGCCGTGCTCATTTTCATTGGGCCGTCCTCCTACGCCGAACTGGTGCCGCGGCTCACCGGGCGCAAACCCGAGACCATGCAGCAGCGTGAGACGCGGCTGGAGGCTGCCCGTAGGGCACTGGAGGCTCGCCATCAGTTCGACTACATGCTTGTGAACCGCGATGGCGGACTCATCCGTACCGTCGATGACGTCGAGAACATCATCAGGACAGAGAAGCTGCGGACACAGCCCCCGGTCTACCATATCCCCAGCCACCTCACCTGATCGCCAGGCTGGGTCAGGCAGCGAAGGCCGCACCCCTTGGGTACGGCCTTCGCCATAGGGATCGGGGTCGGCGCTACAGCTCGTCGTGCACGTGGCGGGGCAAGAACAGTTCCCAGTTGCGCTTCAGCGCCTCCTCGGGCGGAAGGCCCTGGTACTTCACGCAGAGACGCACCTCGGCGTTGGCCGAGGTCATGTCCGCCTGTTCCTCCGGCAGAAACACCCAGATGGTGCCCAGCACCAAGGTATCGCACTCGTCCGCGGTGTCCCCGGCGGCCCAGAACTCGGGCAGTTCGGCGCAGGCCGCGCTGTAGGTGCCGTCAGGTTGCCTGGTGACGGTTACGTTGTAATCCATGAGGCGCATGGTACAGCCCGCGGAGTCCGCCCGCTACCCTGAGGCGGACGGTTCGCGTCGCCGGAGGGCAGCAACCAGTCTCTTTGCCCCCTCCGAATCTTGGGCTGCTCCCGCGCCTCTGCCAGCTTGTGCAACCCGCCCGCCCACGCCAGAATAGACAGCACGCGTCACACGGCAATTCGCCACGCGGCCCCGCATCACACAAAGACACTCACTGGAGGACACCCCATGGACTTGGGACTAGCAGGTAAGGTCGCCGTTATCACCGGGGGCAGCGAGGGTATGGGCAAGGCCGCCGCCGCTGCCTTCGCCCGCGAGGGCGCGAAGGTGGCCATCTGCGCTCGCCGCGAGGACGTGCTGAACGCCGCCGCCGACGAGATCCGCAAGGCCTACAACGCCGAGATCATCGCCGTGCCCACCGACGTCACCAAGGCTGACGCCTGTGCCGCTTACGCCCAGCAGGTCATCAACACCTTCGGCGGCATCGACATCCTGGTCAACAACGCCGGCACCTCGGCCGCCGGCGCCTTCGAAAAGGTCACCGACGAGGAGTGGGAGTATGACCTCCAGCTCAAGCTGTTCTCGGCCATCCGCATGAGCCGGGCCGCCATCCCCAGCATGCGGGCCCGCGGTGGCGGCCGCATCATCAACATGACCACTGTCGGCGGCAAAGCTCCCGGCCCCGCCTCGCTGCCTACCAACGTCAGCCGCGCCGCCGGCATCGCCCTCACCAAGGCGCTCTCGAAGGAGCTGGCCAAAGACAACATCTTGGTCAACACCGTCTGTGTCAGCATGGTGGAGAGCGGCCAGATTTCCCGTAACGCCGCCCGCCGCTTCCCCGGCATGAGCCTGGAGGACGCCTACAAGGAGATGGGCAAAGGCATCCCCATCGGCCGCATCGGCACCTCCGAAGAGGCCGGCGACCTCATCGCCTACCTGTGCTCGAACCGGGCCGGCTTCATCACCGGCGCCTCCGTCAACTTCGACGGCGGTGTCTCGCCAGTAGTTTAGCTCCCAAGGTCCCGGTGGCCACGAGCGTCACCAGCAACTGCAGGATGGCCTCCTCCTAACTCCCCTCTAGAAGAGAGAAGTTAGGAGGAGGGTCGGAGTTTCGCTCATAGCCAGAAATCGGCCGAAGCAGCCACTGTGCTGCGCAGGAACGCGACTGACTGGGAGAGTCTCGTGACGCTCCAAAGGGCCCGAGCGGGCGGAGGGCAGCTTCAGGTCACCCGTGCGTCGCTGGGCAGAGACGGTGGGCTCAGCTTGAGCTGGGTCGGTCGATCGTAAGAACTCAGAAGTAGGGTGATGACACTCGGCGCGGTGCTCGCCCTCGTTACCTGAGCTCTTACGGTTGATCCCGCTGCCCTCCAGCACCCAGCGTCTCGTATACTGAAACCATGACCACCGTCGCCACCGCCACCGATCTCCTCGCTATGGGCGCCGCCGCCAAGGCCGCCAGCCGCAAGCTGGCCGCCGCTACCGGCCCCGCCAAGACCCGCGCCCTCGAACTGGTGGCCGACGGCATCCAGGCGCACGCTGCCGAGATCCTCATCGCCAACGCCGGCGACTACGCCACTGCCAAGGCCTCCGGCCTTTCCGACGCCATGCTCGACCGCATGGAGCTGAACGAGCGCCGCCTGCAGGGCATGGCCGACGACGTGCACACGGTGGCTGCGCTCCCCGATCCCGTCGGCGAGTTCATCGAGATGAAGACCCTGCCCAACGGCCTGCAGGTGGGCCGGGTGCGCGTTCCCCTCGGCGTCATCGCCTCCATCTACGAGAGCCGTCCCAACGTCACCACCGACATCGCCGCGCTCGCGCTCAAGGCCGGCAACGCCGTCATCCTGCGCGGCGGCAAAGAGGCGCTGGCCACCAACATCGCGCTCGCCAGGGTGGTGCAGCAAGCTTGCGCACAAGCCGGCCTCCCCGAGGGTTGCGTGCAATACGTCGATAACCCCGACCGCGCGCTCGTCACCGAGTTGCTGGAAATGAAGCAGTACGTTGACCTGCTGATTCCGCGCGGCGGGGCCGACCTCATCCGCTTCGTCGCCGAGAACGCCACCATGGCGGTGGTCACCGGCGGCATCGGCGTCTGCCACACCTACGTCGACGCCTCAGCCGACGCGCGCATGGCCCTCGACGTCGTGATCAACGCCAAGACCCGCCGCTACACCATCTGCAACGCGCTCGACACCCTGTTGGTGCACCGCGACATTGCTCCAAGCTACCTGCCCGCTATTGCTGCCGAATTCGCTCGGCACGGGGTGGAAATGCGCTGTGACGACGCATCGGCCGGCATCATCGCCGGTGCACCCCTTACCGACCGGCCAGTCGTGACGCCCGCCGCTGCCGGCGACTGGGGCCAGGAGTTCCTCGCGCTGGTTGCCGCCGTCAAAGTAGTCGACAGCCTCGACGCAGCGCTCGACCATATCGACCGCTATGGCTCCGGCCACAGCGAGGCTATCATTACCGAGGACTACACCGCCTCCCAGCGCTTCCTGCGCGAGGTGGACGCCGCCGCCGTCTACGTGAACGCCAGCACCCAGTTCACCGACGGCGGACAGTTCGGCCTCGGCGCCGAGGTCGGCATCAGCACCCAGAAGTTCCATGCACGCGGCCCAATGGGCCTGCGCGAAATCACCAGCTACAAGTGGGTGGTTCTCGGCTCCGGCCAGACCCGCCCGCTGTAGAGGCTGCCTATTCCTAGCTACTGTCTTCAGCAGCCCCCGCGATGGGAGACCGGTGTCCAGAAGTAGACATACGGCGCCACTCAGGATCCTGGCTCCTCGCCAGCTGCTCGACTCCTTTGGTCCGCGCAGTCGTGGTGACAGTACCGAAGCGCACGCCGCACTGCGAGGCCTGAAAGAGCGCGGGGTTGTGCCGCTGCCTGCCGAGGACCTCCGAGTGCGTAGTGGCTCGGGGCGCGACATCCGGATACGCGTGGTGCAACCACGACCGGGCTTCCACCACCCCGTCACTGCTGCCGACGTACGGGAAGTCCTCGAGGCTCTCGGGGCGAGGTGGACGTACGGCCTACGCTTGGTGTCCCTCACTCATGGGCGCCACATGGTCGGAGGGCGTCTCTTCTTTGGAGAACGCCGCATCCCGGGCGATATCCTCCTATACGAGCAACCTGAATCCCCCTGGCGATTGCCCGGCGCCCTGTCTGCTTTGGCTCGCGACCGACTGCTTGCCGCTGGGGCGCAAGTAGCATCCGAAGCTGGCGGCCTGCAGACCTTGGTTCACTGGCCGGATGAGACGTTGCGGGACTTCATGCTGCGAGACGTGCTCACTCACGAGCTCGCACATCACGCCCATCAGCAGTGCACGGGCAAGCGTAACGTGCGGCTGCGTCGCACGCATGATCATGAAGCGCAGGCTGAAGTTATGGTTCGGCGCCTACGAGATGTCGCCATCTCTGGGGCAAAGGCGGAGTCATCTCGCTGAAACCGGTCCTCGTCGGCGATGGGATTGAAAATCCCGCCAATGCCCTACTACTGGAGGCGGTGGCCGGGATGTTTGGCACCACAGCGCTCTTCCACGATCGGCGCCGGCTGGCGGAGCAGTTGCCGGCCGATAGCCTGGCCCTGCGCTACGTTGAGCCCAATGACCTCACTGGCTATCGCCCCATGCTCGTTTGCGAGACTGATCTACAGGCCGTGCCTGTGTACAGCTTTCGGCTCCCGTCGGAGCAAAGGGGCGCATTGGTAGTGGGTAACGAGCGTCACGGCGTGGCTCACGCACTTCGGCTGATGGCGGACCATACGGTTGGTATCCCACTCAGCTCGACCCGCCTTAGCAGCTTGAACGTGGCGGCCGCCGCCGCGGTGGCTCTCTACCACATAGGCAATCCTTCAAGCAGCAGCCGGCAGGCGCGGCGTGGCTTGGAGCGGTTGCGGCCCGAGGTCTTATTGCTAGGAGCAACCAATCACTTCGAACTCGGCAGTACGCTGCGCTCGGCAGCTGCATTCGGTTGGGTACAAGTGTTGGTGGACGACCGTGCTGGAGTGTGGTTTGGCGTTGAGCGGGGCATGCGGGCCGAAGGGCGGGACGCTGCGAGACGGGCACGCAACCCTATTCGCCTGCATCGCAGCGAGCCGGTGGACCACTACGACTTCAATGAGGTGGTGGTAGTTACGGCTAGTGGCATGGGAATTCCGGTACAGCGTGTTCGGTTGACGGGCGGTTCCAGCCAGCTTCTGGTGGTCGCCGATGAAAGTGTTGACAACGTCGAGTCTGGCGGCTGGGAACGGCTTGGGAAGCGGGTCACGTTGGCGACCCTGGGTCTCCCTCCCTTATCGCAACACTATCGCTATTGTCTCGTTGCCTCGATCGCGCTGTCAGAAGTTTCTCGGCAGCTAGGGCACCCTACCCCTGTGCGCCCGCCGGGTCCGCCTGGGGGCTTACGGTATACATTTGCCGTCAATATTGGCAGCCCAAAACCCGCTGAACTGGTTTCAGCCGACGAATTGGTGGAGTACTAGCGAGAAGCGCGCTATCGGCCCAACGCTACCACTACAGGTGCGACGCTCGGCTGCACTCGCCGAGGACCGGGCGTATAGACGCCGACCACGCCGTTGAATGTCCCGCCGGTGCGTAGGTTGTTGGCGACTTCGGCCCGGCGGTCGGTGGCGCGGCCAGGCGCGCGTTCCAGCGCTCGCAGCAGCAGCCGGGTGGCGTCGTACACCACCGCGGCCTCGGTGCTGACCGGCTCGCCCCAGCGTTCGCGAAAGGCGGTGCTGAAGGCGGTGAACGCCGGCCCCCCAGGCTCGCCATAAGGCGCCAGCCGAAAGCCGGGTGCCGCCCCCTCGAGGCTTGGCGTGTAACGGTGCGGCGCCAACACCCGGATCGCGCCGGCCAGCGGAACATCACGAGCGAAGGCCAGCGAGGCCTGGAGCGAGCCTGCGAAGACCAACAGGTCTGGGCTGGCTGCTGCCAGCCGCGGTCGCATTTCGCGGAAGTCACTAGTGTAGGGCAGCGCCGCCTCGCTGCGGACTACCCGCAGACCGGCCCGCAGCAGCCCCGCTTGCAGGCCCTCGGCCAGTGTCAGGTCCGTGAGGTCGGGCCCCGCCACCACGGCAATCGACGCTTGGGGTGCACGGCCGCGGGCAAACTGGGTCACCGCTCCCGTCAGGGCCTCCCGAGTGGGCGCCACGCACAGCACGGGACCGTCCCGGGCTTCGCATCCTCCGTGCGCCAGCGAGAGCAGCGTGAGGCGCTCGGTTACATAGGCCAGGTGTGCATCGTCGGCAACGTCGGGCCGCCAATGACCGACCACACCCACCACGTCTGGGTCTGCCGCCAGCCGGCGCGCCGCAACCGGGCCATCGCTCTCATCCTGCGACACCAACTCCACCTGCACTGGGCGCCCAGGGGTGCGATTCCACTCGGCGATGGCTTGCTTCGCCGCGAAGACCCAGCGGTAGCCCTCCTCCGAGCCCTCCCCCGCAAGCGGCGCCACTAGGCCGAGCTTCACTATCGGCTTGGTCTGCGCAAGGCATCCCGTGGCAAGCGGGAGCAGCGCGCAGGTGAGCAGCAGCAGGCGCCACCACACTGGCAGGGTAGGTGGAGTCATCGAGCGAGCTTCCTGATGCTTGGACCCAGGCAAAGAACGAGCGACCCACGCAGGGCCGCTCGGCATTGGTCCACAGCGCGAAGCGTTAAGACTTCTCGACTTCCTCGGCGTGGTGGCAGGCCACGTAGTGCTCGGGGCCTCCCGTTGGGCCCATGTTACGCCATACAGGAATGTCCTGCTTGCAGACGTCAGTCACAAACGGGCAGCGGGTGTGAAACACGCAGCCGCTGGGGGGGCGCATTGGGCTGGGCACATCGCCCTGTAGGATGATGCGCTTGCGGGTCGCCTCGATGTCGGGGTCGGGCACCGGCACCGCCGAGAGCAGCGCCCGGGTGTACGGATGCAACGGACGCTCGTACAGGGCGTTGCGATCGGCCAGTTCCATCATTTTGCCCAAATACATCACCGCCACCCGGTCGCTGATGTGGCGAACCACGGCGAGGTCGTGGGCGATGAATAAGAAGGTGAGGCCGAACTTCTCCTGAAGGTCTTCCAGCAGGTTGATGATCTGTGCCTGGATGCTGACGTCGAGCGCTGAGATCGGCTCGTCGCACACCACAAACATGGGGTTGCTGGCCAGGGCCCGCGCAATACCGATGCGCTGGCGCTGCCCGCCGCTGAACTCGTGGGGGTAACGGCTCGCGAAGTAGGGGTGCAGGCCGACGGTCGTGAGGAGTTCATCCACCCGCTCGCGATATTCCTTCCCCTTGGCCAGACCATGGATCTTGAGCGGTTCGCCGACGATTTCGCCGCAGGTCATCCGAGGATTCAGCGAGCCGTAAGGGTCTTGGAAGATGACCTGGATCTTGCGGCGCATCCGGCGGAGTTCATCACCCTTGAGCGTGAGCAGATCCATCTCGTTCCCGTCGTCCCAGAAGCGCACCGAGCCGGCAGTCGCTTTGGTGAGCTGCAGGATGGCGCGACCGGTGGTGGTTTTGCCGCAACCGCTCTCGCCTACCAAGCCCAGCGTCTCGCCCTTCTTGATAATGAAGCTGATGCCGTCAACGGCCTTGATATCGCCAATCTTTCGCTCGAAGATCAGGCCTTGCGTGACCGGGAAGTACACCCGCAGGTCCTTAACCTCCAGCAGCGTCTCGTCCGTGGCCCCAGACGGGCGTATGGTAGATGCGGTTGGGGTGGTCATACAGGCTCCTTGATCTTCCCAGTCTTCACATCCACCCAGCACGACGCGCTATGGCCCGGCACCACGTCTTCGAGCGGTGGGTACTCGGCCCGGCACTTATCTTCGGCGAATTTGCAGCGTGGCTCGAAGCGGCACCCAGCCGGAGGGCGGGTCATGTCTGGCGGCAGGCCATCAATGGGGTCAAGCTTCAACCGTAAAGCTTCGTCTAGGCGAGGAATGCTGTGCAGCAGGCCCAAGGTGTAGGGGTGGCTGGGCAGTTTGTACAAATCGTGCGCGGTCGCGTGTTCAACAATACGACCGGCATACATCACGTTCACGTTGTTTGCGTAACGGGCCACAATCCCCAGGTTGTGGGTGATCAGCACCACCGATGTGCCGAACTCGGTGGTCAACTCTTTTATGATCTCCAGCACCTGAGCCTGAATGGTCACGTCGAGCGCTGTGGTCGGCTCGTCGGCCAGCAGTAGCTTGGGGTTGCAGCTCAGGCCCATGGCAATCATCACCCGCTGGCGCATACCGCCACTGAACTGGTGCGGGTAGTCGTCGATGCGTTTGGCAGCCTCGGGAATGCGTACCCGCTCCAGCAGTTCGATGGTGCGGTTGCGAGCCTGCTTCGGCGTCATGCCCATGTGCAGCTCAAGCGCTTCGCTGATCTGCCGTCCGATGGTCAGCACGGGGTTGAGGCTGGTCATGGGCTCCTGGAAGATCATGGCGATCTCCCTGCCCCGCACCTTACGCATGTCCTCATCGCCCAGATCCAGCAGATTCACGCCGTTGAGCAGAATCTGCCCGCTCTCAATCCGACCCGGCGGGCTGGAGATGAGGCGCATGATGCTGAGGGCGGTGACGCTCTTGCCGCTGCCGCTCTCTCCCACTAGCCCCAGTGTTTCGCCCTGTTCCATGCTGAACGACACGTCATCTACTGCCCGAACGGTGCCTTCACGGGTGTGGAAGTAGGTCTTGAGGTTCTTTACTTCAAGTAGTGGTGTCATTGTGCCTTCCCAGTGCCATCTGCTGTCTAAGCATATACCAAATTTCGACTTTTTTGAGGTCTTTCGTGGATTCCCGTTGGTGGGGAAGGAGGGGCT
>SHYE01000010.1 GCA_009692935.1 Dehalococcoidia bacterium | reverse complement strand
TGGGCGGATTAGTGGTGCTGGCGGGCGTGTACGTCACGCAGCGTGCCCAGGCGCAACCGCAACGCGAATCCGTGCCCCGCAACGCAAGACGGTGAACCCACGCTGGATGCTGCTGGCCGGGGTACTGACGGTGTCGCTGGCTGCCCTGATAATCCGCTTGGCCGCCGAAGCGCCTCCGCTGGTCATCGGCGCCTACCGCCTAACCACCGCGTCGTTGGTGGTGGTGCCGCTGGCGCTGATGCGCGGCGAACTGCGCGGCCTCACCCGCGCCAGCGTTGTGCCCGCTTTGTTGTCGGGCGCGTTCCTGGCGGCCCACTTCGGCTTTTGGATCAGCTCCTTCGAGCACACGTCGGTAGCCAGCTCGGTAGTGCTGGTCACCATCAGCCCGCTGTTTGTGGCTATGGCAGCCCCGTTGTTCACCGGCGACCGGCCGACCCGGCGTATGGGGATTGGCATGCTGATCGCACTGGCCGGCACCGGTTTTATCGCCTATGGCGATGCCGGGGCAGACCCGGGCAGCCTGTGGGGCAACTTCTTAGCCGTGATGGGCGCGGTCGCCGTGGCAAGCTACTACATTATCGGGAGGCGTCTGCGGGCCAGCTTGTCGCTGTTGGCCTACGTCGCCCTAGTGTATCCCATGGCAGCGTTTGGCCTGATCATCGCTGCCTCCCTAGCGGGCAACAACCTGGTTGGCTATGCGCCGCCCATACTGCTGTGGATGGCGCTGCTTGGCCTGGGGCCGCAGGTCGTCGGTCACACTGCGCTCAACTGGGCGCTCAAGTACGTGGACCCGGTGGTGGTCAGCACGGTGGTGAATGCCGAGCCCGTCATCGCTAGTCTGCTGGTGTGGCTGGTGCTTGGCGAGGCGCCGACGTTGGTGCAGGCCGCCGGCGGGGCCGTGGTCTTGGCCGGCGTCTACCTAACGGTGTCGGGCGAAACCGCCGCAGCTAGGGGGAGGAAGCAGCATTCTCCTCCCTTGGAGGGAGGAGTTAGAGGAGGGTAGAACCCCTGCCCTGAATGACCTTGCGGACTGAACGTCAACCCCCTCCTAACCTCACCTCCCCCTTCGACTGGCTCAGGACAGCGCCTGCGAGAGGGAGGAAGCGCCACCCCCCACGAACTAGCGCGTGGGCCCAGAGCGCGGTATCGTGGCACCAAACACCACATGAAGGAGACCCCTCATGCTCACCGCTCACGATAACGAGTTCCTGTGCCGCGTTGGCCCCGGCACCGCCATGGGCAACCTGCTGCGCCGGTTCTGGATGCCTGCCCTTATCAGCACCGAGGTGCCCGAGCCCGATTGTCCGCCGGTGCGGGTGCGGCTGCTGGGCGAGGACCTGGTGGCATGGCGCAACACCGATGGCAGCGTCGGCCTGATGCAAAACGCTTGCCCACATCGCGGCGCCTCCCTGTTCTTTGGCCGGAACGAGGAGAACGGCCTGCGCTGTGTGTACCACGGCTGGAAGTTCGACACCGAGGGCCAGTGCGTCGACATGCCGAACGAGCCGGCTGAGAGCAACTTCAAGCATAAGATTAAGGCTGCCGCCTACCTGACCGAGGAGGCCGGGGGTGTGGTGTGGGCCTACATGGGCCCGGTGGAGACCAAGCCGGTGCTGCCGCGCCCGGAGTGGACGCTGGTGCCTGACGAGCAGCGGGTGGTCAGCCGCTACTGGCAGGAGAACAACTGAGTACAGGGCGTCGAGGGTGGCATCGACTCGAGTCACGTCTCGTTCTTGCACAGCTCCGTGGAGTCGCACCGCCCCGTGGCTGATAGCACGCAGCTCGAGCGATCGGGCTTGATGGCTATCGACAAGGCGCCGGAGTTCCGGGTGGCCACCACCGACTTCGGGCTGATGATCGGCGCTCGCCGCCGGGTGGACGAGGCTAAGGACTACTGGCGGGTGACCCCGTTCTCGCTGCCGTTCTACACCGTAATTCCAGGCTTGCCGGAACGGGACACCCCCTTCAGCGGCCATGGCTGGGTACCGATGGACGACGAGAACACCTGGGTGCTGACGTATTCATGGCACCCCACCCGGCCGATGAGCGACTTCGGCGAGAAGCCGGGCCACGGCGCCCACTGGGTGCCGATGCAGCCGGGCACCCGAAAGCCGCGCCAGAGCCGCGACAACGACTACGAGATCGACCGGGAAAATCAGAAGCACAAGACCTACACTGGCATCACCGGCGTGTCGATTCAGGATCGGGGCATTCAGGAGACGATGGGGGCGATCTACGAGCGCACCCACGAGCATCTGGGCAGCGCCGACACCGCCATCATCATGATGCGGCGTCTGCTGATGCGCCTGGCCCGTGAGCTGGAACAGGGTGTGGCGCCATACGCCGCCCAGCACGGCGAGCTGCTGACGGTGCGCTCGGCCGGCTTTATCGCCCCCGCCGGCGCGCCGTTCGTCGAGACCAGCGAGCCTTTGGTGCAGGTGGCAACCAACCGCTAGTACAGACTTCTAAGGGAGAACAACCATGCTGAACCGAGACGAGAACGACCTGCTGGCCCGAGTTGGCCCGGGCACGCCGATGGGCGCCTTCCTGCGCCACTACTGGATGCCGGCCTGCATCGCTGAGGAACTGCCCGAGCCCGACGGCGCGCCGATGCGCCTGCAGTTGTTGGGCGAGGACCTGATTGCTTGGCGCAACACCGACCGTAGCATCGGCGTGATGCAGAACGCCTGCCCACACCGCGGCGCGTCGCTGTTCTTCGGCCGCAACGAGGAGAACGGCCTGCGCTGTGTGTATCACGGCTGGAAGTTCGACGTGTCCGGCGCGTGCATCGACATGCCGAACGAGCCTGCCGAAAGCAACTTCAAGCACAAGATCAAGGCTACGGCCTATACCGTTATCGAGCGGGGCGGCGTGGTGTGGGTGTTCATGGGCGCGGCCGACCCGGCCCCCGCATTACCCGCCTTCGAGTGGAACCTGCTGCCGCCTGAGCAGGTCTCGCTGAGCATGCTGGTGCAGGAGTGCAACTGGGCGCAGGCGGTGGAGGGCGGCATCGACTCGAGCCACGTCGGTTTTCTGCACGGCAAGCTGGGGAGCGCGCTCGCGGCCATCCCCGCCGGCACCGGCCGCTACTACTCGCAGAAGGACAACGCCCCCCGCTTCGAGGTGATGGACACCGAGTATGGGATGGTGATCGGCGCTCGGCGCAACGCCGAGGATGACAGTTACTACTGGCGCATCAGCCAGTTCTTGTATCCGTTCTATTCGATGATCCCACCATCAGGGGCACTTGGCGCTGCCACGGTCAGCGGGCACGCCTGGGTGCCGATGGATGACCACCACGTGATGATGTGGGAGATCGAGTGGCACCCGAACCGGGCACTGACCGCCAAGGAACGAGAGCGGGAGCTGGCCAACAAGGGTACCGAAGGCCCTGAGGGCATGTTGCCGCCGAGCACCCGGCCCGGCGGACGCTGGTATCCGCGGTTGAACGATGCCAACGACTACGGGCAGGATTACGAGCTGCAGCGCACGTTGTGGTTTAGCGGCGTACCCAGCACCCAGATTCAGGACATCGCCATCCAGGAGAGCATGGGGACGGTGTACGACCGCACGAAGGAGCACCTGGGCTCCAGCGACACCGCGATCATCCACTACCGCCGCCGTTGGATCGCCGGAGCGAAGGCGCTGGCTGAGACCGGCGAGACGCCGCCCGGCGTGACGGTGCCCGACTCATACGCCGTGCGGTCAGCCTCGCTGGTGCTGCCGCGCGCCACGTCGTGGGCCGACGAAGGCCGCAAGGTGTGGTTCGCCAAGAAGGACACGACCGTAGCTAGCGTGTAGGGACGACCATTCATCAGCGCGGATGGGGCTGGGCGACCACTGTGGCCGCCCAGCCCCATCCGCGCTGATCATGTTGAGGCACGAAGCATCTCCCGCCCGGCCGTCGACAGAGAAGCGACGCCAGGGAACACCCGTACCTTGTGGTCGCGTCCAGGGCCTGCTGCTTGGCGTTGGGCGAAGCGGGGGATGCTTCGCGCCTCAACATGACCGCAATACGACGACGGTCATGCCGAGCGAGCCAGGCATCTGGTGGGGCCGGGGGGGCCAATGCCGCTGCCGTGCGTTATCGGGCACACCTACGCCGCAGACCGAGCAGGCGTTGGCGCGCTGGGGCTGGGCTCGAGCGCCGACAAAGACGGCCAGCGGTCGCGCCGCCTCCGGGACCTTAGCTGCGCGATGGAGCCGCCCTCCGTCATGCGCCCTCCGCCACGCGCCTCCGAGGACACCCTAGTCACCTAGTTCGGTCCCCCTGATACACTGAAGCCACTTCCCCGTTGCGTGGTGTCGCCCTGAGCATCGAATCCCTCGCCCTGCGCGCCCGCCTCTACTACGGTTGGGTGATCGTCGGCTCGCTGGCCTTCATCAGCATGTTCATGGGCGGGCTGATGGGCCTCAACTACGGCCTGTTCATTCCCCACATGGCCCGAGACCTGAACATTCCCCACACCTACTTCGGATTCGCCCTGGCCGGCCGCTCGGTGGGCATGGCCCTCAGCGGTCCTCGCCTTGGACGTCTGCTCGATCGCATCGGCCCGCGCCGGTTGCTGGCAGTGGCGGGGCTCATCGGCGGGGCCTTGGTGGCGGCGCAGAGTCTGGCTGAGAGTGGCTG
Organism: Dehalococcoidia bacterium; assembly: GCA_009692935.1. Lineage (GTDB taxonomy): Bacteria > Chloroflexota > Dehalococcoidia > SHYD01 > SHYD01 > SHYE01. Next base: position 17,079 of record SHYE01000010.1, on the reverse strand, counting down.
GCAGCTGATCGCTATCACGGTGGCGCTGGGGCTGATTGGGCTGCAGGGCGGCATCAACCTCTACACCTCGGTGCCGCTGGCCAAATGGTTCGTGCGATTGCGGGGACGGGCCACCTCCATCGCTTTCCTGGGTGGGCCTGCGGGCATCTTCCTGTTTCCACCGCTCAGTCAGTGGCTCATCGAGAGTTACGGCTGGCGGACGGCCTGGGTGGTGCTGGGCGTGGTGTGTGGCGTCGGCATATCGTTGGTCGGCGTGGTGTTTCTGCGCCGGCAACCGCAAGACCTGGGCCAGCTACCCGACGGTGCAGCGCAACCAACGGCCTCACCCGCCCCCGGCGCCCCGCCCCCGACACACGCCACTGAGTTCTCGTGGACACGCCAGCAAGCTTTGAGGTCGTGGACCTTCTGGCGCCTGGTCGCGGTATTTGGCGTGCAGATGTTCGGCTTCAGCACCATGGGCATCTTCCGCATCCCGCACTTCATCGAGCAAGGGGTGCGGCCGGAAGTGGCGGCGCTGGCGCTCTCAGCCGAGGCTGCGGCGTCGCTGGTGGGGGGCATATTCGCGGGGTGGGCGGTCGACCGTTACGAGCATCGCTACACTACGTTCATCTCCTTCGTGGTCATCGAACTGGCCTTTATCATGACGATCTTCGCCCACACCACGGAACTGACGTTTCTCTCGACGATGCTGTTCGGACTTGGCGCGGCCAGCTCGGGCGTGAATCAGAATGTGCTGTGGCCAGCGTACTTCGGCTCGGCCCATGCGGGCGCGGTGCGCGGGGCAGCGCTGCCCATCACGCTGAGTTTCAGCGTGGTGGGGGCCCCACTGACGGGCCTGGTGCACGACCTCACCGGCTCGTATTTGCCAGCGTGGTGGGTGGCGTGCGTGGCGCTGGGGGCCGCGGGGTTGCTGCTGGTGCTGACGCCGCGCCCGGCACTCCCGAAAGCACCGGTGCAGCGGGCGGGTTAAGGGCGCAGACGGCTTGGGCGTGGCGATGCGCTATGGTTGCTGTCATGCTGACGAAAGGAAGCATCTGGGGCGGCGGCGGGGGGCCCGGCTCCGGCCCCAAGCCGCTTCTACCACCCGGAAGCCGGCACATGGCTCACCGCTCGCCCTCGCCCCACCGGATGCCTCGCGGGCTCGGCATGACAGGCGGTGGTTGATGTCATGCTGACGAAAGGAAGCATCTGGGGGCGGCGGCGGGACCCGGCTCCGACCCCAAGCCGCTTCTACCGCCCGAAAGCCGGCACACGGCTCACGGCCCGCCCCCGCGCCGCCGGATGCCTCGCGGACTCGGCATGACGGCAGGCCTAGACGTGCGGGTCTTTCGGCCCGTTGTCTTCGGGGTCGCCGTCGGTGCGCTGGCGGCGGAGGTAATTCTCGAGGTCCGCCAGCAGGACGTCGCTGGAGGGGAGTTCCTCGCGGGGCATGATGGGCGCCGGCGGATCCTCGGGGCCGGGCAGGCCGTGCTCGGCTTCTAGCTTGCGGACGTAGGTGGTTATCTCGCTATTGTCGGCCACCGCTTCATTCACCTGCGTCTCGAATCGAACCGCCTGGCGCTCGACCCTGGAGAGGCTGAGGCCCAGACTGAGGCCGCGGTTGAGCTGGCGGAGCATGCCGAGCGCCACCTTAATGTTGGGGGTGGCCGCCAGGTAGTGCGGCACGTTGCCCCACAGGCTGGCATAGGGCACGTCCTCGGCCTGCAGTACGGTATTCAGCACCCCCACTATCCCGGTTGGCCCTTCGTAGCGGCCTTGCCGAGGCGTCAGGCTGTGCAGCTTCTCCGCCAGGTCGGGCTCGGTAGCGGTACCGGTAAGGCGAGCGGGGTGGGTGTGGGGCACCGCCGCCAAGAGACCGCCCAGTGTAATGACGGCTGTGGTCTTGGTCTCCCGGATCACCGACATCATGGCGGCGAGGAAGGCCTTCCAGCGCAGGTTGGGCTCGGTACCGATGCCGACAATGAAGTCGTGCGCTTGGTCAGGCATCTTGTGGTAGTAGAACTCGGTGGCCGGCCACAGGATGGTGCGCTGGTCGTTCACCCACTTGGACTGCGGGCGGGTGTCGGTGAAAACGAAGAACTCCTCGGGGTCGATCTCGGCGAGCTTGGGAGCATCCCACTCTTTCACCATGTACTTCGCCGACCATGTGGCTACCTCCGAGGCGTCGCCCCAGCCGGTGAACGCTAGCAAGAGGATGGGGTCACGCAACTCGGGCCGTTCGATGAACTGCACTTGGTCCATGGCAAAGCCTTCTTCCGCCACACGGTTGGGGCAGGGGTATAGTGCCAGCCTACCCCATGGGTGTGGCCGCGGCAACCACGCGCCCGCCGGCTGGCGCAACGCGTTGGTGTAACGCGGGGCAGAGCGGCGCGCTGGTGACCCTGGCGGTTTTGAGTTGCTCAGCCTTCGGGGAGGCGCGATTTTCCCGCCCGCCCGCCCCGCACTTTTATGGGAATGGGGGACCCTTTGACGGCGCTCAGGACAAGCACCCCCAAGCCCCCGGCAGAAAGGGGCACCCTTCCTGCACCATCCCGTGCTGCGGCACGCGGCCGCGCTGCAGGATCGTCACCTTGGGGGTTTTGACTGGCGTGGCCTTCGGGGAGATGCGTCTTTCCCGCCCGCCGGCTCACCCCGGGTGACCGCGCAGCCTGCCCACTATGGTGACAACAATCGGATAGTAGGGCGCGCGTGGGTCCGACTACGCTGCGTGAGTATGGAGCGCTAACTACGGAGACACGAGTGATGGCAGATCTACAGCAGGCGGCAATCGGCGGGTATGTTTTCGGCAATGAATGGCAGCAGGAGTACGAGCGCCTCTCGCTGATGGAAGCCGGCTGGGACCCGTACAGCGTGCACAATCTGAGCACGCTGGGCGACATGACCGGCTGGCGTTGCCTTGAGGTTGGAGCCGGTGGCGGGTCGATTTCCCGCTGGCTGGCGGCGCAGGCTGGGCCCTCTGGCCAGGTGCTGGCCACCGATCTGGACGTGCGGTTACTGGAGCGCATCCCGTCGCCCCCAAACCTGGAGGTTCGCCGGCACAACATCGTGACCGAGGAAGTTGAGCAGGGCGTCTACGACTTGGTGCACACCCGGTTGGTTCTGGAGCACCTGCCCGAACGACAGGCCGTGCTGCAACGGTAGGTCGCACCGCTGAAGCCGGGTGGCTGGCTGGTGGCCGAGGAGTTCGACCACCTCACGATGGCCCCGGCCACCTGCGGAGGTCCGGAAATCGACGGTCTGTGGACCCGGTTCATGGCCGGTTTCCAGCAACTCGCCGATCAGCGGGGGCTGGACTTGGCGTATGGACGCGGGCTGCCGGGCGACCTGCCGGCCGCCGGACTGCAGCAGGTGCGCTCCGACGCGAAGGTGCAGTTCAACCCAGGCGGCTGCCCGCTGAGCCGGGTGCTGGCACTGAGCATCCTCCGCATGAGTGACCCGCTGGCGGGCACGGGCGCAGTGACCGCGGCGGAGCTTGACCGGCTTGTGGTGTTGCTGGCCGACCCAAGCTTCGTGTGGATGTCGCAACTGATGGTGGTGGCCTGGGGCAGGCGGGAGGGATAGACCGGCGTCCTCCGCGCCGCCGCGGGCCTAGGTGAGTGGGAGCTGGTCGGCCTCCTGCGCCCGCGACACCTCGAAAGCGTTCAGCTGCGCGGTGATCATGCCGTAGTGCCCAATTAACGCTGTGTACTCCACTAACCAAGGCACGCCATAGCGGTCGCGCAGGCGGTCGAACAATGGCTGGCTTACCCGGTTGGTGCGGTGCAGTTGGCGAACGTAGTCCACCACGTCGGCCTCCTCTGCAGTCAGGCCGCCCAGGCCGGCGCGGTCGCGCACGGCCACAATGGCCTCCTCGCGCACGCCGGCCTTGCGGGCCGGAGGCACGTGCGCCGCCCACACGTATGGGCAGTCCTTCTCCCGCGCGGTGGCGATAATGCCGAGCTCGCCGGGGTTGGACTGCACCAGCGACCCAAAGCGCAGGTAGTTGCTGACTTCAATGACCCGCATGCAGAGTTCGGGGCTGTACATCAGCACGCTGAAGGGACCCCGTACATTGCCGCGGCCCTCTGCCACGGCATCGAAGATGCCGCGCTGAGCCTCGGCGACCTGCTCGCGTTGCGTGATGAGCACCGCGCGGGGCGAGGCTTCGGGCGGACGCACCGCCCCCGCGGTTGCGGCGCGGTTCGGCATCGGCACCGGTAGCGGCTCTGCGTCGGGCCCAGGCAATACCTCGAAGCTGTTGAGGATGCCGGCCAGTGCGGCGTAACGGCTGATGAAGGCGGTCAACTCTACTAGCCAGCGCGGGCCGTGGCTCTGCAGCATCGCATCGAACAGCGGCCGCTCAACGCGATTGTTGCGGAGGAGTTGCCTGGTGTAGCTGACCACGCCACCCTCGTGCGGTGGCAAGCCCGTCAGGGGCGCGTTGTCGCGCACTGCCGTGAGTGTCGCTTCGGCAACGCCGCCTTTGCGGGCCGCCGGTGCATGGGCATTCCAAATGTACGCACAGTCGCGCTCACGGGCAGTGGCGCTCATCGCGAGCTCGGCTAGGGGGGGCTCCACCACAGTTCCGCTATGCAAGAACTCGCTCTGGTCGTTCCAAGGCTTAGAGAGGGCTGGGCTGTGCAAGACCACGCTGGATGGCCCGCTAACTCGCCCCCGCAGTGCCGCCAGCTCTGCATAGAGCGCGTAGTGTTCCGGGGCAACGTCTTCTTTGGCGGTCAGCAGTTTCACGCGTGGCATGGGGCTCTCCTTGGGTGGCGGTTAGGGGTAGTAAACCACAGTTGGGCCGTGGACCCAAGCGGTGATGGCGCCGTGAAGCGACCCCCGTCCCTTGTCATGCTGACGTGAGGAAGCATCTGGGGGGCCGCCAGCCGCCAGCCGCCAGCCCCTGCGTCGGCGCGGCGCATCCGTGGCGTGCCTTCTCGCGAGCTGCGGCCCCACCCCGCCAGATGCCTCGTGGCCTCGGCATGACAGCCGTCGGCTAAAGGCTGCGCCCGATAGTGGTGGTGTCCGGACGGCCCACCGGCGCGTACCCCAGGGGCAGTGTCCGCTCATGGTCGACGCGCTCACCGCTAGCGGGAGCGGGGGAGGAGCCTGCTGGCGTAGTTGCCCGGCGTTCTGGCTCCGGTGAAGCGACCCCCGTCCCATGTCATGCTGACGTGAGGAAGCATCTGGGGTGGGGGCCAGCCGCCAGCCCCAATGCCGCCGCGTATCCGTGACGTGCCTTCTTACGGGCAGCGTCACCCCACCCTGCCGGATGCCTCGTGGCCCCGGCATTACCGCCCCGGCTGACGGCTTCGCCCGATAGTGGTGGTGATCGGACGGCCCACCGGCACGTACCTCAGCGGCGTGTCCGCTCGTGGTTCGACGCGCTCACCATGACCGGGAGCGGGGGAGGCGGCGTCGGCCGGCCGCGCAAGAAGAAAACGGCGGCTCATTGAGCCGCCGTTCTTGGCGCTATCCTGGGGGGCTATTAGGCCTTCGAGAAGCGGAAACCGCCGCGCGGGGTGCCGCCCATCGCCCGGTCCAGCGCGATGATCAGCGCCGCGCCGGTGCGGTCGGGCACGTGATTCTGCTCGACCTCGGGGGTCATCTCGAACAGCCGGTCGCGGGTCTCTTGGTCGGTGGCGATGCGGCCTTTGCCCTGGAAGATCAGCGTCGAGCGGTTCTTCTGGTCGCGATACAGCAACGACACGTTGTTGTTGCTGCCCATCGCCTTGACGATGCCGCCCTCGGGGCTGCGGACCCAGATGGCCAGCTCCGTGTCGCTCCATGCCACCACGCTGCCTCGCATTGAGAGTGAGGGCCGGCCCTCTTCGTCGGTGTAGGCGCATATCATCGGCGTACCGTTGCGCAGGGCATCGTTCACCATCGCCTTCACGTTGTCCGGCAACGCGTTGCTGGGGGTCGGCGGCGGTTGCGGCGTCGTGACCTGATCGATCCGGCTGATCTGGTCCTGGGCGTTGAAGGAGAAGGTGATGTCGATGGCCGCGGGCGCCGCGCCCAGGCTGGCAAAGGTCGCGCCCACCTTCAGCTTGTCGCCGTCCTTCGAGATACCTGACCAAGCGCCCTGCGCCAGCACTGGGGTGTTCGGCCACTGCCCGCTTACCCGAAACAGCACGTCCTTTTGGCCGACCACATCGGTTTTACCACCACCCTGCACCACGTCTGCCGCGAGATGTGGGCGTGCCCGCTCGACCGCGGCGTTTTCGCCGCAGCGTAGGGCGATCATGTAGGCTTCTACTGCTTGTTCACGCTTGCCCATAGAGAGTCCTCCTTGAGAAATTCCCGTTTGATGTGACACAGAGAATACGACGATTCCTACAGAACAGTCGAGTCAGATTATAGGGGTTCTTGAACCACTTGCGCGCTCCATCTGGTCGGCCACATTACCGAATCCCGAAGCGCTCTCGGGCATAGTCGCTGTAGGTGAAGAACAACTCCTCGCCGGCAGCTATATCCCGCAACGCCTCCATGAAGAGGCGAGTGCCTTCCACCACCTTTGCCAGGTTCGGCTGGTCCGAGTGGTTCAACTTTGCCGCGAAGCCCATGGGGATGAGCAGCAGGTCACCAGCCCGTAGCTTGTACTCATCAGCAAAGACGGTGCAGCGATCCTCAAGCGAACCGGACTGCACCAACACGCCGATGGCCTCCAAGCGGTCGCCGGCCAGTAACGGCTCCTGTGCAAACAGACCCTCACCCGCCCCTGCAATGGTGGAGGCGCGTACCTCGAACCGCTCGTCAGTCTCCCTGAGCACCATGGTTGTTCCTAGACCGGTCCAGGCTGTGCGGTAGCGCGGGCGGGCAGCGGGGGCTGGCGCACGGCTATCAGACACAGCACCGTGATTGCGTGCAAGACCATGAAGGCCAGCCACACGCCGGTGTAGCCACCGCTGAGATCGTAGCCCAGCGCCGCCAGAAACGGCCCCGCACCCAACCCCACGCTTGAGAAGGGGTTGAATATCCCCAGGATTGTGCCGAAATGACGGCGGCCGTAGTAATTCGCCAGCATCAGGTTAAAGATGGTGCCCTCGCCGCGGCTCGCCACGCCGTACAGACCCGACAAGAAAACTGCCATCAGCGCGGAATCCAGCATGAGCATGAGGCCCATGGTGAGCACCGCCAGGGTCTGAATGATGACGCCGAGGGCTCGCTCCGAAAACCGCTCCGAGAGCAGCCCCCACGCCGCGCTCGAAAGGCCGCCCGCCAACGCATAGGCGCTGAGTGCCGCAGCGCCGATGGCCGGCGATTGCCCCCGCTCAATCCAGAACAGCGTGGTATGAAACGATACGGCACCCGACGCCACAATCGCGCATATCTGCCCGGCGATAAGCAGCCAGAAGCTGCGGGTGCGGATCGCCTCGCCAGCGTAGAAGCTGAAGTCTCGGCCCCGTTGCGCCGGCCCGGCTGCCGCCGACCCCACCGGCCCCGCAGCGCCATCGGGATAGAGTCCCACGTCTTCAGGCCGCTGCCGCATGAGTACCGCAGCCGGTACCACGCAGAGCAGCACACAGGCGACGGCTACCACCAGGTACACGGTGCGCCAGCTATCGGCCACCACCACCGCCATTGCCAGCGGCACCAGCGCACTTTGGGCTACCGGCAGCGCCATGTGGCTCAGCCCCATGGTGCGGCCGCGCATGCGCACAAACCAGTTCACGATAGCCGCCTGTGCCACCAGACCGCTCATGACAGTGGACCCGATGGCCCGCATGAGCAGGTACCCCAGATAGAACTGCCACAGGGTCTCCATACCCGCCAGAATCAGCGCTCCCGCGGTGAAGACCACTGCGCCCGCGGGAATGAGTAAGCGGGGACTGAAGCGATCCGCCAGGCGGCCCAGCACCGGTTGGACCGCTGCTGACAGCACGGTACCGGCAGTGACGGCCGCGGTCACTTCGGTGCGGTTCCAGCCCAGGTCGGTGATCACTGCGCCGATAATGCTGCCGGTGAACACGTTCGAGGCGATGGACGATACCGACGACGATAGGATCGCGATACCGACGATCACCCAGCCGTAGAAGAACGGCGGAGTGAACGGCAGCTTCCCAATAGGACGTGACGGTGAGATATCGCTCATGGTGTTGTTTGGTGGATTGCGCGTACTGGACGCCGCACGACCAGCATCAGGGCGATGCAAACCACGTAGCAGGCAATGGCCGAGGTGAACACGAGGTCGTAGTTGTGCGTGAGGTCGAAGATCAGCGACGCGACCAGCGGGCCGGCACCCAGCCCCACGAAGTTGAAGGGCTGCATCACCCCGGTGATCTTGCCGTAGTGACCACGGCCGAAATAGCTGGCCACCATCATGTTCAGCAGCGCGCCCTCACCGCGGGCCGCCAGCCCCAGGAAGCCGCCCAACGGGACCACCAGCCAGGGTTCGTGCACCGTCATCATCAGCAAGGCGCCGGCCATGGCCATCGCGGTCACCAGCAGCACCAGTGTGCGTTCCGCGACGTGCTCCGACAGGAAGCCCCAAAGCACCGACGACACCGCGCCGCACAGCGCGAACGCGCTCAACGCGCCGGCGGCGAGGGCGGCGGCCACCCCCTGGTCGGTGTAATAGGCCACCATCTGGTACGAGAGCGAGGCGTTGGGCAGGTTCGACACCGTTTGCGCGCCCACCAACAGCCAGAAGGCCGAGGTGCGGATAGCCTCCGGCAGCGTGAAGCTGTCCTCGAAGGCAGGGGCGAGCCGGGTATTGGCCACACCGGGAGCCGCGGCCCGCGCGCCGTCGGGCAGCAGCCCCACGTCCTCGGGTCGGCGGCGCAGCAGCAGGATGCTGGGCAGCACCCCGACCACCAGCAGCAGCACGCCGAACGTGGTGAACACCGCACGCCAGCCGGCCTGCTCCATCAGTACCTGCCCAGCGATGGTTAGTGCCGAGCCACCCAACGGGAACGCCATGCTCATTAGCCCCATGGCGCGCCCCCGCATGCGGTAGAACCAGTTGGCGGCGGTGGTCAGCGGGGCCACGCCGCTGAGGAAGTTGCTGGCCACGGCACGGGCAATGGCGTAAGCGGCGTAGAACTGCCACAGCGTCACGGTGCCGCCTTGCCAGAGCAGCGCCACACCCACCACGGCAGCGCCGACGGGTGTGAGCAGCCTGGCGCCGAACCGGTCGGCCAGCATTCCGGTGGCCGGCGCCATCAATCCGCCGCAGAGCGTGCCGAAGAAGATCGCGCCGGCGGTCTCGCTGCGCGACCAACCAAGCTCCTCGGTCATGGGCTTGAGCATGATTGCCATGAAGATCTGCCCGGTGGTGGACGCAGCAAACGATATCGCCATGCTGACGCCCAGCACCAGCCATCCGTAGAAGAAGGGCGTGCGAATGGGCGGACGCGCCGGGCTGGTTACGGACGTGCCGCACCTCCTGGAACCTGGGGATGCAGCCAGTCTACCGGTTGGTGTGGCGCCCGGCTAGGGTTGGTGTAAGAGGAGAGCTGGCGGCGTTCGGGGAACCCGTCATTGCGAGAAGCCGTCAGGCGCCGAAGCAATCGTGGCGTTGGTACCGCGCCCCCGCGCTCCGGGCGTGCCCCGCGCCCGTACACGATTGCCACGCTCCGGCTTGCGCCGGGCTCGCCATGACGGCGCGTCCGTGGGGAATCTGTCATTGCGAGAAGCCGGCAGGCGCCGAAGCAACAGTGTCGCTGGTACCGCGCCCCGGCGGTTTGGGGCTGGTGCGGGCCCGCGGGCTGGTCATCCGCGCATCCTTCGAGGGCCTCAGGATGAGCGGTAGCGAGGGCTGGGTGTACGCCCCAGCCTCTCGCTTGTCGCGCGCCCGTTCTCGATTGCTACGCCCGGCCAGCCACCCGCTAGCAGTGGCATACGCTGGACAGCTCGGGAGGCAGTATGATCATGGGGCAGCGACTACCGCCGTGCCAAAGGGGTGCCCTTGTCAACGCTTACGGACCCCTCCAATCCCACCACTACCGGAACCCACCCGGCGAGCCCGGCGTTCGCGATCGAGCTGTTCTACGACGGCGACTGTCCACTGTGCAAGCGCGAGGTGGCGCTGCTGCGCCGGATGGATCCGCGCTCGCGCATGCGCTTCACCGACATCGCTACCCCCGGCTTCGATGCCGCGGAGGTAGGCGTGCCGTGGCAGGCGCTGCTGGACCGCATCCACGGCCGCCTGTCCGACGGCTCCGTCATTGAGGGGGTCGAGGTGTTCCGCCGGCTCTACGGCGCCGTCGGGTTTGGGCCATTGGTGGCGGTCAGCCGGCTGCCGGGCATCTCGCACCTGCTGGAGGTGGTGTACCGGGTATTTGCCAAGAACCGGCTGCGGCTAACCGGGCGCTGCCACAATGGTGTGTGTGAGGTGGCGCCGCCGCACACGCAGGGGTGAGCGCCGGGGAGCCTGGGCGCCCTTGGCCTCGGCGGAACGCGAACGCGGAAATGGGTGAAATAAGCTCACCGCGAAGGGACTCGCTGCGCCCTGCCAACCCTATGGGCGAGCCGCCGAGGCGGCTGTGCAGCCGTGGCTAAGCGGCGACGCGCTGAACCCCGCCCAAAAGGCTGGCTTCAACGTCCGGATACTCCAGCTCTACCGCTTCCACGATCTCCTTCAAGCTGGCGGCGTCGAGACCCAACGTCTGCTTAGCCGCCCGGTTGAGCACCGGCAAGAGCGCGTCTCCCCCTGAACCAATGGCCAGGGCGCGGCACACGATGTCGGCCACATGCACGGCCGCCACCATCTCGGGGTTGGCTTTTGCCAGCTCTGGCCGGTGGTGCAGGCTCACGGCCTCCGTGAGACTGGGAGGGAACGCCCACTTGTCAGCCAGTATCAGGCCAATGGCGGCATGGTCGGTCCCGCACACCGTCGCCTCTGCCTCCAGGAACAACACCTGTTCATGGGCTGCTAGGTCAAGCGTGGTCTGAAACGCTTCGGGAGCGCTGCGCAGCAGGACGACCTTGCCGATGTCATGCAGCAGCCCGGCGATGAAGCACTGTTCTACATCTGGCGCACCCAGCCGCCTGCCGATGACCTTGGCCGCAACGCCGACGCCGATGGAGTGACGCCAAAGTTGCTCGACGGCCCCGGCCGCGACCCACGGCGGCGTTTTGAACATATCTCCTGCGGTGATGGCCAGCACCAGGCTCCGCACCGGCTCGAATCCCAACAGGCGGACCGCCATACTCACGGTGTCGACCCGTTTGCGCAAGCCGAAGAACGGCGAGTTCACCACCTGTAGCAAACGCGAGGTGCTGGCAGGGTCGCTCGACACCACGTCACTGACCTAGCTGGCTGAGGACGCCGGGTCGTCGATCAGGCGTGACAGGTTCTGGTACACCAACGGCGCAGGCGGAAGCTGTGCCGGATCGGCGAGCATCCGGGACGCACCAGCTCGCAACGACCGCACCCGCTGGCGGAGCGCGGAATCTCGCTCGGCGACGGCTTTCACGGCAGCATCGGCGATGGCGCTCAGGCCCGAGCCCTCGTCACGAGGGGTGGACCGGTCGCGCAAGGCGGGGTCCGGCGGGCTGGACGCGCGCTGTTCCTGGGCGGCGCCGTCCCAATCCTTGTGGTCGTTCGCTGAAGGCTTCATATCGAGCGCTTCAGCGCCACAGAGAAAGCTCTCGCAGGTGAGAATGCCCGCCCATATGGAGGCTCCGGGCTGCGAACCGGCGGTGTCGGTCGTGGAGGTGTCAGTCATGGGTGCGCCCTTTGGTAGGTCGATCGGTGCTGTCGCCGCGATACACAAGACTACGAGCCAAGCATCACACCTGTATCATCGGCACAACCGGCCGGGTGCGCAGCCTGAGCGCGTCCGGCCCAGCAACCGCTCAGCGCCCGGATAGCGTTCCTCGTAGAGAGCCCCGCGGCAACCGCCGCGGGGCTCATCGGAACCCTCATCCTAACCTTCTCCCAGAGGGAGAAGGGATCCGATCGACCCGCCCGACCCTCTGATCCCCCTCTCTCTCTGGGAGAGGGGCTAGGGGTGAGGACCTCCGGCCTCTAGTAGCGGTAGTGGTCGACCTTGTAGGGGCCGCTCTTGGGCACGCCGATGTAGCTGGCCTGCTGGTCGCTGAGCTCGGTGAGCATGGCGTCGAGCTTGCTGAGCTGCAGGCGGGCCACCTTCTCGTCGAGCGCCTTGGGCAGAATGTAGACGCCCACGGGGTACTCGCTGGTCTTGGTGAACAGCTCGATCTGGGCCAGCACTTGGTTGGCAAAGCTGCTGCTCATCACGTAGCTGGGGTGGCCGGTGGCGCAGCCCAGGTTCACCAGCCGGCCCTGCGCCAGCAGAATGATCCGCTTGCCGTCGGGGAAGATGATGTGGTCGACCTGCGGCTTGATCTCCTCCCACTCATACTCGCTCAGGCTGGCAACGTCGATCTCGTTGTCGAAGTGGCCGATGTTGCAGACGATCGCGTTGTTCTTCATCTTCTTCATGTGATCGTGGTTGATCACGTGGAAGTTGCCGGTGGCGGTGACGAAGATGTCGGCCTTGTCGGCCGCGTAGTCCATGGTCACCACGCGGTAGCCTTCCATGGCCGCCTGCAGTGCGCAGATGGGGTCGATTTCGGTGACCCACACCTGGGCCATCAGGCCACGCAGCGCCTGCGCCGAGCCCTTGCCCACCTCGCCGTAGCCGGCCACCACGGCCACCTTGCCGGCGATCATCACGTCGGTCGCGCGCTTGATGCCGTCGACCAAGCTCTCGCGGCAGCCGTAGATGTTATCGAACTTGCTCTTGGTCACCGAGTCGTTCACGTTGATGGCGGGGAACAGCAGCTTGCCGTCTTTGTGCATCTGATACAGCCGGTGCACGCCCGTCGTCGTCTCCTCGGACACGCCCTTGATCTCGCTGGCGATCTTCTTGTACCAGCCCATAGGCCGCTTCTTGATGGCGTCGAACAGCGCCCGCTCCTCGTCGGTGGCGGGGTGCGAGAGCAGGCTGGGGTCCTCCTGCGCGCGCTGGCCCAGGTGCACCAACAGGGTGCAGTCGCCGCCGTCGTCCAGAATCATGTTGGGACCGCGGTCGCCGAACGTCAGGATCTTGTGGGTGTACTCCCAGTACTCGTCCAGGCTTTCGCCCTTGTAGGCGAACACCGGCAGGCCGGCCGCTGCGATGGCGGCTGCAGCGTGATCCTGCGTGCTGAAGATGTTGCACGATGCCCAGCGCACCTCGGCGCCCAGGGCCTGCAGCGTCTCGATGAGTACCGCGGTCTGGATGGTCATGTGCAACGAGCCGGCGACGCGGGCGCCCCGCAACGGCTGGGTGGGCGCGAATTCCTCGCGGATGGCCATGAGTGCGGGCATCTCGCTCTCGGCGATGCGCATCTCTTTGCGGCCCCACTCGGCCAAGGCCATATCAGCGACTTTGTAGTCGGTGAAGGTAGAGGTCATAGAACAGAACTCCTTTCGGGATGTTCCAACTAGGCGGGGTCTTTAACGAAAAAGGCCCCCGCACCGATAACGATGCGAGCGCCGTTGGTTACAAGCTGAGCCTAGTCCCCACGAATGGGGCTTGCAACGCTCCTCAGCCAGGGCCAAGTATAGCAACCTGCGATACCGGCGGCAGTGGCCGTTGGTACACAAAAGCAGGGACGATTGGTTGTGGGGGGCGCGTGGGATGGGGTCGGATGGTGGTGGGGTCTTGGGGGTGGTGTGTGTTGGAATTGGTAGGCGGCAGGTTACCCTCTGCTAAAAGGGAAGGGTGCGCCCATTGAGCGACTACGGGTTCCCGTGGCCTGGTGCTCAGCAAAAGCCTCGCAACCGGCGCCGATGGCTGTCGGGCGGGAGTTCGTAATCGCAGAAGGCATGACAGGTTTCGGGGTATGCGGCTGCTGAAAATGCGTGTCAAGTTCCCCCGGCACCCGCCCACCCGTAGAAGTCTAGGGTTGGGGCTGCCTGTCCTGAGCAGCGTTGAAGAGTCCCCCATTTCCGAAGAGTGAATGCGGGTGGGCGGGCGGGAAAGACGCGCTCACCCGCCGGCTGACCAAGCCAAGACTCCACCGCTCACGGCCACCGAGCTGTCGGAGTGTTTCAAGGCCTTAGCGGTGCTGCGGAGCTAAACGAAGCTCCCCATCATCGCAGCGCGGTTCAGTTCCGGGTGCTCCACAAAGCCCGTGCGCAAGTGTGCCGACGCTTCGATCCAGTTAGCGTCGCTGGGCAGCACCACACCGCCGGTACGCACCGCGTACACGCCGGGTTCATCCACACCCGATGGAGTTACGCCGTGGTCGCGCAAAGCCTTTGCGGCTTGGATCAGCCGCCGGCGGGTGCGGATGATCATCATGTCGCTGGTACCCAGGTGCTCGCGGTCGCGGATGTACACCGTCCCCATGCTCTCGGTGATCATCTGGTCTTGCATCACAATACCGGTGACGCCGGTGTAGCTCTGGGTCTTCTGCAACTGCCGGTCTATCTGGTAATCGTTGGCCTTATCCTGCACACAGTTGAACCGGCCGTAGAAGCCGGGTTTGTGCGGGTGAACTGCCGGGGTCACGTTCCCGGCTGCCGCCACCGCCCGCTCGCCGCAACTGACCGACAGCAGCAGCGTGTGGTCGTCGTCCACCGGCACCCAGGCCTTCATGCGGATGTCGACCCCCAGCACGCCGGTGGGTGTCATGGTGTAGAACGGCATCAGGAAATTGGCGACCCGCCAGTACGTCTGGCCATCGCTGGCCGGGCGATAGGCGCCGTACATGGTGCCGGAGTCGGTGTCGGTCACCTCATAGCGGGGGGCCTTGTCGCGCATGAAGCTGTTGAAGGTGCCCTCGGCCGCGTCGCGCTTCACAATCTCGCCGTGCAAAAAGCCGACGTGGCTGGTGTCGATGTCACCCTCCAGCGCCTGCATGTAGTTGCATTCACGCTGCATAACGCTCATGCGCACCGGCATGTCGGGCGCCATGTTCGCTTCCATCTCGGGGAGCGCCGGTGGCGTCGCGCGGACGCCCATGTACACCCACAGAATGCCGTTACGCTCGCGCACTGGGTAGGCCGCAGCCTTGATCTTGTGCTTGAAGTTCGACTCCGCCGGTTCGTTCGGCATATCGACGCAAGCGCCGGTCACGTCGAACTTCCAGCCGTGGTATACGCAGCGGAGGCCCTCCTCCTCGTTGCGCCCGAAGAACAACGAGGCGCCGCGGTGCGGGCAGCTCTCCTGCATCACGCCCACCTGACCGCTGGTGGTGCGATAAGCGATCAGGTTCTCGCCCAGCAGCCGCACCCGTAACGGCGCGCCGTCGGGCTCCGGCAGCTCCTCCGACAGCATGCCGGGGATCCAGTACTCCCGCATCAGGTTGCCCATCGGCGTACCGGGGCCAACCCGGCACAGGATCTCGTTGTCGTCGTGAGTCAGCATGGCTTAGCTCCTTCGAGTGTCGTCGAAATGGGGGCGGCAGGCTCAGAGGCCACATACTCCAGGCACGCCTGCACGTCCTTCGGCTTGAGCCGTGGATACGCCCGGTAGAGCGCTGGCACATCCAGGTCCTGCGACAAGCGTTTTAGCACGAGTTCGACTGGGATTCGGGTACCGCGGACGGTTGGTTTACCCGCCAGAACCGCTGGGTCACGCACGATCCGATCTATGTGAGAGACGGTCTTGGTGGTCATTAACGTTGCCTCATGCGTAGTATAAACCGTAGCGGGTTGTAGTTCCCAGGAGGATGCGATGACTAGGGTGACGCTCTCAACGATCGTGGCGTGCCTCCTCCTCGCCGCCTGTTCAGCCTCCACTGCAGCGCCGCAGCCGCCGAGCACCCCGCCCACGAAGCTGGCGCCGGCGAGCCCGGTGGCCGCACCCACCCAGGAGCAGCCGCCACGCCTGCCGCCCGCCCAGCCTGCCCCCACCGAGCGGCCGCCACTGCCCGCCCGCTACACCGTCACGGAGTTCGCGGTGCCGCCCGGCAGCCTGCCGCACGATGTGGCGCCGGCCCGCGATGGCGGTGTGTGGTACGCCGTGCAGCGCTCCGGCATGCTGGGCTGGCTCGACCCCAAGACCGGTGCGACAGCGTCGATCCCGCTCGGGCGCGGCTCCGCCCCCCACGGCGTCATCGTTGGCCCCGACGGCAACCCCTGGCTCACCGACGGCGGCCTGAACGCGATCGTGCGGGTGGACGCCACCACCCACGAAGTGAAGACGTTCCCGCTGCCCGCCAACCGACCCAACGTCAATCTGAACACCGCGGCGTTCGATACCAAGGGCGTGCTGTGGTTCACCGGCCAGAACGGGGTGTACGGCAAGCTGGACCCCAAGAGCGGCGACATGCAGGTGTGAGACGCGCCGAAGGGACGCGGCCCTTACGGCATCACCGCGACGCCGGACGGCAACGTGTACTACGCGTCGCTGGCCGGAAGCCACGTCGGCCACATCGCCACCGCGACCGGCGCGGTCACCGTGCTGGAGCCGCCGACGCTCGGACAAGGCGCCCGCCGGGTGTGGAGCGATTCGTAGAGCAACGTTTGGGTCAGCGAGTGGAACTCGGGGCAGCTGAGCCTGTACTGTCCGGCCAAAGGTCAGTGGCAGCAGTGGAAGCTGCCCGGCGCTCGGCCTCAAGCCTACGCCGTCTATGTGGACGAGCGGGACGCCGTGTGGCTGAGCGATTGGGGCAACAACACCATGGTGCGGTTCGATCCGCTGACCGCCACGTTCCTGACCGTGCCGCTGCCCTCGGCGAACGCCAACGTGCGGCAGATTCTGGGGCGGCCGGGCGAGGTGTGGCTCCCGCTCTCTGGCGTCGACAAGTTGGCGGTGATCCGCCCGGAGTAGCTATCCACCGAGCGGCGCCAGGCCAGCTAACGCCCACACAACAAAGGGCCGGGAGCAACTGCTCCCGGCCCTTACGCTACCGAACGGAACGCCTACTTGAAGGCGGTGCAGAACCTCAGAGGGTTCTTGTTGAAGATGGCAAGCTTGTCATCCTCGGTCAGCCAGTTGAAGCTGCTGATGATCGGCACTAGGTCGTCGGAGGTCTTACCGGTCTCCGGGCGTACAGCGCCGCCGGAACCAGGGGCCTCGGTACCGAATAGGGTGTTGCCCACGCCCTTCTGCTTGATGCTGGCCTCCAACACCGGGATGTCGAGCACGCAGGTGTCGAAGAACAGGTTCTTGGTGTAGTCAGCCTGACCCAAGT
>SHYE01000001.1 GCA_009692935.1 Dehalococcoidia bacterium | reverse complement strand
CGGGCAGGCGGCAGAGCTGATCCGCTAGATAGTGTGCCTTGTGATAGCAGAGCGCAGCCATCTCACGCATCCCTTGCGGTCCGGTCGAGGCAAGATACACCGTGGTGGCCAGCGCAACCAAGGCCTGACTGGTGCAGATGTTGGAGGTGGCGTTCTCCCGCCGGATATGCTGCTCCCGTGCCTGCAGCGTGAGCACGTACGCGGTGCGCCCCTCAGTGTCATTCGTCCGGCCAACAATGCGGCCGGGCATTTGCCGCAGGAAGCGCGTGCGGCAACAGAAGACGCCTACGAAGGGTCCGCCAAAAGTCGGTGACTGCCCCAACGGCTGCCCGTCGGCCACCACAATGTCGGCTCCGAAAGCGCTAGGCGGCTTGAGCATGCCCAGCGCCGGCAGGTAGGCGGCCACCACCAGCAAGGCGCCAGCGGCATGCGCGACCTCGGCCCAGTGTCCCAGGTCTTCGATGCCGCCGTAGAAGTTCGGGTACTGCACCAAAAGGCAGGCGTGCCGGTCCTCCAGAGTGACGGCTTCAGGCGCGAACACGTCCTGTGGAATCGCTGCGCCACGGCAATAGGTGTCGACCACAGCACGCCACCTGGGGTTCACGGTACCCACCGAGGCAATCCGGCTGCGGCCGGTGACCCGGCAGGCCATCAGCGCGCCCTCGGCCAGCGCCGTTGCGGCGTCGTACATGCCCGAGTTCGCCACGTCCATGCCGGTCAGTTCGCACATCATCGACTGGAACTCAAAGATCGTCTGCAGCGTGCCCTGGCTGATCTCGGGCTGATAGGGCGTGTAAGCGGTGAGGAACTCGCCGCGGCTGACCACAGCGTTCACAACGGCCGGCACAAAGTGGCGATACGCGCCTGCCCCCAGGAAGCCGGGCGCGCTGTCTAGGGCGAGGTTATGCGCCGCTAGCGCCCCCAGTTCCTGCTTCAGCTCGAGTTCGGACAGTGCGGGCGGCAAGTCCAACTCTCGGTCACGTAGGTGCGCCGGGATGTCGGCGAACAGGTCGTCGAGGCTGCTAAGGCCCAACGCACGGAGCATCAGCGCACGGTCAGCATCGGTATTGGGGACGTAGGAGGGCATGTACCGGCTACCCGCCGATCTCTGACAGAAATGCCTGATACCCAGCGGCGTCGAGGAGGTTCGCCATCTCGGCAGCGTTGGACGGCCGCACTTTCAGGAGCCACCCTTGGTCGAAGGGGGACTGGTTCACCAACTCTGGGTGGTCGTTCAAACCGTCGTTCACCGCCACCACTTCACCGCTGACCGGGGCGAACAGATCCGACACCGCCTTCACCGACTCGATCTCGCCGAACTTCTCGAACTGCCGGACGGTGGCGCTAGCCTTGGGAACCGACACGTATACCACGTCGCCCAACTCATGCGCGGCGTGGCCAGTAATACCCACCACCAACAGGCCATCGGATGTGGCGAGTGCCCACTCGTGCTCTTTGCTGTAGCTGCGATCGGCCGGATGGCTGGGTTCCATAGCGTCCTTTAGCTTTCGGTCTCGGTGCGTTTCGCTTCCATGTACTCGGAGCACTTGCGATACAGATGCTCGTCGATCCTGCCGGTGGAGAGGTAATAGTTCAGCATGGTCTCGAGCGTGAGAATCGACGTGAGGCCTATGCCGATACGCCGGAGCCGAGCAGCGGCGCCCTCGCCACGGTCGATCAGCACAATGGCATTGCGAACGTCGAGCCCCTCGTTGCGGAGGATATGGGCGGTCTCCTCAACACTGCCACCACTCGTGATCAGATCGTCGATCAGGAGAACTCGCTCATCGGGCTCATACGACCCCTCGATGGGCTGATTGTCGCCACGAGCCGGGCTTGCGGCGTGCGCATAGAGCATCGGAACGCGGTTCGTGAGTGAGAATACCGTCGCCAGCAACAGCCCCCCAATCGGGACACCGGAAACGCGTTGGAACTGCTGGAAGTGGGGGTTGAGCCGGCCCGCATCGGTCGCTATCTCGCTGGTCATCACCTTCACTGCACGCCTCAGTACCGACGGCCTGCTGATGATTCGGCGGGGGTTGATGTACACCGGCGAGTGCACGGTGGACCGGCCCAGGGTGAAGTCGCCGAAACGGACAGCGCCCAAGTCCCATAAGGCGCGTGCTAACCAGAGATTTTCGGCTTCGTTGTTGGTGTGCTGTGGCAAAGTGGTGGAGCTCCTGACCGGTTTCCCGCTTACGCAACAGTATGAAAAGCGGCTAAATCTATCGTACTGGAGGTCTCCTCCGTAGCAATATTGTGTCCAAACCACAAGGCAGTATACATGCGATTAGCGGCCGCATACAAGAACAATGCAAAGCTCAGACTTGACCCTCCCACCAAAAGGCCAGCCTAATCTCCGTACCACCAACGTCCATGCCCCAGAACTAGCGTGAGACTACGCTAGTGGTGCAATGTTATTTACGCTGACGTTCTACGAAGGCGGGAGAGCCCAGAGAGGGCGGCAGCCCTTTCTGGCGGGGGTGTTCGAGGGGGAACCCCCTCGACTCCTAAGAGAGTTCCAGGGGCGGGCGGAGGGAACCCTCGCCCTCATCCGAAGGCCGCGAGCCGAGCCACAGCAAGCTAGGTGCATCGCTCCACTAGCCGGCCCGCTTATAGAACGGCCGCCGCACGATTCGGGCTGGTGTCATAGCACCCCGAATGTCAACGGTCAGGTCGACTCCAATCTTCGCAAGGGACGCCTCGACGTAACCCATGCCGATGCCCCGCTGTAGTGTCGGCGAAAAGGTGCCGCTGGTCGCCGCTCCAACGCTGCGGCCATCCACCAGCAGGTCTTGGTGGGCGCGCGGGATGCCGCGGCCGACCACCTCGAACCCCACCAGCCGGCGCTCCGGGCCCTGCTCCTTCGCCTGACGTATCACGCTGGCGCCCAGAAAGTCGCCTTTATCGAGCGCCACGGTCCACAGCAGGCCTGCTTCTACCGGATTCGTCTCCGGGGAGATGTCGTTGCCGTGGAGCGGAAGGGCTGCTTCCAAGCGCAGGGTGTCGCGGGCTCCCAGGCCGCATGGGCTCACGTCGCCGTCGACCAGCGCTTGCCAGATGAAGCTCCCGGCGGCGGCCTCGGCGATGATCTCGAAGCCGTCCTCGCCGGTATAGCCGGTACGGGCCACGAACGCATGCTGGCCCGCGATCGCGCCCTCAGCCCAACCGAAGTAGGTCAACCCCGCGGCGAGGTCCCCGCCTCCAAGGTCGGTCAGCCGTTGGGGCGCCTGTGGCCCCTGGAGCGCGATCATGACCGTCTCCAGCGTGCGGTCCTGCCAGGAAACGGCGTCACTGGGTTGCTTCCAGCGCTCTAGCCACGCCAGCACGGCAAGCCGGTTCCCAGCGTTGCACACCAGCAGAAAGGCCTCAGCCGACCTGCGGTAGAGGATCGTGTCGTCCAATATGCCGCCGGACTCGGTACACAGCAGGCAATACCGGCCGTGCCCCGGCTCAATAGTGGGCACATCGCACGTAAACAGCCGTTGCAGGAAGGCCCCGGCGCCGACGCCCGCGAACTCGATGCGCCCCATGTGCGACACATCGAAGATGCCGGCTGTTGCTCGCACAGCGCGGTGCTCATCAAGGATGCTCAGATACTGCACCGGCATGTCCCAGCCACCGAAGGGCACCATACGGGCAGCTAGTTCCACATGCTGATCGTGCAGCGGCGTAACTAAGAGCGACGATTCAGCCATACGGGTCCTTCTCGAACTAGTGGAGAGAGCGCAGGTGCGAGGCTCGTAGTGCCAGCACGATGGAGAATGCGGCAACCGCTGCCCCGCCGACCGCAACCGCAAACGGCGGCGATATCAGCGCCGCCACGGTACCGCTGGCCAAGCCACCCAAAGGAACCAGGGCCCACGCCAGACCATAGATGCCCATGACCCGGCCACGCAGCTCGTTGGGCACCAACCCTTGGATGGACGCGCTGCCGCTGGTCATCCACATGGTCCGCAGTACCCCCAGCAGCATGAGCAACGCCAGCGTTAGCCAGTAGTTGTCCGAGAGCGCATACCCGAACAGCGCGAGCCCGAAACCAAACGATCCGACGACGACCAGGACTCCGGTTCGCAGCACACGGCCCCAGGTCGCGATGATAATACTGCCGAGGATTGCCCCAGCCCCAAAAGCGGCCATCATGAAGCCCTGGCCCTCGGCCCCCACCTGTAGCACATCTTTGGCGAAGGCCGGCACCAAGCTCATATAGGACAGCCCAAAGAAGCAGTTGAAGAAAATCATGGCCAGCAGCGAAGCGATAACGGCGTTGCCGCGAATAAACTCCACGCCCTCGCTCATATTATGCGCGATGCTCTGGTTGCGAGCGCTTGATGGCGCCGGCGCCAACTGCATGCGCAACAGGCCGGTCACCATCCCCAGCACGCTGAGCGACGTGATGACGTAGCAGGCGGCGACACCGAATCCCGCGATGAGGAGCCCGCCGATGGCCGGCCCCACGATGGACGTGCCCTGCCATACCAGGTTCTGCAACGCAATCGCGTTCAGTAAGTCGTCGCGGCTGCCCAGCAGTTGCGGCACCAGCGCCATGCGGGCCGGCTGGTCGAAGGTCTGCACGACACTGGCGACGAACGAAGCCACCAGCAAGAGCGCCACCGACAACTCAACGTTGGCCTTCCCCACCACGCCGGTGAGCAGGAGCACGGCGAGCGTCATCATAATGACGCCATAGCCCAGCTGGGTCACCACCATCAGCCGGCGCCGGTCCACCCTGTCGGCCATAACGCCGGCCAGGGGTGTCAGGAAGATCTGCGGGATAGCGGTCGCGGCGCCCATCGCGCCCAACAGCGCCGGCGACCCGGTCAGGTCGTACACCAGCCAGCCCTGCGCCACGAAGAGCACCTGATAGCCCGTGACCACGGCCATGAGCCCGAACCAGTACGAGCGATAATTCGGGTACTTGAGCGCGTTAAACGCCTCGGAGCGACTCCGGGGGGCGGTCTGCGTTGCGACGGGAGCGTGGGCCACGGGGGCGAGCTTTCTCTGCGAGCGTTCTACGATTGGCCCAGTATATCAGGCTCGCTGGATCGCACCTCACCGGACGCTAACGTGGTCGCGGGCGGCTGCCGGAGCCAATCGGCGATGGCGGCGAGGACGGGCTGATAGTCGCTTGTGGAGTCCACCGTGCGATGGTCGATGCGGATCGGCTCCCACGAGGCCCTCATGGCCTCATAGTTGTTCCCAGGCTGCGTCCGAGTAGTCCCAGGGGTCGCGGTCGGGCCCTGCCCGCGCCATCAGCCGTTGTCGGACCACCTCTCAAGCGCGATCAGTTCCACTACTACCCATCGAGCCCCGGCACGCTGAGCTTGATACACCCAATTCCGCCGGATCGACTCACTCACATGCGCGCCGTCGCACACCACGGCGTAGCCCCGGCGCAGGAGAAGCGTCACCAGGCCCATGCTGGCTAACGATACCCGGCGGTCCTCTTTGGTGGTGTAATGCGGGCTGGGAATGAGCGTCTTGCGCTCCCAATCGCTGGAGATAACGACGACGGGGGCAACCTCGGCAAGTCGATGAGCAAAGGTGGTCTTGCCAGCGCCGGCCAGGCCGGTGAGGAGAATCAACGCTGGCCCAACCGGACGCTCAGGCAGCGGCGGAAGCCTGCGCCAACAGCGCGCAGCGTCCCAGGTGAGTTCCGGCGGCCGCCCTTCCACGTCAGGCTTTCTCGGTGCCGGCCGTCGGCGTTGGCCCCGTCTGGTGCCGCCAGAGCTGCGGCAACAGCCGCACAATCACCACCAGCGACAGCACACAGCCAACGCCGCCACTGACCACCGCGAACACCGGGTTGGTCCAGGTGGATACCAGTCCCGACTCCACCGCGCCCAACTGCCCCGATGCGCCGATAGAAACCGAGTACACCGAGTTGACGCGGCCGCGCAGTTCGTCGGGCGTGCTGAGCTGAATGATGCTCTGGCGCATGACCACGCTCACCTGATCCGCTGCGCCCGAGATGCCGTAGAACAGCAGCGACAGCGGGAACCAGGGCGAGAGCCCGAAGGCCGCGGTGGCCAGGCCGAACACCGCCACGGTCAACACCATGGTGCGGCCGGTGGCCACTATTGGCGGCAGCGCCGTCAGCACCGCCGAGGCGGCGAAAGCCCCCACACCACGCGCCGAGTTCAGCAGTCCGTAGCCCTGGGCTCCGACCCCCAAGATGTCGTTCGCGTAAATCGGCAGCAGCGCTTCGGCGCTGGCGAAGATCACCGCGAACAGGTCGAGGGCAATGGCGCCCAGCACCGCCGGTGAGTTCCAGACGTAGGCCAGCCCCTCCAGCACCATGACGAGACTGATGCCGCCGCTCCGGCGGGGGCTGCGCTCTCGCAGGGCGATGCCGGCCAGCAGCACTAGGCCTGCGACCGCCAGAGCCACGTGCGCCAGATAGGCCGGGGCAACCCCCAAGGCATAGATCAGGAAGCCGGCGGCGCTTGGCCCCAGAATGCGGGCAAGCTGCTGGATGGTGGTGCCCACCGTTACAGCACGCTGAAACCACGGCCGAGGCACCACCTGCGGCAGCAGGCTCTGGCGGGCCGGGCCTTCGAACGCGCCCGCCATGCCCAGCACCGCCGACGTGACATAGATCAGGGTCAGTGTGTCTGCCTGCACCAAGGTTGACCACCAAAGCAGGAGCGAGATCAGGATGGGCGGGATTTGCGAGAGGCCCAACACCCAGCGGCGGTCGCGGGTGTCGGCCACGGCTCCGCCGACAAAGCTGAGGATGAACGCCGGGATGAAGCGGATGACGCCAACGGCTGCCAGCGGCAGCGCCGAGCCGGTGATCTCGTAGACCTGCCAGGTAATGGTGGCCGTCTGCACCGACATGGCGATGGTCTGCACCACCCGGTTGGCGATATAGAACCCGAACGGTCGATCCCGAAATAGCGTGCGGAGGGTAGCCGGCTCGGTCGCGGCTGCCTCCTGGGCCTCGCTCATGCAGGACTATCGCCCCTGGGGCCATGGCCGGTGCGCGGCAGGCTCAGCATGAGCGGCACCGACAGCAGTGAACAGACCGCCAACAGCACGTAGGTCTCGCGGTAACCGCCAAACTGATCGGCCGCCAGGCCCTGCACCATGGGACCCAGCACCCCGCCGATGGTTGCGAGGAACTGGAGCATACCCTGAATCTTGCCCATAGACTGCACGCCGAAATAGTCGGCTATCACCACGCCTCGCAGGGGCACAGGAATGCCGAAGCCAATGCCGAACAGCAGCAAGAAGGGCGCCAGCAGCGCAACGTTACCGCCCGACACCATGGTCAGCAGCAGAATGCCGATGCCCTGGACGCCGAAGCAGAAGGCCATGAGGTTCCGCGTCTCCACCTTATCGCCCCACTGCGCCAACCCAAACCGCATGATGGCGTAGGTGAGCGGGAGTGCGCTGCCAACAAAGGTAGCCAACGCTGGATCCACCCCTTCGCGGGTAAGCGACGGAATGACGAGCTGGGTGATGGGGGCGGCGGCGAAGTTGGTGAGCGCCAGCACCAGGCCCAGCCGCCAAAAGGTGCCGTTGCGAAACGCTTGCCCGGTGGTCATGCTGGCGCCACGAGCGCGGGCCGCCTGCTGCGCCACACTCAACGCCGACTTACCGTCGGCGCCCCGCGCACCGTCGGGCAGGTCGCCGTCGGGCAGGTCGCCGTACTTCTCGGGCGACTCGCGCACCACCCACACCAGCGGCAGGCTGGCGAAGACCACCAACACCCACAGCAGGGAAGCATTGCGCCAACCAAACCAAGCGATCAATGCGCCGAAGAAGGGGATGATGACGAAGCCGAGCCCCGGCCCCATCCAGAGAATGGCGAGCGCACGGTTGCGCTTGCGCACGAACCAGCGGGCCACGCTGACCGACGCCGCTTGCCCGCCGATAGTGCTCTGGCCAACCGCCAGCACCACGAACGCGGCGTAGAAGGTCCACAGGTCGCCGGCCTGACTCAGGAAAACCAGGCCGATGGCGATGCACACCAACCCCGCGCCCAGCGCCCACCGGCAGCCCCAACGATCGATCACCGCGCCCGCCAGCGGCGCCATGACCGCCCCGGCCTCGGTACGCAGCGAGAAGGCAGCGGCGACAGCGAAGGCGCTCCAGCCGAACTCGGCGCGCACCGGCTCCACCAGCAGGCCGGCGCCGAACCCCAGTGTGGTGGAGACGAAGGCCAGCACCCCGGCGAACGCGGCCACAATCCACCAGCCGTAGAACGTGCCGGTTGCGGGACGAGGTGTCGGCGGGGTCGCCGCGGGCGCGTTGCTACTCACCGAAAGGGCTCAGATGCCTGCGGCGCGATATCCTACGCGAAAACCCTCTCCCCTGGCGGGAGAGGGTAGGGTGAGGGGGCGCCCCCCAATCGAAACGCGAGGATAGTTGCACGATTCCCCCGGCCTGCCGTCGCCGGCCTCGCAGCAGCGGGCTTGGCGCTACCAGTTGCACTCCATGACGATCTTGATGGAGTTATCGGTGCGGTGCTCGGCCATTTCGAAGGCGTCGGCAATCTTGGTGATGGGGAACCGGTGAGTCAGCAGCGGCTTCACATAGGCCGAGCCGTTGCCGATCATGTCGACGGCGAGCTGGAAGTCCTCGCGGTTGCCACGCTGGGTCATCAGCACGGTGGGGTTGCGCATCATCAGCTCCCACAGAAACAGGCCGCTGGTGCGGGCCTTGGGCATGCCGAAGCACTGCACCATACCCTCCATGCGCACCATGTCTTTCACCTGGTTGTAAGTCGCGTCGGTGCCCACTGCCTCAATCACAAAGTCGGCGCCCTTACCCCCAGTAAGGTCCTTCACCGCCTGCACCGCATCGGTTTTGCTGGCATCGATCGTATGGGTGGCGCCCATCTTCTGACTGGTCAGCAGGCGGCCGGCCTCCAGATCCGTGGTGATAATGGGCCCGGCGCCCTGCTGCTTCAGCATCAAGGTGAAGAACTGGCCGATGGCCCCCTGGCCAATCACCACCGAGGTCTTGCCGAGCACGCTGGGCCAGCGTTGCACCGCCCGCAGCACGACGCCGAAGGGCTGGGCGCACACCAACTCCTCGGCAGTGGGCGAGGCCGGCAGCTTGATGACCTCCAGCGGGCTCCGTAGCAGGAGCTGCCGGGCCGAGCCGGAGTAGCCGATGTCAAGCACCTTGTCGCCGACTTTGAGGTCGGGCACGTCGCTGGCCACGACCTCGGCCACAACCTCGTGTCCCGGCTGGCCGGGGTTCAGCGGGAAGGGGATCCAGTCACGCCCGTGGTTCACACTCGGCCAGTCGCTGCCGCAAATGGAGATGAGTTGCGGGCGGATCAGCACCTTGCCCGGTTCGAGCGTGGGCTCCGGCATGTTGATGAACTCAAACTTGCCGGGAGCGGTGACCTGCACTGCTTTCATTCGATGGTCTCCTGATGGGGGGTGACGTCCCCGTAATGTCGTCGCAGACAACGCTTCTACCCTCCCCTAACCCCTCCCTTCAAGGGAAGGGTTAGGGGAGGGTAGAAGTTTGTGAGAAAGAACCAGGCTTCGGGTTATGCCCGCACGTTGCCGGCGGCGGCGAACTCATCGCGCCTGGCGATGGTGACGCCTCGCATCGCCGCCGGGATGGCGATGGCTCCCCCCAACGCAGCGGCGTAGGTCGCGATCTGAGCCGACTCCTCCACCACGTTGTTGGCGCGGGCGGCGGATGCGGCGTCGGCACCCCAGGCCAGCAGACCGTGGTTACCCAGCATCACCGCTCCGAGCGGAGTGTCAGCGTTCATCACCTTCTCGATATTCTTCACCGACTCGTCCGAACCGCGCGGGCCGTAGCCGGCCACCGGGATGGCCTCGGTCATACCGGCGCGCACCATCGCCTCGTAGCTGCAGTCCAGGTCCTTCTGGGCGCAGGCGAAGGCGGTGATGAATGGCGCGTGGGTATGCACCACGGCGCCGGTGCCGGGCCGCTTCTTGTAAATGATCAGGTGCATGTTGATGATCTCCATGCTGGTTGGGGAGATCTCGCCTTCGAGCACCTTGCCGTCGAAGCTGATGATGGCCAACTGGTCAGGCTTCACGTTCTTCAGGCTGGCCACCGCCGTAATGAGGATGGCGTCCTGGTCGGGGACCTTCACGCTGAAGTTGCCGTGGTTGCTCATGGAGATTGCGCCGATGTCCATGATGAGGTTGGACCCATCGACGATTGCTTGCCGCTGTTCGGGATACGAGAGAGCCATGTGATGCCTCCTGGGCTGGCGGCCGCACCAACCGCCGTGGCTGGCTTCGGCGGCGTCAAACTGACGGGATCATACGCCCGCAGGGTGGGGCGCGCAATGGATAGGGGTTGGGGCGGAGGTCAAACCCCACCAGACAATGGGCTTGACGGCATCTTAGCGGAGGCATACCGTCGGACACGTGAGAGCCTTCCGTGAACGCCATCGAACTCTGCTGACGTATTTGGCCACGGTAATGGTGGTTCTAGCGCCCGTAAACTTTTTCTGGTTCGTGGCTGAATCTTCCAAGCTCGGCGGAGATGCGGGTGGAGGATACGTGCGTGACGGGCGCTATTTCGTAGGAAGTCACGGTAAGCACATTGAAGTCAGTCGGGACCAATGGGAGTGGAGTCGTTTTCGCACAAGCACCATCTTCCCTATCCACCTACTTGGCATGGTCGCAATGGGCTACTTGCTATTGGGCGAGTTGTTCCCGGCGTTGCTCAGAAGTTCCATCGCCCCAGGGAATGACCTTGCAGTTCAGGAAATCACTAACTCAGGCCCAGAACTGGCTTCAGCGGCTTGCGGTGGGCAGATCGGCTCGCTCAGTGCATCCAGAGGCTTGCTCCGGGCGACCGTTTACCCGGGCGGCGTGGTCGTCCGCCCTGTCTTACATGGACGCCATCGGAATCCGTGCCTCTGACATTCGACAGGTCAAGGAGCGCCACATCCTGTTTCAAAGGTCTATCGAGGTCAGATACTCACCGCCGATTGGCGGGACCCTCGTACTGTATGCTGGCATCGATAGCGCCATCGGATGGGCACTGCATCATGTCTCGTCAGAGGGTAATTCGAGCAATCTAGAAGGACGCCTTGATGACAAGTACCCCCCCCCGCTTACGTCCCCTGTTTGTCTTAGGCGTCGTCATAAACTGGGCCATGGTCTTGGCGGGCCCGTTCTGGGCTGTGCCCACCATCGGCGACGACGGCTGGCTATTTACAGCGTTCATGGCGGTCATAGCCTCAGTGAATACTTACCGTCTGAGCCGCCAACGTTGGCAGGATGAGGGTTAGGCCGGGCCGCCAAGCCCGCTTGTTCGCCACTCCATAAATGCCTCACCGTGCCCAAGCCCTCCTACTTCGGCGTGGCCTTGATGTACTCGAAGTGGGTGTAGGTGCCGCTGATGGAACCGGGGAACACGTAGTCGCGCACTACGCTGGGGTCTACCAGAATTTCGGCGGGAATCCAGAACATGGGCATGTTAACCTGCCGCTCGAAGGCCATGTCGCCCCACTTGCGCCATAGCTCGTCGGATTTCTTGGGGTCGAGCGTGACCAGGATCTGGTCGTAGACCTCCTTGAGTTCCGGCAACTGAACTCCGGCGCGGGTGCCTCGAGCGATGTCGTTGTATACGCCGACACCCAGCAGTTGGCGGATGCTGGTCACAATGACCGAGTTCCGGTTCTCCATATCCTCCAGCCGTGACCGCTTGGCGCGCTGAAGCGCCACATCGCTGGTATCCATGGTCACCTTGACGCCGACGGCCTGCCAATAGTTGCCGATAGCCTCCGACACATCCGGTGCAGCCGAGAACAGCGCGTTGGGCTGGACCTCGATTGTGGTGCTGTAGGGGTTCGCCGCACTATAACCGGCTTCCGCCAGCAGCTTGCGGGCGGCGTCCGGGTCGTAGCCATAGGCGTCCTTGAACCGCTTCTCCCACTCGGGATTCCAGCCGGGCCGGGCAGGATGGAAGTACTCGTTGTAAATGGGGGTGCCTTTGCCCCGCAGAAACGCCTTGTTGATGGCCTCACGGTCGATGGCTTTGTTCAGCGCACGGCGAACCCGAACGTCGAGCAGCGGGCTGTTGGGGAACACATAGGTGGCGTTAGGATCAGCGTTCAACTGCTCCTGGGCGCCAATACGCTTGTTCAGCCACACGCCGTAAAACCCCCCCATGATATGCAGGCCGGGCGCCTTGCCCTCAATACTCTTGAAACCCTGAGCTTCGGCAGCCCTCGCCAGGTCGGGTGGCACCGTGGCGAGCTGCACCTCGCGCGCCAGCAACGCGGCGAGCTTGGTTGAGTTCTCCTTCACCAGACGGAACTCCAGTTCGGGAAAATCGGGCGTCTGCCGCCAGTGCTTCTCAAACGCTCGCTGGTACTTGAGCGACACCCCCTGCTCGCGTGCTGCGTAGGCGTACGGGCCGGTGCCGGCAAAGGGCTCCTCGACCAGGGTCGGCAGTTTGTTGCCCTTATTCCGCCCCTCGCCATCTCTGCGGCTGGCCAGCGGAAAGATGTTCTCGGCCTGGCTGATGGCGCCGAGCAATCCGGCGTCCGGCGTCTTTGACCTGAGCACCACCTCGTACTCGCCGACTACCTCCACATCGCTGAGCAAGCTCATGTAACTCTGCTGGCCCTGTACCGAGGGTGGTTCGGCCCGCATCAGCATGTCGTAGGTGTACTTCACGTCGGAGGCCTGGAACTCGCCAAAGCCCTTCTGGAACTGCACCCCTTTGCGGAGCTGGAAGCGCCACGATTTGCCGTCCGGCTCAAGCTTCCACTCGGTGGCAAGCTGCGGCACTATCTCCTTCCCCTCTGCCTCAACCCCCACCAGGAACTCGTACATGGGTGAAAGTTGCCAGTAGGCCAGGTGTGCGCCCTCGGTAAGGTTGTTAGCTTCCACCGAAGGCGGGCTGATGGCCAGCACCACCTTCTGGACCTTTGGGGTCACCGAGCCCGAGGTGTCGGCGCCGCCGCTACCGGCTGGAGCCTGGCTGGCCGGGCTGGTTTGCGTTCCACAGCCAATCATCACAGCGACGAGGGGCGCCGTCAGCACGAGTTTCCACCGAGGGGTACAGGAATTCCACATCATGTTAAAGAGGCTCCAGTTAGGCTAGGCGACTGCGAAGGGTGTGCCGGCGCGCGCCAAGAGGCTTTCCCGCATGGCTGGCACCCATTCCGCATCGCGTGGGAGGACTGCGCCGGCAGGACGAACGAACCAGGCGTCGGGGTCGTTGACCGCTGGAGGCTCCTCGCGCCGGTCGCGGAATGCCAACACGGCCTTCAAGAACACGCGCCGAGCCGAGATAATACCCAGATCGCTGGTGCCAAGATGCTCGTTGGGGCGGGGGCACACCGTACCCATGCTTTCCTGCACCCCGGCATCTTGTGCCCAGCCACCGGCAACGCTGGAGAACCGCTCGGTGCGCTGCGCCTCGCGGCTCTGCAGATAGTCGTTATCCGCATTCTGGCGAGGATAGAAGGCGCCGAAGGGCACGCTGGTGGCTGGCAGCATTGCGCCCTCAGATGGATGGAAGCCATCCTGCCCGCCGACGCCATTATGCATGGCCGTCAGCTCAGCATCGGCCAGCGGTCGCACCGGATGATAGGTCCAGTGGAACACGATGGTACTGTCGTCATCAATCGGCACCCAGGCGTGACCACTGGCAGCCGGGTCTTTGCCGGAGGGCGGAAACAGCGTGTAAAACGGCAACAGGTAGTGGTTCACCCGCCAGTAATAGCTATCGGCCTCGGCGTTGCGGCGGGCGGTGACCAGCGTGCCGGCCTCGGTGTCCAGCGTCTCGAAGCGTGGGTGCTTGTCGTTGGCCATGTAGCCAAAACCGCCCTGCGCCGTTCGCCCCGGGCTGGCCCCGGTACTGAGCAACGCATGGATGAAGTTGACATGGCTGGAATCGATGCCACCCTCGAGCCCTTGGAACCAGTTGTTGCGCTGCACCCGCTTGGTCACATGGGCCTGCGCCGGGGGCACCATATTCCATTCCAGGGACGGCAATGCTGGCGGAGGACTCTGCGGGCCCATATACGTCCACACTACGCCGTTCCGTTCGACGCACGGGTATGCGGTCAGCCGGATCTTATGCTTGAAGTTGCTCTCTGCGGGCTCGTTCGGCATATCGACGCAGGCACCTTCTGTGTCGAACTTCCAGCCGTGGTACACACACCGTAGACCGCTCTCTTCGTTGCGGCCGAAGAACAGGCTGGCGCCACGGTGCGGACAGGAATTCGCCACCAGCGCCACTTTGCTCGTGGAGTCTCGAAACGTGACCAAATCCTCGCCCAGCAGCCGGATCCGTGCCGGCGGGGCATCCGGGGCAGGCAACTCCCCCGACAACAGGAACGGCAGCCAGTACCGGCGCATCACCTGCCCACCGGGGGTCGCGGCGCCCACCTGGGTGAGCAGCGCGTTATCTGCAGGATTGAGCATGCGAGCCTCCGGTGGTCGGCATTCCCTATAGGAGATGCGGTAGCGAGATGGGTAAGGTATACCAGGAAGACGTGCCGGACACAACAGCACCTCCGGACGAGGTACGAGGGCACCACGCTTACTGGGCACGGCACTGCGAGCTGCGGCTACGGCAGGGGTGGCGTTTGAAGGCAAGCAAAGCCTTGCGTGCCAGCGTGGAGCGCCGTCCCTAGGACTGGGTTGCGGCGAGCGCTACTCAAAAGCAGGGGCCAGCGGTTGGAACCAGTACTCGCGCGCCAGCGCAGCCAGCCGTTCGGCCAGGGCATCCGCAGCCGGAATCAGCGGTGAAGTGAGCGCGGTGACCTGCCCAAGGCTCACCCGCCCCAGCGTGGCAACGCTAGGCACGGCGCACAACAAGTCGGTGTAACCCACACCTGCGGGGGCAGTGCGTGTGCCGAACAGGATGAAGCAGGTGACGTCGCCGCCCGTCGGGTACGCCGCAGTGGTCACTCCGCTGCCAAGCGGGAGGGTGACCGGCGGATCACCGTTGTCGGGCAACACCAGAAGGGTGTACCCATCCACACCTCCCACCGGCGGCGACCAAGTGAGCGTGGCGGTGCTGGTCTGGCCCTGGGCGACAGCGAACGCATTGGGCGCCGGAGCCCCGGTTCGCAGCCCAAGCTGGGTACACAGCAGGTCGGAGATGCCGAGGATCCCGCCGGTATCGGCAGGCGTTACCAGATAGCAGTACAGGGTCCCGTTTCCAGCCGTGGCGTCTCCATAGCTGGTGGCAGTTGCGGGCAGCGGCCCGAACGTCTGGACAGGCCCGCTCGGCGCCACGGCGAGCCGCAGCACGTGCTGTGCCGTTTGTGCGTTGTCGGTCCCCCAGCTCAGGCCAACAGTTCCGGTGGTCAGTCGCAGATTCGACCCACTGGGGGTGCTGGCCTCGGTCGCTCCCAGGTCGCACCCGGCGCCATAAGGACGCGCGATGCTGCGTTGGTCGACACCGGCGACAGGCGAGGCCGTGCACGCCGTCGCGGCGTCGATGTTGAGCGCAGGGCTGCCGGCGAGCAGGAGGTGACTCTGGGCTGGCCCGCCGTTGTTCTCCAGCAGACTTAGCAGCGGGTCATTGACAAGTGCCGGCGTCCCGCTGAGGGCGCACCCCGACGGCTGGGTCATCATTACCGGCGCAGTCAGCGTGAAGGCGCCGTTGCAGTCGGGGCCGATGCCGCCCGGGGCGGTGTTCGCCGCCACCAGCGAGTTCGCCAGGGTGACGCCCGACCCGGTGCGATTGCGTAGACCACCGCCGTTCCCAGACGTCGAGCCAGCCCGATTTTGGGCGATGGTCACGTGGGGCAACGCCATCGTCCCACCGAGAATCAGCACCCCACCGCCTTCGCCGGATGCCCCCGCCAAGTTGCCCGATACGGTGCTGTCGCCATGGTCAGGCTTCCGCCATCTTGCGACAGCCCGCCGCCACCCTCGCCGCGGCCATCGTTCGCTGTGAACGTCGAGCCGATCACCACCACGGCCCCACCGTTGTTCTTCAGGCCCGCGCCAGAATCGAGCGCGGTGTTTCCTCGCAGCGTCGAGTTGGTGATCGTCAATGGCCAGCGATTGTAGATGGTGCCGCCGTCCTGCGAGGCGTGGTTGCTCTCGAAGGTCGTGGCGGAGAACGTTCCTGTGCCTTGGTTCACCAGTGCGCCACCATTGCCCCAAGGCACCGGATCTTGCCCGGCGGTGTTCCCATTGAACGTGCTGTTGGAGACGTGCAGCAACGCTGCGGCCCCCAACCGCACACCGGCGCCATTCAAGACGGTCCCGCCGGCCAGCAGGGCTGTATTCGCAGTGAAACTGCTGCCGGTCACCACCATTTGCGCGCCGTGGAGGTTGACCACTGCCCCGCCGCCATCGACCGTAACGGCCTGCCCAACCCCGTCGATGGTGATCGCGCCACCGGTACTGTCGAGTTGCGGTAGCGGGGAGGCAAGCGCAATGACGCCGCTCAACGAGAAGGTGACAACGTCGAACCCGGCGCCGCCGGCACAGTCGGCATGCACCGCGGAATCAGCCTGGGCATTCGCCAGAGCTTCGCGCAGCGTGCACTGTCCGTCAGCAGTCAGCGTGTCCGCCAGCGACGTCACGACGATACCAGCGGCGTGAGCGCGCCCTGGCTGCGGATTGAGTGCCAGGCCCCCAGTGGAGAGCAGAAGGCCGAAAGCGGCCACCAGGGCTCGCCGCCCGTTCGAACGTATGACTACGGGCAGTGTTCGGTAAGGCATGAGTGTGTTGACGCCAACCCTGGAGAATCGTTTCCAGACTCCACGCTAAGTGACGCTTGAACTCCCGTCAAGCACACGCCGCACACCGGGAGCAACACGTAGACGTGTTATAGGCCGGGCTGCACGGTGGCCGTGAGCCCTTGAGTTCTGGCTTGGTTAGCTTTCGGCGAGCGCGTCTTTACCGCCCGCCCACCCCCAGGGGTCTCGGAGTGGGGGGAACCCCTAATCCCCTGCCTGAGGGGACGCACCTTCCCCTCTGGACTCCCTGCCGAGACCATGCCGATCAGTGCACTATGGTGGGTGCTGCGTGGCCTTAGCCCGCAGGTCTCAAGGCCAACTCATCAACCCTGAGCTCTTACGGGTACACCCGTCCTGCATCGTCCCCTTCGGCGCGACCCGCGCGGCAACCCCTCTGCGGAACCCTACAACAAGCCGGCGCACACACCGCACACCGTAAGGGTTAGGGAGCGTGCTCCCACAAGCGGGCAGAGAGCGCTTTCACGTCCACTGGGATGCCGGCGAAGGTCACGTAGACCTGGGTGGCCAGCGTTGCCAGCCGTTGGTTGGCCATGCCCAACAGGTCTCGGTAGAGACGACCGCTGGGGTACGGCGGTACCAGCCCCATGCCCACTTCGTTCGAGACGGCGATGATGGAAGCGGAGGTGCCGCGATGCCAGTCGTGCAGCGCGCCCAACTCTTGCGCGAGTGCGCCCTCGGCCGCGGCCATGCTCGGCGATTCAGCCCCCACCGGCGTGACAGCCGCCATGATGTTCGACACCCACAGCGTCACGCAGTCCAACAGCACGACGTCCACGCCAGCGGCATGTCGATCGAGCGTGTCGGCCAGTTGCAGTGGCGCCTCCACCGTGCGCCAGCCGGCCGGCCGTTGCGCGCGGTGTGCGGCGATCCTGGTTTGCATTTCAGCGTCGCCGGGTTCGGCGGTGGCAAGGAACAGCACCTGCCCCCCGGCGTGCTGCGCCAGCTTCTGCGCGAGGTCGCTCTTGCCGCTGCGGACGCCGCCAAGGATCAGGGTAAAGGCCTTTGCCATTACGTGGCCAAACCCGCGATGCGGTAGATGGCAGGTATGTCGAGGTGCTGGCGCAGCAGGTCAGCCATGCGATCGAAGACGTCGCCGTCCGGTGCGGCAGGCTCGTCTGCTTGCTCCGGCAGGGTGACGCCCTTGCGGGCAGCCAGCTCCTGCAGAAACGCATGGCGGAACGGGTCACTATCGAAGAGTCCGTGCACATAGGTTCCGGCCACCGTGCCCTCTGCGTTGATAAGGCCATCTACCGTGTCGACCGGCCAACCCGCACGATGCGTCAGCCGCAGCAGCGGGCCGGCCTCGCCAATCAGCCGGGACTGGCCATTGTGGATCTCATAGCCCGCCACCGGTAGACCACGCGCTGCACCGAACACACCGGGCGCAGCCAACACCAGACCCTTGGCCTCCACGGTCGTCTTCTCACGTTCGAAAGTGGTTTCCAACGGCAGCAGACCCAGCCCCTCGGCCTCAGTCTCGTCCGACTCCACGCCGAGCGGGTCGAGAATATGGCCCCCCAGCATCTGCAGACCGCCACAGATGCCCAGGAGGAGCCGCCCAGCTCGGGCATGGCGCCGCAATGCCACTGCGAAGCCCGCCTCACGCAAGAAGCGAAGGTCCGCCATGGTCGACTTGGTCCCCGGCACAATGATCACGTCGGGCTGGCCAAGGGCATCCGCGCGCTCGACATACCTCAGCGAGACACCGGACTCGGCCTGCAACGGCTCAAAGTCCGTGAAATTTGAGATACGCGGCAGCTTGATGACGGCGATATCGAGCACCGCACCGGGCGCAGGGTGGGCAGCGCCGTGCCCGTCGAGCACGACCGAGTCCTCCTCGGGCAGACCGTGGTTCGCGACCCAGGGCACCACACCCAGGCATGGCACCCCGGTACGAGCGGCAATCGCCTCCACGCCGGGGTCGAGGATGGACTTGTCGCCGCGGAACTTGTTGATGATGAACCCGCGCACCAGGGCCCGATCCTCCGGCTCCAGCAGCTCCAGGGTGCCGTAGAGGTGCGCGAACACCCCGCCCCGGTCAATATCGCCGACCAGCACTACGGGGGCATCGACCGCGCGCGCCAGTCCCATATTCACCAGGTCCACTGATCGCAGGTTGATCTCGGCCGGACTGCCGGCCCCCTCGATCACCACCACGTCGTACTGGGCCCGCAGTCGCGCCAGTGCCTCCAACGTGACCGGCCGCAGTTCCAGCTTGCGCCGGTAGTACTCGCGGGCGCTCATCGCTTCGGTTGACTTGCCCAGCACTACCACTTGCGAGCGGGCCTCTGACTCGGGCTTCAACAGAATGGGGTTCATGTCGACGTGGGGTGGCAGGTTGCAGGCGGCTGCTTGCACCGCTTGGGCCCGCCCGATCTCGCCGCCACTGGGCGTCACGAAGCTGTTGTTCGACATATTCTGGGCTTTGAACGGCGCCACCCGATAGCCGTCTTGCCAGAGCAACCGGCAAAGTCCGGCGGTAAGCACGCTCTTGCCCACGTTACTGGCCGTGCCTTGCAGCATCAGCAGCCGTCCGTTAGGCACCAGCGGACTCCGACAGATGGTAGGTATCGTTGAGCTTGTGCAACACCACGGCTCCCGGTTTCAGCGGCCAAGCCGGGTCGAGCACCTCGGCCACCGTCACGCTGGTATTAGTGAGCCGGAACGGGTAGTGGTTCCATGCCGTGTGCCGAGTGTAGCCTGTTAGCGCCCCCAAAGCAGTGCGCAGGGTGAGGCCGTGGCTCATCACCAACGCGGCGCCCGGGCCGTGCTCCACGATGGTGCGCAGCGCCCCCTGCACCCGGTCCCAGACTGCCAACGCCGATTCGCCCCCAGGAGGCCCAAAGTGCGGATCGGACCGCCATGCCTCCCGAGCCTGAGGATACGGCCGTTCCAGTTCACTAAACTCGCGCCCCTCCCACTCGCCCATCTCGGCCTCTCGCAGGTCGCCCAAAAGCTGTAGCGTCAGATTCGCGCCTCGAGTCACCTGCTCGGCCACCACGCGGCAGCGCACCTGTGGACTGCTGTAGACCCTGGTCAGCGGCACGCCATGGAACCGCGCCGTCACCAGCTGCGCCTGTTCCAAGCCAAGGGGCGAAAGCTGCGCCTCGGTGGATCCGGCCAACCTACGAGCAGCGTTCATGTCTGTCTCGGGATGGCGGACCAAGTAGAGGGTCAGCGTGGTGTCTGTCATGGCGCTGCCAGCAGGCGCGCTTCGTTACGCCAAACCTGTTTCATGCCAGCATGGCCCTAAGGGGTTGGAGGGTTCGGTTGAAGGGATTAAGCACGAACCCGAAAATTTCCAGGGTTATGGCGCCGAGGGGTGGCTCATCACCGGCCTCGCCGAGAATGACCGGGAGTGCCGGGTGCGCCACAGCAGCGTCATCCGGCACTCTGAGATGTTCCGACTCACCCGCGACCCATCAGCCAAAGTGATCTCCATCCCCTCTTGCGGTTTGTAAGCCCAGTCCTTGCCACACCCCTTGGGGTAGCAGGCTATATGTCGCGCCGCTGTCGACCAAAAAGGAGACCGGGATCCCGCGTCCCAAGTCGTTGCTGACCACACCGTCAACATGAGTGAGCCCCAAGGGCACCTCCATCGCTTCGTCCTGTGTCCGCTGTCAGCGCTGCTCATGCTCCAGGCCAGCCTGGGCCTGCACCCATCGTACGGCCTCCACCAGCCGTTCGCACTCCGGCGAGGTGCGGACACTGACGCGCAGATAGCCGCGCATCCCGAAGGAGCTACAGTCGCGAACCAGGCACCCCCGGGTCAGGAGCGCCTGCCGCCAACCCCGAGCCCCGCGCACCTGCCACAGAAAGTAGTTGGCATCAGACGGCAACAGCACGCATCCGAGGTCGTGCAGCGCTCCCACGAGGTAGCGCTTGGCATCGTGGATCGCCATGATCGAGCGCGCCCAGTGTCCGGTATCCCTCAGCGTTGCGACGCCGGCAGCCTGGGCCAGCGCGTTCACGCTCCACGTAGGCTGTGCGGTGCGCAGTGGGTCCAGCAGCCCCGGACGCGCCAAGGCGTATCCGAGCCGCAGGCCAGGCATGGCACCGTCCTTGGTCATGGAACGCAGCACCACGACGTTGGCGAGGAGTTCCGGGCGCACGCAGCTTTCCCCGCGATCGACGAACGGTAAATAGGCTTCGTCGATCACGAAGAGCGTCTGTGGGTGGCGGGCAGCCAGGGCTCGTAAGGCCTCTGCCGGCACATAGCGGCCCGTAGGGTTGTTAGGATTGCAGATGAACGCGACCCGTGGCGCGAGTGTGCCGAGCGCGGTGTTCATGGCATGTCCGTCGAATTGATACCCGCCGGCTGGACTCGCGGTCGCCTCAACCACCTCGGCTCCGGCCACCATGGCGGCGCGAGCGTACTCGCCGAAGGTGGGGCCGAACACTAGGGCCTTATCGCCGGCAGCCAGGTAGGCGTGTGCGGCCAGAAACATCATCTCGAGCGATCCATTGCCCGGTAGCACTGCGTCGGCTGACACCCGCTCCTTCATGCCAATGGCTTCGCGCAGCGCGGTGGCATCCGGATCGGGATAGCGCGTTATGTCTACATATCGCACCGCATCAAGCGCGGCCGGCGAGGGGCCGTAGGGGTTGCTGTTGACGCTGAAGTCGACCAGCGCCTCACCGCCTGAAGAGCGGTCGCGATCTGTAGCGCCCCCATGGACTGCGGGAGCTACCCACAGCAGGTGCCCGTTCGGCTCAACCGGCATGCAGCACCGCCAGCAACACGAAACAGAGTGCTACAAGGATGGAGGTGGCGTTCCAGTAGAGCCGGAGCGAACGCCCGATGTCGCTGCCTGCGGCGATGGCGAACCCACTGCCCAGCGTGTAGTGGCCTGACTTTTCGAGGCGCACCCCCAGCGCGCCGGCCAGCGCGCTCATGGTCCATCCGGCGTTGGGGCTGGCGGTGTGGGCGTGGTCACGCCACAGCGTGAGCCAAGCCATCCGCAGATTGGCGCCGCTAAGCGGGGTCGCCAGCAGCAGCACCAGCGCGGCGATGCGAGCGGGAATGAGGTTCAGCACATCATCGAGCCGGGCAGCGAACTTGCCAAGGAACTCGAAGCGGCCGTGGTAGCCAATCATTGCGTCGAGGGTGTTGGCGGCGCGGTAGCCCATGGCGCCAGCCGGCCCGAAAGCGACAAACCACAGCAACGGCGCCACCACGCTGTCGGTGAAGTTCTCGGCTACCGACTCCACGGCAGCGGAGGCTATCTGCCGCTGACCCAGCACCGCCACGTCGCGGCTCACCAAATGCGACACCGCGACGCGAGCCTCCTCAATCTCCCCCGCTGCCAAAGCTCCTTGCACCCCGCGTGCGGCCCGCCACAAGCCGCGAATCGAAAACGTCGGCTTCAGGAGCAGTGCACCCGCGACCACGGCGAACCCTGGGTTGTACTGCCGGATTATGTCTACGATAAACCATGTTCCGAACGTGAAGACGCCGACCACCACCCCCACTACAAGAACGCCGTACACGAACTGCTCGCCCTGGCTGTCCTTCGGGGCAAAATCGATCAGGCGATCCGTCAGCACGCCCATCCATACCACGGGGTGCCAGCGAGAGGGGTACTCGCCCGCCAACAGATCGAGCAGCAGGGCGCCAGCTAGCATCAGAATCGCCTCCACGACCGGCCGATCAGGCCGGAACCCAATCGCGGCACGCAGCCACGAACCGGGGAGCGAGATCGGGGCGGGCGGCGAAGTGAATGTGCAGGTACGAGGCCAGCAGATTGCGTTCGGCGTGGCCCTCCACTTCACCTGGCCGCTCCTTGATGGCGAACGCTGCGGCCGCAAAGGCAATCAGCGTAGCTCGCACCGAATA
This sequence comes from Dehalococcoidia bacterium, assembly GCA_009692935.1. Lineage (GTDB taxonomy): Bacteria > Chloroflexota > Dehalococcoidia > SHYD01 > SHYD01 > SHYE01. The sequence continues at coordinate 52,842 of SHYE01000001.1, read as the reverse complement.
GTGGAACTCGTGCGCCCGGACCGTCTCGCCTTTCGGCAGTAGCAGGGTGTCCTTGAACGGCTTCACCGTGAGGTAGGCCAGGGTCGGGCGGTTCCGCATGTGGACGATACCGGGCAGGATGCCGCACATCGAGTGCGATTGCCCGTTCAAGTCGGTGAGCGATTCCGTCAAGTAGATAAAGCCGCCACACTCGGCCAGCGTCGGAAGACCGTCGTCGATGATCTCGATGAGTTCACGCTTGAGCGCGCGGTTGGCCGCGAGCTGCCCGGCGTAGACCTCCGGAAAGCCGCCACCCAAATAGAGGCCCTGGGTGCCGGCCGGCAGCGCGGGGTCGGTCAGCGGACTGAAGGGAACCAGCTCGGCGCCGCAATGCTCCAGCAGGTCGAGGTTGTCCTGGTAGTAGAAGCTGAAGGCGGCGTCTTGGGCGACGGCGATACGCACGGTCTTAGCCGCCAGCTCGCTGCTGAAGGGGCCGCCCTCGGGGACCACCAGCGGGCCAGTCGTTTGCGCGAGGGCCAGTATGGCGTCGATATCGCAGTTCTGCTCGAGCAAGTCTACGATTATGTCCAATTGTTGATTCGACAGCGACACCTCAGCGTCCGGCACCAGACCCAGGTGCCGCTCCGGCATCTGCATCGCCTCGCTGCGGGGTATCGCGCCGAGTACCGGCAGCCCGGTTACCCTGGTCACCTCAGGCGCGATGATCTCACAGTGCCGCTGGCTTCCTGAGCGGTTGAGAATGACCCCCGCCAGGTGCAGGTCAGGATCGAACTGCTGGAACCCAAGCGTGACGGCGGCGGCGCTGCGAGCGACCTTAGCGATATCCTGCACCAGCACCACCGGCGCGCCCAGCAGTTTGGCAATCTGCGCCGTGCTACCGGCCTCGCCTTCGCCCGACCGCCCGTCGAACAGGCCCATCACGCCTTCGATAATCGCGATGTCGGCGTCTCGGCAGGCGTGGGCGAAGAGCTGCTGCACGGTGTCGGGCTCGCACATCCACGTATCGAGATTGCGGGCGGGGCGGCCGGCGGCGCGTGCTAAATGACTGGGGTCAATGAAGTCGGGCCCGCACTTGAAGGGCTGCACCCGCAGCCCGCGCCGCCGGAGCGCGCCAATCAGGCCCGCCGTGATGGTGGTTTTTCCTGCGCCGCTGCTGGGCGCCGCTATGACGATGCGGGGAATGGTGACGGTGGGCATGGGCTGCGCTCCAGGGACTGCGGAGCTTATGGTAGCACTCTAGGCTTTGACTGCGGGACGCACTGCGCAACGAGTCTAGCGCTCCCGCCGCAAGAACTTCCCTAGCTCTTCAGGGGAGAGTCCCGCCTGTCGTAGTACCGAAGCCAACGTCCCGACGGGGAGCGTTCGGTTTCCGTGCACTGGTATAACCACCAGCCGGCCGCCGCCGGGACCTAGAAGATAGACGTGGCTCCCGCGGGTGTGGCTGTGGCGTATCCAGCCCAGAGCAAAGCCGCGACGACGTCGGCGCCCGACGCCCTCGGTGGCCGCTCGCTCAAGGCAACGCTACCTCAAGATCGAGGAGTTCGGGTCGACTTACGATATCCGGGATAGTGATGCCTTCTTGGGCGGCGGCCTCCAGGTATCCGGCGATCGCTTCGCGGGTGTTGGCGAGCGCCTCCTCCCGGGTGTCGCCGTAGGTTGACAAGTGATCGAGGGCGGGCACCTGGGTCACCCACAGGCTCTCGTCGGCGTCCCACTCTAGCACCACATCAAACTTCTGCGTCGTCATGTGAAGTCTCCGCGCTAAGCGCCCTGTGGTACGACGTATGGTAGCATTGTCGCACTCCGGTGGCTGCACCGGCCCACTACCCGCCAGGAGCCTACCCATGCCCCGCATCGCCCTCGACCTCAATACGCCGGCCGGCCGGTCGCCCATCAAGGCGCAGTGGCGCGTCGCCGACGGCTACATCCCCGGCCAGCCCAACCAGGGCCTGGTGGCGGAGGTGCTGATGACGCCCGCCCGCGAGACGGATTTTGATGACTCGGGCTGGGAGGTGTGCGATAACCTGAGGGCCGGTCGCTCCGTCGGCCTGTGCTTTGCCTGGTACCGGATCGTGGCCGAGGTGCCCGAGACCATCGACGGTCAGAGTGTGGCCGGCGCCCGCATCCTGTTCGAGACCAATGTGGACAACTACGCCGAGGTGTGGGTGAACGGCGCCATCAACCGGGCCACCGGCGCGATGAACGGCCTGGACTACTCGCACCGGGTGGAGGTGACGGCCGAGGCCAAGCCCGGCGACCGCCACACCATCGCCGTGCTCGCGGTCAATGGCCCGCTGGCCGAGCCCCACGGCGGGGTGTTCCTGCGCTACGCCAACCTCGCGTCCGAGACGCGGGGGTAAACAGCAAACCGGGATACTCAGCATGAACGACTTGCGCATCTGGGCCCTAGCTGTCCTCGGCGTGGCGCTCGTAGTGCTGGTGAGCACAACGCTTTGGCAGACGTCCGGCGGCGTTGTAGCGCCGGACTCGGACGAGGCCTGGACGGTGGTGGGCATCATCAATCCCGAGCGGCTGCCAGTGGGCGACGGGAAGGTGTCGGGTGAGCCGGTGGTCGGCTCGGTGTGGGCCTGCCAGCGGGCGTTCCCGCAGCGCAACATCCACACCGGGCCCTGGCTCAACGGCGACGGTACCTATGACAGCCGCAAGTTGGTACGAGTTGGGGGGGGGGGCGTGGCCGTCCCAGCTCTCGGTGGCGCTCGATGGTGAGCGGCAGGTGGTCAGCGGCAACGGCCTGCCCGACCACCCGACCGGCAGCTTCCCGGTCGAGCGCTACAGTAACGCCTTCGCCCTCGATCCCAACCCGAACTCGATCGCGGCCCAGCGAGTGACCGTCAACGTGGCTACGGCACCCGCACTGGCGGCGCAGGCTACGTGCCTGCCGATGGGGCCGGTCGGCGTCATGCTGTCGGCCGCGGTGTTCTTCAACACGCTGGATGCCGCGGGGCTGGACGCGGTGCGGGACCTATGCGGCGGCCCCCCCCCAGGGGACCGGCCTTTACCACTAGCACGCGAACTCCTGGTGCTTCGACGGCTTCGGCCTGTTTGGTGTGCGCGGCGAGTCTCGTGACCCCTTAACCAACACCGACCTTGACGCCTGCCACGGCCACACCGTGCCGTGGGATGGCCAGTGGCGCGAGCTGTACCACTACCACGCAACCCACGAGTATCCGTACCTCATCGGGTGCTATCGTGGCACGCCGGGGACCATCAGTGTGCAGCCTACAGAGCCGGTGCCGGGTCGGCCGCGCTCCGTCGGGCCGAGACAGCCGCCCATTCGCTAGAGGCATCCCACCGCTACCCCGCTGCGAGTTCGGCCTTGCGCTTCAGCTCCGGTATCACCCGCTTGCCGAACAGCTCGATGGACGACATCACCTTGTCGTGGGGGATGGTCTCGGTTGCCATCAGGAACTGCAGCTCGTCGGCGCCGGTAGCTTCGTGCACAGCGATGCCCTTGAGGCAGCTCTCGGGGTCGCCGGCCACGATGACGGCGCGATCGGCCAGGGTAGCGGCGTCGAACTGGTTCCAGACCGCGGTCACAATCTGGCCCGAGCCGCCCGAGAGATCGACGGCGGGCGCGCCCTCGGCCCCCTCGCCTTTGAGGTAGCGGGAGAAGTTGGCCTTCAGGTGGTCGGGCGCTCCACCCCAGCTCTCCACCAACTGGGCGTACAGGTGCTGCTGGTCCTTCAGGTAGGGACGGTCGGGGCCGAAGAAGGTCTTGAGCGACTTCGCCGTCAGCTCCTTGGCCGCCAGGTCATCCTCGTCGCAGAAACCCATTGTTGAGTTGAGCCACTGGTTGGTGATGAACTTGCCCACGGGGTTGGCCTGCTGCACCCGTTGCTTGTACTGCGCGATGTGGGGCGTGAGATACGATGGCGCAGCCACGCTGAGCGCCATGACCCCGATGCCCTTCTCGGCAGCGAGCTGGTAGGTGGCGGGTTGCAGCGCCGCCACCCACATGCGAGGGTGCGGCTTTTGCAGCGGCTTCGGGCGCACGTCGCGCGGTGGCACCTGCCAGTGCTTGCCCTGCCACTCGAACAGGCCGTCCTCCCATATCTTGGGAACCATGGCCAGCGACTCTTCCCACATCTCGCGGCTGTCGCGGGGGTCGATGCCCATGCCGGTCAGCTCGTAGGCTGCCGACCGACCGGTCCCGAACTCGACCCGACCACCGGACAAGTGGTCGACCATCGCCACGCGTTCGGCTACTCGCACCGGATGGTGGTAGGGCAGGATGACCACGCCGAAGCCGAGGTGGATGCGCTTGGTGCGTTGACTCAGCGCGCCAAAGATGACCTCCGGACACGGCGACATAGAGAAGCTGGTGAGAAAGTGGTGCTCGACGAACCAGACGGTGTCGAAGCCCATTTCGTCAGCCAGCACGCACTGGTCGATGGTGTCGCGGATGACGGCGGCGTCATCGAGCACCGGACGCTGCATCTCGAACGCTAGGCTTAGTCGCATGGCGCGCTCCTTGATGTGTGTGACGGCTGCCGACACACACTTAACACGTCGACGCTAGTCTGTCGTGCCACACGTCCTCCCTCCCCTTGCGGGAGGGAGTTAGAGGAGGGGGCGCCGTTGGCTTATACCGACCGTCGATGTTCTAAGGGAGTTCCCCCTCTCCCTAGCCCTCTCCCGCCGGGGGAGAGGGGATCGGAACGCTGCCTGGGGCCCCTGCTACCCCGCCGCGGTTGGCTCGTTCTGCTCCAGCTTCGCCGACCGTTCGGCGATCACCCGCTCGATGTCGTCCCGAAGGTCGTCGGGTAACCCGTAGTACAGGCTGTACACGCTGGGGCGGCGCACTGGCCCAAGGCCGCCGCGCTCGTTGAAACGCACCCCGCCGCCTGAGCGCGGCAGGTACATGGCGTGGTTGCGGCTGGGGTCGCGCAGAATGGCCTTGGGGTCGGCGCCGGTCTCCTCCAGCTTCTTGAGGTCCTGCAGGAACTGGCGGCGCAGCATGATGACGCCTTCGTCGCTAGAGCCCAGGTGCTCGTTCTGGCGGTCGCTGATGGCGCCCTGACCCACCCAGGCGATGATGTCTTGGTTCACGGTGTGACTGCTGATCCAGCGCCCGGTCTTCGGGTCCTTGATAGGCGACCAGAAGTAGGGGATGCGGTCCTGCACGAAGGGCGCGTCGCCGGGCAGCGGGTCGTTGTTCCAGCACACGCTCAGGGTGTTCTCGTCGTCGATGGGTACCCGATACTCGAAGTGGCCGGTGTACAGGGCGTTGGGCCACAGCGCCACTCGGCCCACTTGCCAATCGTCGGAGTTGTCGCGCAGGCGCTGGTACTCGATGCCCCACTCGAACTCCTTGAAGTTGATCTTCAGGTGCTTGGGCGGCACGTTGTCGGCGGTGCGTTCTCCCCGCAGTTGCAGCGGCCACGTGTCGTGCAGCCACTCGAAGTGCACCGGGTCGATGTCGTTCTCGGCGCACTGCAGCCAGTTGCAAGGGATGTGGCCGAACACGATGGTCTTGTAACCGTTCTCGTGATAAATGTCCCAGTCCCACAGTTCGGGCACCGGGTCGGGGCCCAGGTAGGCCCACAGCAGGCCGGCCTTCGCCTGCACCGGATAGGCCTTGATTTTCACCTTGTCGCGGAAGCGGGCTTCAGGGTGGGCGGTGTCCTCGAAGGGCATTGAGGTGCAGTTGCCGCGGGAGTCGAAAGCCCAGCCGTGGTAGTTGCAGCGCAGGCCGTCGGGCTCCAGAATGCCGTAGCTCAGGTCGGCCCGGCGGTGGGGGCAGTGCAGGTCCAACAGGCCGTAGTTGCCCGACAGGTCTTTGTACAACGCCAAGTCTTCCCCCATCAGGCGGACCTGCTTGATGGGGGTCTCGTCGAGTTCGGCCACGGGGGCGATGGGCTGCCAGTAACGGCGCAGCAGGTTGCCCATGGGCGTGCCGGGGCCTACCCGAGTCAGCAGTTGGTTCTCTTCAACGCTCAGCATACGGTCGTCTCCAGAAGTTAAGGTCTGAAGTATAGTCTACGCCACGCGCTAGCGGCGTGGTAAACGCTGACCATGGCCAACGCTACCACGCCGCGGTCGCCGGTTTGCTGGGCTAGCGGTTAACCACCGCCATGTTGCCCTTCATGAAGGCGCTAATGTCGGTATCCCGCGGCACGTTGAAGCGGGCAACCCGCTTGTTGTAGCCGGTGGGGTTGGAGGCCGGGTCCTTGCCTTCCTGCAGGTCGCGGGCCATCTTCAGCAGGTGGCGGCGCACCCGGATGATCTCCTCGTCGGCCGAGACCAGCCGCTCGAGCGAGCGATCCATAATCGGCCCGCGCTGGCTCTCGATGAGCGCGGTGTCTTGCGTGGAGAAGGACTTGATGCCGGTAAAGCTGTAGTTCCGCTGGGCTACCCGATCAATGTTGTAGTCGTTGTGAATGTTATCGACCCCGGTGTACGTGCCCGCTTGCAGCGGCGGGTACAGCCAACCACCGTGCTTCATCTGCCACAGCTCTTTCTCGTCCAGCGGCTCGTTCTCATTGAAGCGCACCCGCCAGAACATGCAGTTCTTGTCGTCGATGGGCACCCGCATGTTGTTCTGGCTGACCTTAATGTCGCTGCCAGCGGTGGTGAAGGCCGGGGCCATCCAGTGGCTCACGCTTAGGTACAACTCGCCGTCGGGCCGGTTGGCGCTGGTGACCGACATGGTGCCGTACTCGGTATCCTCGATCTGGGCGTAGCGGGGGGCCTTGTCTACCAAGCTGCCGGGGTCGGAGCGGCGGATGGACACCTGCTGGTTCTTGCTGTTGTCGCCCAGAATCGAGTGCAGGAAGGGGCCGTGGCTGGCGTCGAGGTCGCCCTCCATGCTCTGGAAGTAGTTGCACTCGATGTGAATCTTCCAGGCGTAGCGCTGGCTGTCAGCCACGTCCATGAACCGGAAGCCGGGCAGCGGCGGCTGCTTCTCTTTGGGGCCCATGTACAGCCAGATGATGCCACCCTTCTCGACCGCGGAGTATGAGGTGATGGTGACTTTGGTCTTGAAGGTCTCGCCCTCGGGTGCGTTGGGTAGGTCGACGCAGGCGCCCTCCACGTCGAACTTCCAGCCGTGGTACACACAGCGCAGCCCATCCTCCTCGTTGCGGCCGAAGAACAGCGGGGCGCCGCGGTGCGGGCAATAGGCGTCGACTACGCCGACGCGGCCGCTGGTGTCGCGGAACGCGATCAGATCCTCGCTCATGACCCGGAGACGCTTGGGGTCACAGTCGGGACCAGGCAGTTCGGTAGCAATCATCACCGGCATCCAGAACCGGCGAAACAGGTCACCCATAGGGGTGCCAGGGCCGGTCTGGGTGAGCATGGCGTTCTCTTCACGGGTCAGCATGCGGCAACTCCTTTAGATAAGGGCCTGAGTGGTTTGATCGCACCGTACTGCGCCGGTCACCCATGTGTCAAACCGAAGGTGTACGGGGACCAGAGCTGAGTCGGTGAGTTGGCCCTAAGCCTTGCGGGTAACGCCACGAAGTGCCACCATACAGTACCGATGCCAAGCGTCTCCGCAGGGGGGCCTGAGGGGACGGCGGGTCCCGTCAAGCAGGGGAGTGCGGGTACTTATCCTGAGCCTGTCGAAGGGCCCCCACTTCGAGACCCCTGGGGGGGGGCGGGCGGGAAGAGCCAACCTTCATCCGAAGGGCCGCCGACGCCACTGCGCACTGGCGATGGCCACCCCACTCTTGAACTCTTACGGCTCAGGACAAGAGCCGAGCCGCTACCGCATTCGCGCCAGCCGATCGGTCGCGACGTCAATCCCACCGGCCTCAACCGACAGCAGTTGCGTGAACTCAGCGTCCAGCGTGTTGAGGGCCGCGACGTTGGCATCGACTGCTCTGCGGCGTTCTGCCAGGTCCCGCGGGAATTCGCGCCCCAGGACGTTGGCGGCCTTCTGCGCCACCGCGGCGGTGTTGACCATTCCCATGGCGCGCAGGCCTGCTATGGCCTCAGGCCCCATAATGCCTTCGGGGCTCGCGAAGAACCGCCGGAAATCGCCGGCCCGCACCTCATCTGCGCACGCTAGCACCGCGAACAGGAACCGCTCCCTCACCGAATAGTTGGCGAGATCGCGAAACAGGGCGGCGCTCCCCTGGTCAAGCGCGACCTTGCCGCGCATCGGCTCGACCAGTCCTCGGGCGGTGGCCTCCGGCGCATCGGGTGCTGCTGCCGGCCCGGTTGCTCCACAAGCCGCCGCGAGGCTCAGCAGCAGGGACATCATGAGTACGGTAATCAGTGGCGTGCGCGTCAAGATGGAGCAGCTCCAAGCATAATGGTGCGCCCCCGCTCGTTGAAGTACGGAGCCCGCCGGAAGAATCCGCTGGCGGAGACGCCCATCGCCCGCAGCACGCGGTTGCGCGTCAGGTAGGGGAATAGAGTGTAGCAAGCCTCCACGCAGAAGCCGGCGCCGGCAGCAGCGGCCGTCACTTCTGGTGGTGTATACACGTGATCGTGGTCATCATCGGCAAAGTGCGCAGGGTCGGGGTACCGGGCGTTGGGAGTAGCCATAGCCAGCTTACCACCGGGCTTGAGCACCCGCCGCCATTCTCGCAGTGCCGCGTCCAGGTCAGGTAAGTGCTCCAGCACGTGCTGGCCAAGGACCGCGTCGAAGCTGGCATCAGCGAACGGCAACTCCGGCCCCTCGCCCACCACCACCAATTCGGCCGAAGGCACCCGCTGCCGTGCCAAGACCAGGGCTTCGGCCAGCGGTTCGGCGCCACTCACCACAGCGCCCCGTTCTGCCAGCAGCAGCAGCAGGCCACCCGCGCCACACCCGATTTCCAGCACTCGGGCACCGGGACGCACGTCGGCGAGTCGCATCAGGTGGTCGGCCTCGATCCGCCAGTCACGCCAACCCTCGCGGGCGGTGAAGTACTCGAGGCTGTAGCTCAAGCGACCGTCTGAGCAGCGTCGTCCTCACGCCGCCGCCTGCGCGGTTTGGCCGGCTCGACCGATGAGAGGGGGAAAGCGATCTGCGTGACGGCTGCCCGAGACTTCAGGCCGCGCCGGCGGATGCGAATGCCGACGTCGGCGCCGAGCGCGTCCATCAGCCGCACCAGATAGCCCAGGCTCATGTTCGAGGGACCGCGCTCCAGAGCGCTGATGTACTCCCTGGTGGTGCCCACCCGTTCGGCGACCTGTTGTTGGGAGAGCTTGGCCGCATGCCGCAGCTCGATCAGCGCTCGGCGGAGCTCGAATTCCGGCCCTAACCGGTCGTACTCGGCCTTAAACTCTGGGTCCGCCAGCCACTCATTCAGCACCGCATCGAAGGGTTTGCCGGGGGGGCGACGTGTCATCGTCAGCTCCGTTCGAGATAGTCGTTCATACGGCGCTCGGCAGTTTCTATCTCCGCCGGTGGGGTGCGCTCCGTCCGCTTCCGAAAACAGCGCAGGAGCACGAAGGTCTGCCCACTTGCCGCAAAGTAGAGTACCCGCCAAGCGTCGGGCCGGAGCTCGAAAAGCTTACCCCGGATATGACGGACGTGGTCGCCACCTAACGATACGCCCACAGCTTGGAGCAACGCGATGTACCGGGCGACGCGCACCCTCTCCCGCTTTGGGATGGCCTCAAGCTCCGCCTCGACTACCGGCGACCCGTCGGGCGCATCATAGAGTACGACCTGCCACGGACGCGTACTCATAACGTACTATACAACATCCACACCTACCGCCGTGCTTCCGCGCCTGCCTCCCGCCGCGCCCGCACATCCTGTACCCACACCAGGCTCATCGGCGCGACCGCGGCAATCAGCAGCGCGATGACGCCGAAGCCCCAGCCATAGCCGAAGTGGTCGATGAAGAAGCCAAGGATGAGCGGGCCGGCCAGATTCGCACCGCTGACCGCGCCCTGGTTGATGCCGAAGAAGTGCCCGCGGGCGTGGGACGGCGCGATATCCATGGCATAGGCCGAAGCAGTGACGGCCACCATGCCGTACCCCGCGCCCATAACCAGCGCCCAGGCAATGCTGGCATCGGCGGTGAACGCCAGGTAGGCCAGCGTGGCCGAGGCCACGATGCTGCCCGGTAGCAACCCCGACCGAATGCCCCAGCGGTCCACCATCCACCCAACCGGGAAGCCGATGAGCAGCTGGCCTACGCTGATGGAGGTCAGAATGATCCCGATGTCGCGTTCGGGGCGGGCCAACTCCTGGCTCAAGAACACGGCCAGCACCGTATTTTGCACGCCCTGCTGGAAGAGTGCCGCGGCGAACGCCGCAAACATCGTCAGGAAAAACGGTCCAGTAAGCAACATGTCCCGCAAGCCAAACTCGTGGGCGGGAATAGCCGCCGTCGATGACCCCGAGGAGGCAACTTGTGCGGCGGCAGGAACAGGCTGGGGCGCGGGTGCAACGGCGGCCTTCGCGGCGGCTTCGTCCTCGTTCTGGTAACCCTGCGTCTCTTTGACGCAGAACAAGAAGATGATCATGCACACCAGCTTGGTGCAGCCATTGAACAGGAAGGGGGTACGCAGATCTCCGGTGGCGGCCCACAGCGCGGCGCCGACTGCAGGCCCAAACACGTTGCCCAACTGGGCCAAACTGGTGCGGCCACCGGCCAGACGGCCGCGGTTACGGCGAGTCGCCATGTCGGCCATCATCACGGTGACCCCGGTACCGTACACCGAGGTGCCAACGCTGGAGAAGAACCGATAGGTTAGCAGTTCCAGGTACCCGCCGGATAGTCCCTCCATGAACGAAAAGACCATGCGGATGAAGACACCGATACGCACGACGCCAAGCCTCCCGAAGCGGTCGACCAGCGGGCCGGTGAAGTAGCCGCTGAAGAGGCGCGCCGCCCCGCCGATGGCAACCACCAAGCCAGCGAGAGCGAGGTCGGGCACGAACTGGTAGGCCAGCAGCGGCACCACGGGGATCGACGCGCCAAGGCCCAGGTTCCACGAGAAGGTGGACGCGTTCATCCAGAACAGGTTGCGGTTGCGATTATCTTGTGACAGAGCCATTGCGCTTCTTCGACCGGCGGCGTTGCGGCACATGGTACGCCAGTTTACGGGGAAATGCCCGCATATCCGCTAAGCTCGCCGCCCGAGAGCCAGACGACCCACGGTGACGCTTCGTATGGTCCTGCGCCGCGCGCTCTGGCCGCGGTTGACCCAAGGCGCTATGCTTGTGCTAACCAGTCAAAGCGCAGCGGCAGACCATGACCTGCCCGCCAGGAGTCGCCTATGTCCGAGGTAGCCCAGCATCTGTTTGCGATGGAAGAGTATGTCGCCACCGAGGAGCCGTACTACCTGCCTCAGCACGATGAGATTGAGGTGTTCGAAGCCGCCTTCGACGAACGCATTCCGGTGCTGCTGAAGGGTCCCACTGGCTGCGGTAAGACGCGCTTTGTGGAGCACATGGCCTGGCGGCTGGGCAGGAACGTGGCGGCCGTCCGGCCTAACGGATCGAGCAACGGCGCCTCGGGGGCGCGGCCGCTGATCACGGTGGCCTGCCATGAGGACCTGACCGCGAGCGATCTGGTGGGCCGCTATCTGCTGGAGGGCGACAGCACCATCTGGATGGACGGTCCGCTCACCCGTTCGGTGCGCGCCGGCGCCATCTGCTACCTGGACGAAGTGGTGGAGGCCCGCAAAGACACCACGGTGCTGATTCACCCACTCACCGACCACCGCCGCATTCTGCCAATCGAGAAGCTGGGCCAGGTGCTGACCGCGGACGATGGGTTCATGCTGGTTATCAGCTACAACCCTGGCTACCAGAGCGTGCTGAAGGACCTGAAGCACAGCACCCGCCAACGCTTCATCGCCCTGGAGTTCAGCTACCCGCCCCGTGCGCTTGAGGCCGAGGTCATCGAGCACGAGAGCGGGGTGGACGCCGGCACCGCGCTCGACCTCGCGAAGCTGGCCGAGAAGGTGCGGAACCTCACCGAGCACGGCTTGCAGGAGGGCGTGAGCACCCGCCTGCTGATCTACGCCGGCCGGCTCATCAAGCAGGGCATCCCGCCGCGCCGAGCCTGCGACGTGGCCATCGTGTCGGCGCTCAGCGATGAGTCGGATATGCAGCGCACACTGCGGGAGCTGGCCTCCACCGTGTTCGCCTAGGCCCGGCCGCAGCCGTGAGCATCACGATGCCAGGACAGCGTAAGGTCCAGTCGCCGCTGCGCGATCGAGATGCCGCGGCGTGCTATTCGATGTACGGCGGGCCACCCTCTCTCCGGCTCTCTCCCTCAAGGGAGGGAGTGCCTCGCCCCGACGGTGGCTTATCTCCCGCTGTTAGCCCCACGGCGAGCGTCTCGCCCCGCGGCCGATACCCCTCTCCCTGGCAGGGAGAGGGTAGGGAGAGGGTCGTTCGCGCCGCGGCCCACACCTGCGCTAGAGGAACATCGACCCGATGACCACCCCCTCGATTCCCGCCGCCTACCGGCCGGCGCTCGCCGCGGTTACGCCGCTGCTGCCGCTCCGCGCTTTGGCGCATTGGGAGCGCGCGGTGACCGCCTGCCACACCCTGAGCCCGCAGGCCACCGCCGAGCTATGCGCCCGCACCCCGGAGGCCATCGCGGTCTACGGCGCCAGCGGCATGCTGGAGTGGGCCAACGGCGCGCTGCGGCTGGCCCGGCGGTTTCAGGATGGCGGGCACGTGGCGCTGGCGGCGCTGGGGTTGGGAGCCAACATTCCGCGGTCGGTGCGTACCGGGCTTATGCGCATCGCGCTGCGGCACGCGCCGGAGTCGCACCTGGAGTCGGCGGCGCTGCTCACCTCGCTGCTGCGCAACCTGGGACGGCTGCGGCCGCCGCTGCAGCGTCACCTGCTGCGCATCATGCAGGGCACGGTGGCGCACCATCCGCAGGTGCTGGAGACCGTCACCTGGTGTTGCGCCGAGTTCTTCCCTAAGCTGGCGCCCGCCGAACTCGGCGCGCTGTTCGAGCGCATGGATCCGCTGGTGGCCGCCCGGCCCGGCGTGGCCATGAACCTGCTGCACGAGGCCGTCCTGTGGCGTCGGCTGCCTGACCCCGAGCGCAAGGCCGCCATGCTGCACCTCACCATCGACTTGGCGCACGCCTCGCCCCGCGCCGCCTTCGCGCTGGCCCGCGCCGCCGAGAACGTGGCCGAGCGGCTGACCGACGACGCACTGCCGCAGTGGTACCGCGGCGGCCACGATTTGCTGCCGGCGCTCGAAGAGGAGGCGGTGAACTACTTCTCGCTGTTGTCGCGCACCTCGCTGGAGAACGTGCGGGCGCTCTCGCCGAGCATCGCGCTGGAGGAGGTGCGGGAGGTGCTGCGGATGTACGCGCAAGGGCTCACCGGGCGCTCCGTCAACTTGATCACCACCGCGGGGCTGGCGCTGCGTCAGGGCACTTGGACGCCCGAGGACAGCGGTGAGACCCCGATGCCCACGGTGTTCGCCGCGCCGCTGGTCGATCGGCTGCCGACCAAGGAGGCCAACTTCTCGGTGTACAAGGTGAACGTGGCGCACCAGACCGGCCACTTCACTTTTGGCACTTACGGCTTCGGGTTCGAGACGCCGGGCGCAGTGTTCCCGACGGTCCGCACCGAGGTGGAGACGGGCGGCGCCAACCCGACGCTCTTCCCCACCCAGCTCGACCGCTACTTCACGCTGTTCCGCCACCAGCGGCTGGGCCGCGACGTGTTTGCCATTGCTGAAGACGCCCGCATCGACGCCCGCATGTGGGGCGAGTACCGCGGTATCCGGTCGGCCTATGGCACGGTGCAACGCCACACGCTGGAGCGCCGGCCCGACGCCGCCCTGCTGCCGCTGCGCGAGTTCGTGGTCGAGCAGCTCATCCGCCACAGCCTGGATCCCGAGTGCCCGCTGCAGGCGCCGCGAGCGTTCGTCGAGCGGGTGCGGCAGGCGCTGGGGATCGTCGACCTGCTGGCGGGCCGCGGGCGGCAGGGCGACGCCGCGACGGTGGAGGACGCCGCCGAGGCCGCGCTGCGGCTCTACATTCTGATACGGGCGGTGCCCAACCTGCCCACCGACATCATTCCCCGCAGCGAGTGGGTGGAGATTGACCCCACCACCGCGCACTACGACCCCGCGGCCGACGTCGTGAACGATTTGATCGCCGAGTTCCATCGGGTGAACAAGGCCGAGGGCGAGGGCATTGTGCCGCCCGAGATGATGACCTGGGACGAGCCGGAATCGCCGTACCATAGCCCACAGTCGGTGGACCACCACGCCGAGCCGCAGCCGGAGCAGATGCAGAACCTGATGGAGATGCAGGCGCGCGTCGAGCAGAACGCGTTCGAGGACATCCAGCGGATCATCCAACAGGTGGCCGACGAGATGCGGGAGCGGGAGGAGGCCGACGGCCGTCCCAAGACGCCACAAGTGCTGTTGGACGACGACGAGAAGCCCGAGTCGACGCTGTTCAGCGTGGACCCCGATCAGGCGATTCCCGACACCCGCGCCATGCGCAACCGCTCGCCCTCGGTGTTCGATAGCATCACCGACGACGCCGGCACCATCAGCTTCTACGACGAGTGGGACTACCGCATCGGCGGCTACCGGCAGCGCTGGTGCCGGGTGCTGGAACAGAAGCTGGCCGAGGGCAAGGGCGAGTTCTATCAGAAGACGGTGCAAGAGCACCCCGGCCTAGTGCTGCAGGTGCGCCGCCAGTTCGAGATGCTGCGGCCGCAGGGCATGGCACCGGTGAAGCGCCTGCTGGACGGCGAGGACTTCGACCTCGACGCGTTGGTGGAGTCGGTGATCGACAGGCGGTCGGGCAATGGCCGTGCCGACAAGATCTACTGGCGGCGGCGCAGCACCGAGCGCAGCGTGGTGGTGAGCGTGCTGCTGGACATGAGCTTCAGCACCGGCGAGCGGGTGGACGAGGACATTCGCTACTACTCGGCGCGCTACATCCAGGAGGCGTCGCCGGGCATGCCGCCGGAGCTGAGCCACAATACCGCCACCAAGCGCATCATCGAGCTGGAGAAAGAAGCCCTGGTGCTGCTGATCGAGGCGCTGGACCGGCTGGGCGACCCCTACGGCATCTACGGGTTCTCGAGCGCGGGCCGGGGCGAGGTGCGCTTCTACACGCTGAAGGAACCGGACGAGATGGCGTCGCCTCAAGTGAAGGCCCGCATCGATAGCATTGTGCCGCTGCAGGGCACCCGCATTGGCCCCGCGGTGCGCCACGCCACCGCCAAGCTGGCCGCTGCACAGGCGCAGACCAAGCTGCTGCTGCTGCTGACCGACGGCCGCCCGCAAGATAAGGATTACGGCGTTTACGGCTACGACGCCACCGGCAGCACGATGCAACGCCATAGCGACGGCGAGAACGAGTACGCGGTGCACGACACCAAGGCCGCGTTCCGGGAAGCGCGTGCCCGCGGCATCACCCCCTTCGTCGTCTCAATCGACAAAGAGGGCCACGACTACCTGAAACAGATGTGCGGCGACATGGGCTACGAGATGGTCAGCAACCTGGAAGCCCTCCCCCACCGCCTGCCGGCGCTGTATCGACGGTTGACGACGTAAGGGCGTCCGCATGGCCACGTCAGGCTTTCTGATCGTCCGGCCGTACGCGGCGCTGGTGACCGAGGCGATCGCAGGCGGGTGGAAGCGCGTTCGCCTACCGTGGCACCGACCGGGAGCCCCTCGCCGCACTCTCGATGGCCGACGGTGCGAAGCACAACGCCGAACGCGCCGTGAAAGGCATGAAGCCGCTGGTGGCGATCCCAGCGACGCAGGTGATGACCAGACTGGAGTCACTCACGCCGTGGGACGACAGCCTGATTTGGGGCTACGGCGATCTGCGGTTGGTATGGCGGGCGCTGGGCAAGGATACGAGGGACTGCGAGGTCATCTTCCAGCGGGTGCCGGGCGACACGCGGGCACTGCCGCCCCAAGCCCGCCTGCTGGGCTTTGATGTGGCGTACACCAACTCCGACCACTTCAGTTGCATCTGCGACGCGCTCTTTCTGCCCCGCTGGCACGGCACCGACCAAGAGGGAGTGCTATTCGCCGAGCACTTCGCGAGGCTGAACGAGCACGGGCTATTTCGCTCGCAACGCGACGCCGAAGCCTACCTGGCCCATTACCATTCGTTCGACTGGACCGAGCACTCCGACGGCACCGCCGTCCTGGAGATTCACGCCATCCGGATGTGACCGCCGTTGCCTGCGCCCCCCAACCCCGCTACCCTGACACCATGCATCACCACGCCGCCGCGACCCAGCCTCGCCCATGAGCCTGCCCGATGGCCTGCATATCGGCACCGTGGTCAGCGTGTGGACGGGGCGCACCGTCGGCGGCGTGCCGGTCACCCGCCTGCGCATCAGCTTCACCGACGAGGCTGACGTGCTGCAGCGCACGCTGGCCGGACGCGAGGCCGACCTGGTGTTTGGCGCCTACGACGTGCGGGACCCGCGCGAACTGACCGACACCCGATGGATCGTCGAGGTGAAGGGGCACCAGGTCAACATCGTCCGGCCCGCGTAGCCATCCTAGCCCTCTCCCTAAGGGAGAGGGCTAGGATGGGGGCACAGGCTGGTTCACCACAAACGGAAAGCGTGGGGGATCACTCCGCCCGCGGGTCCACCACCTCGGCGAATTGGCGCAGCGCGTCGAGGTGCGCCGCCAACGTGGGAAGCTTGGCGTTGAGCGTGGTGAAGGCCAGATGACTGGCCCCGGCGGCGCGCCAGAGGTCGGTAGCCTCCGCCCACTCCTGCGGCCCGCCCAGGCTCAAGTTGACGCTGCCCTCGATCCCGAATGTGGCCACGTCGCGGCCGGCGTCGCGCACCAGGCCCTGCATGCGCTCGACCGCCTCCTTGGCCCCGGTAGCCGGCACCTGCGGGAACCAACCATCTCCAATACGCGCGATCCGGCCGAAGGAGGCGTCGACCGCCCCGCCGCCGATCCACACCGGGATCGGACGCTGGATGGGCAGGGGGTTGATACCGGCGTCGGTAATGGTGTGGTACGCCCCTTGGAACGTGACCAGCGGCTCGGCCCAGAGCGAGCGCATCACCGCCACCTGCTCCTCCAGCCGTGTGCCGCGGTTGTGGAAATCCTCGTTCAGCGCCTCGTACTCCACCGCGTTCCAGCCCAGGCCAACGCCATATCGCAGCCGTCCACCGCTCAGCACATCGACAGCGGCAGCTTGTTTCGCCGCAAGCACGGTCTGTCGCTGCGGCAGGATGATGATCTTGCTGACCAGTTCAACCGTTTCGGTCAGCCCGGCTAAGTAGCCGAACAGCACCATGGGCTCGTGGAACAGCGACTCGTGGTTGTAAAAGAACCGCTGGCCGGGTCTGCTCGCCGGGTTGGCGCCCAGCACATGGTCGTACACCGCAATGTGCCAGAAGCCCATCGCCTCCACCGTCTGGGCGTACTCCTTCACGGCGGCGCGGTCGGTTGGGATGTCGGCTTGGGGAAAGGTAACGCCAATGCGCATGTTGACTGCTCCGTGAGTTGGTGGGGCCATTCTAGCAGCCCCACGACTTGCCAACACGCTCACTCGAGTCCCAGCTGCGGGCAGACTTGGGGCTGCATCCGGCTAGTGGTGCGACGCACTTACCGTGAGGTCGACAAAAGCGCGAGAGGGCGGCAGCCCTTTCTGGCGGGCGTGTTCGAGGGGCTTCCCCCCCTCGACTCCTAAGAAGTTCCAGGGGCGGGCTGAGGGACGATCGCGCTCATCCGAAGGCCGCGAGCCGAGCTACACCCCACTACGTGCCGCGCACTCGCTAGAGGCTTTGCATGCTCAGCGGTCTGGCCCCCAGGCTCATCAGCTTGGCGGGGGCGGCATCATGCGTGCCGCCATACAGGCTGTGTCCAATCTCGTGGGCGGTGATCGCGTTGGCGATATCCTGCCCGTCCCCCCTGCTTGGCGAGGGCATACCACGCTTCCCCGAGCACCGCGAGCCTCATGCCTCCGTGGGCGGCGACCGACGTCGCGGGCTGCCACCCTGCCAAGTACACCAAGTACTGCTCCAGCCGGCGGTTTGGCACGGCGGGGTCGGCCACATCGAAGTTGTAGCCACGGGCCCTCAGGTGGGTGAGCACCTCGCTCCACGGGTTCAGGTCGCTCAGGTCGAAGTCGTGAGACACCATCTCCGGCTGGACCAGCAGCACGCGTTCGCCCTGGGCCTGGTACCACCGCTCGATGGCCCGCGAGCCCCGCTCAAGCGTCGCCCAAAGATCGTTGCGTCCGCTGATATCGACACCGCTAGCGGGCAAAAGGAGGACGAGGTTAACGACACTAACGCTCGGCACGCTGCACCTCCGTCGAATCTCTCCGAATGATTGCTGCGATAACCTACGGTTCTGACAATACTCTTACGAGCACGTCGGTACCCGTTAGCGCCTGCGACGGGAACATCCCGCCGGCGGGTTCAGCTCACGTTCGGAGTGATGCCGTTCATCGTAGCAGTGGCAGTGCGAGATCGGTGCTGGCCCCGGGCCTGAGCCTCCCGTATAGTCTGCGTAGCTTCCGGTGAAAGGGATGGACTATGGGTTACTCAATGTTCGCACCGACCGGCGTCACCCATTGGGACAAGGACAGGGCCTTCAGCGGCTTCGTGCTCTTCGCCACGCTCTCGGGCGACCTGGTGCGGCTGATCGATCTGGCCGGCGAGACGGTGAAGACGTGGAGTCTGCCCGACGGCATCAAGCCGTTCTACCCGCAGTTTCTGGACAACGGCAACCTGCTGGTGCAGGGCGTGACCGGCAAGGAGACCTGGAGCTTCGGCGGAGCTGCCGGGGCGCTCTTAGAACTGGACTGGGATGGCAACCTGGTCTGGCGCTACGAACACCCTACGCTGCACCACGACACCTGCCGCCTGCGCAACGGGAATACCATGGTCATCAATTGGGAGGTACTGGACCCCGGCGTGACGGGACGAGTGCAGGGCGGCCGCGCGGGCAGCGAAATGGCGCCCGGCATCATCGATGCTGACTTTTGCTGGGTACCCGACCTCGTAGGGCGGCAGGGTGGGCAGCAGCGTGCGGCAGGGACCATCATCAGCGATGCGCTCTCCGAGATTGCGCCTGATGGCTCAACCGTGTGGGAATGGCACGGCGGCAACCACCTGGATCCATCGCTAGAGGTGATCTGCCCCCTGGAGGGCCGGCAGGAGTGGACGCACTGCAACGGCGTGGAAGAACTGCCCGACGGCAATCTGCTGCTCAGCTTCCGCCAGACCAGCACCATCCTTATCGTCGAGCGGCCCTCGGGGGAGGTGGTCTGGCGCTGGGGCCCCGGTCAACTCTCGCACCAGCATGACCCCAGCCGACTGGAAAACGGCAACTACCTAATATTCGATAACGGTGAGCACCGGTTCAACGGCTGCTACTCACGGGTGGTGGAGATGAACCCCACGTCCGGGGAGATTGTCTGGGAGTACTCTGGCGAGCCGAAGCTGGCCTTCTTCAGCACCGGCATCAGCGGGGCGCAGCGCCTGTCGAACGGCAACACCGCTATCTGCGAGGGCCGTACGGGCCGCCTGTTCGAGGTAACGCACGACGGCGCCATTGTGTGGGAGTACGTGAATCCCCACGAGTTCCCGCACCGCGGGGACCGCCGCAACCGTGCCATTTTCCGCGCCCATCGGTACACGGCCGACTCTGCTGCCTTGCGGGGTAGGGTATAAAGCGCCGGTGTTAGCGGCAGTACAGCAGTAGCGCCAGCGCCTGCGACACCTCACAAATAGCGCCGTAGGTGTCGCCGGTCAGGCCACCCAACTGGCGGCGCGCTACCCAGCCGAACCCCAGCGTGGCCACCAGCACCGCACCCAACTGCGTCCCGCGCCCCACACTGCATACGAAGGCCGCAACCACCAGCACGAGTACCGTGGCGAGCAGCGCCCGCCATTGCCGCCCCGGTACGTGGAAAGGCGTGCCACGGCCTTCAGGACGGGCGTAGGGGAATGCCGCAATCGCAATGACCTGGGCCCAACGGCCTAGGCATGGCGCCAGCAAAAGCGTGGTAAACCGCTCCGACGCCGGCACGGCGGCTAACGCCCCGGCCTGCAGGAACAACACCAGCACTAAAGCGGCGACACCATGCGGCCCGCTGCGGCTGTCTCGCATGATTGCCAGCCGGCGTTCCCGCCCCCCGGGGTGAAACAGCCCGTCAAAGGTGTCGGCCAAACCATCGAGGTGCAGGCCGCCGGTGAGCACCGCAAGCAGCGCCAGATCGAGTGCGGCCACCGCTAATGCTGGGTAGCTCGCGGAGCGAGTGCTCGCCGGCCCATTGGCCTCCAGCGCGGCAATCACCAGGCCGTCGAATACCGCGACTACGAAGCCCAGCAGCAGTCCCACCACGGGGAACCACAGGAGCGATGCGCCGAGATCGCGGCCATCGGAGGATCGTCCCGGCACCGGGATCACCGTCAGGAAACCGAGTGCGGCGAAGAATCCGCTCAACGCCGCCGTGGTTCCTGTTCGCCGTTAGCCCAGGCCGGACACCGCCAAGACTTCGCCAACCACACCCTAACGGGCCGGCCCAGGCTCGTTGGGGTCGGCCGGCCCTGAAACTCCGGCGTCGGCGAAGGTTGCCATTTGGTTCAGCGTGCGGACGGCCGCCTCGACCAGCGGAAAGGCCAGCAGCGCCCCGCTGCCCTCACCCAATCGCATGTCCATATCCAACAGTGCATGCAGGCCAAGGTGGTTCAAGGCCAAGATGTGCCCAGGCTCGGCCGAACGGTGGCTGGCGATCAGGTACGGGCGAGCGGCGGGAGCGAGAGCCACGGCGGCAAGCGCCGCAGCAGTAGAGATGAACCCGTCGATCACGACAGGGACCCGGCGTGCCGCTGCTCCGAGAATGACCCCGGCCAATCCGGCGATCTCGTACCCGCCCAACGCTGCCAGCGTGCCCATCCCATCGTTGGCGTCGGGCCGATGCAGCGCCAGCCCCCTGCGTACCACTGCCACCTTGCGCTGCCAGGCGTCATCGTCGATTCCGGTACCGCGGCCGGTCGCGACGGCGGGGTCTGCCCCGGTGAAGGCACACACCAACGCCGCCGAGGGCGTGGTGTTGCCGATGCCCATTTCGCCGGTTGCCACCAGATGCAGCCCCAGCGCATGCTCTGCCGTCACCACCTCGATCCCGATTTCGACGGCTTGGCGGGCCTGGTCTCGCGACATCGCCGGGCCCAGCGTGATATCCGCCGTCCCATTCGCCACCCGGCGCGACAACAAGTCCGCGTGCGGGGCCAGCGGCGACGCTACACCGATGTCGACAATCCGCACTCGGGTACTCATCTGCCGAGCAAGCACGTTGACCGCAGCGCCGCCGGCAAGAAAGTTCAGCACCATCTGCGCGGTCACGTCGCGCGGGTACGCGCTGACACCCTGCAGCGCTACCCCATGATCGCCCGCCATAACAACGACCGCACGTTGGTCCAAGGGCGGGCACAACATTCCGGTGATACCGGCGATCTGGACCGACAGTGCTTCCAGCCGCCCCAGGGCGCCCGGTGGCTTGGTGAGCTGGCTCTGGCGAGCGAGCGCAGCCGTCTGCGCGCTTGCGTTCAGTGGCGCAATGCTCGCGACGGTCGCCTCCAGCAGGCTCATCGTGGGGCCGATGACTGACAGATCAACGCTACTTCCGCCACCACGAAAGTCAACGCCATCAAAACTCCAAGAAGTCTGGCGGCGCGTATCATGACAAGGCTCGAAACGGCGCAGTCGACGATTCAGCCGCAGCGGCAAGGTGTTCGAGCGTTTGCACCGGCGCCGAGCATGTACCGCTGTAGCAGACGTAGACGGCCGGTGCTGGCGTGGGCGGGTACCCGAACTCCCCCAGCTCGTCCTCGTCTGATGGGTCCAGCACCATGACCACCTTGGCCAGTTGCTTGAGACGCAACGTTCCCCACAGCAACGCCCGAGTCGCCAGCAGTGCGGGGTCACCCACGATGTGCGCCTCCAGCGGCTCGAGACTGGTGCGCAGGTACGTGCGCGCGAACCCCGACGCGAAGTACCCGTAATGCTGCGGTCCATCGGCAAACGACGCCATGGCCGATGCCGAGAGTTCACCAAAGGCCTGCTCGCCCAGCAGGCGTTCCAGCCGTTTGAACACTTCGGCCGCCGCCGCATTCTCATCGATGTTCTTGGTGCGAAACTGCAGGTTCCCCAGCGTGTCATGTTCGTTCTTCAGGTCGAAGAACCCAGATGCGTCGGCATCGGGATAGCCCTGCAAAATGGCCTGCGCAAGCGTCAAGGCCCTTTCGAGATGCGACCGGTCCCCGGTCGCATCATGGGCGTCGAGCAGTGCAAGGGCCACGGCGACTTGGTCCGTCAACAGCCCGCTGACCTTCGCTTCGCCATCGTAATAGTGCAGCATGCCACCATCGCGGTCGCGGCAGGTCTCCCACAGAAACTCCAGCACTTTCAGCGCCTGCTCGAGCGGGGCGGGGTCGTCCATGGTCCAGGCCGCTTCCAGATAGCTCGATACCATCTGTGCGTTCCAGTTCACATACAGGGTCGGGTCGACGAACGGGGCCTGAAGCTTGGCCCGCTCCTCTTTCGGCTGCGCGAAGTAATGCTCATCAGCATCCTGCGATCCGTAGAAGAAGCTGCGTTCCTGGTCGAACAGCGTCCGATTCAGGTACGCCATCATGCCGCGCGCCGTGTCCAGGTAGGATGCCTCGCCGGTCACTCGATAGGCGTACAGGTAGTTGCGTAACAGCCCCGCCTCGCCCTCCAGCATCTTCTCGAAGTGCGGGATTTCCCAGTCCTTGGTGGTGGAATAGCGGAAGAATGCGCCCTCCACTTTGTCCCAAATGCCGCGAGAGCGCATTTGGTCGAGGGTGTTGGTGACCATGTGCAGCAGGGAGAGGTCGCCGGTTCGAACATACTGGTCGAGCAACAGGTTGAAGGCTTCTGGATGCGGGAACTTCGGTTCGTTCCCCAAGCCGCCATAGGTAGGGTCGTAGGCGCTCCGGATGCTCTCGATCGTTGCGGTGACCAGCGTCTCGTCCGGCTGGGTGCTTTCGCTCGAACGAGGCGCCGCGGCTTCTCGGCGCGCTCGAATCTCGGCTACTTTCTGGGCTATCTCCGAAGCGCTGGTGCTGTAGTAGTCGCGTACTTGGTCTAGTACGCCACGCATCCGCTCGGCCGGCAGGTAGGTTGCGCCCGCCAATATCTCGCCCTCGGCGGTGAGAAACGCCGTCGTCGGCCAGCCGCCCTGGTTGTAGCGGGCGTTGATGTCGGGCCGGCGATCGTTATCGACTCGAATCGGCACGAAATGCTGGTTGATGCGGTCGATCACCTCATCGTCGGAGTACGAGGTCTCGTCCATCACGTGGCACCAGTGGCACCAAACCGCTGAGATCGAGAGCAGAACTGGCTTACCATCGGCCTTGGCCTGTTCGAACGCGGTGTCACCCCATTCACGCCATTCGATGGTGTGGGCTTTGTTCGGGCGCGGCGAGAACCGGAAATCACTGGAGGACATGCAGACTCCTACGCTGAAGGGCTGAGCATTCAGTGTAGGAGGCTACCCAGCCCGTGGTCAAAAGGAGAGGGCATTCTAAGCGCCCTCTCTTAGGGCGTCCGGAAGCTGTACACCGGCGTGAAGGCAAGGGGGGTACCATCGCCCTGCACACGCGGCCGCACCCGCCAGTGATAGCGGGTCCAGGCTCCACGGGGGCGCTCGACGGGATTGTGTAGCTGTTCACGGGGCTTGTGATCGCGCCGTGAATGAGTGCGTTGTACACCGACGCAGTCGCGTTTGGGGATCCGTGTTGAAGCTGCCGTCCTTGCTCAACTGCACCTCGTAGTAGTACAGGTCGGGGCGGCTGCTAGCCCAGGTCAGGGTGGGTGTGCGGCTGCCGACGGTGCTGCCTTCCGCAGGGCTAGCTCCGCTGACCACACTGGCGGCGATAGCGGGAGTACGGAAGTTCGTCTGCACCCACGGCCCCCACGTAGCGCTCTCGATCGACGGCTCTAGGAGCGACGCGGTTAGCCGCACGCGCCAGCTATAGGTCATATCGGGCAACATGCCGTACCAGCCTGGAGGCGCAGGCACCGCGAACCGGTTGACCGGCCCCAAGATCAGGTCGACGCCTGGGCTGTCGTTGTTGGCGGGGATGAGTTGCACCTGGGTGTAGCGGACGCTTGCCGGATTGGACCAAGCGAGTTCAGTGCCCAGCACAGGTAGCGTGCTACCCGCCGGTGGCAGATGCAGTTGTGCCGAGGGGCCTGGTGGGGTGGCACGCCGGCGTCGGCGTACTGGCCGGCGCCGGCGTGCCGGTGACGCCAGGCGTGCTCGTAGGCGGCGATGGCGAGGCTGTGGGCACCGCGCCTGGAACCACCGTTACCGAGCCACGTATGCTGGGATGAATCTCGCAGAAGTACGCCAACGTAGCGGGGAAGGTAAAGGTGATCACCGCGCGCTGACCCTTGGTCAGCACACCGGAGTTGAACTCGCCACCAACGGCAGTGGCGGGGTGAGGCGCGTCGTCTTTGTTGGTGAAGCGTACCGCTTGGCCGACCATAATGGTGACGTTGGCCAGCTTGAACGCGAAGCCCTCGATCTCCACCTCCGCATCCTCGGCTGCTAGGGCGCCAGCCCGCACAAACAGCATTGCCACGGCCGCAGCCAAGGCAAACAAGACTATCGTGCGCAGTCGCATGAACAGAACCTTCCGAGTTACGGTGTCCGAAAGCTGAAGGTAGCAGTGAAGGGCACAGGCAGCCCGTCGCCCTGCACCCGTGGTCGTACTCGCCAGAAGTACGTGGGCGCACCCTCGAGTGGCGCACTTGCAGGCACGGTGTAGGTGTTCGCTGGGGACGTTACCCCGCCGTGAATCAGTGCGCCATAGACCGAAGCCACGGCTGTCACACCGTCCGTATTGAAGGCAGCGTCCTTAGAGAGCTGCACCTTGTAATAGAACACGTCGGGGCGGGAGTGCGCCCACGTCAGCGTCGGTGTGATGCCCGTGACGGTACCCCCGTTCGCGGGGCTGACGGCGTTGATGCCACTGCTATCGACCGAGGGAGTCCGGAAACTCGATTCGCCCCAAGCGCCCCAAGTGGGGTGATCTGCGGGCACCGGCAGCTCTTGATCGGTGATGCGAACCCACCAGCGATAGGTCATGCCGAGCAGCAGGCCGTACCAGGCGGGCGGAGCCGGCACCTCGAACTCGCTTTGCAGGCCCAGCGGCAGGTTCAGGTCAGGACCATCGCTGTTGGCGGGAATCACCTGCAAGTGCACCTGACGGGTGCCGAGCGGGTTCGTCCACTGCAACTTGGTACCTAGTGGTCGGCCACGGGTATATGGGTGATACGCGCTGGGGTGGTACGCGTTATCTCCAGTATGAAACGCTTCATGGTGACCCTCCCAGGAGAAGAACGTACGACGCTCCGCAAGCTCCTCAGAGGAGGGAGCGCTGCCGCACGAGTGCTGATGCACGCCCAGGTTCTCCTCAAAGGCTGACCGCAGCGCAGACGGCCCAGACATGAGTGATGTGGCCATTGCCAAGGCCATTGACGTGGGGAAGAACACCGTGGCACGGCTACGCCGACGGTACGGCAACTACTACTGGGGGTTGGCATTGCTGGCAGAAGACGGCGCTGTACGCTCGGCCGCCGGTGGCGTTACCGTTGGAGCCTCGCACTGGGCCGGTACGCTCCATGCCGTAGCGGTGTGTCGGACGCCATGGCTAGTTATTGAGGGCAAGCCCGAGCCGTTGGTTAGCCGCAACGTGAACAGCGCAGCAATGGCGACGATAGCCGGCCAACATCCGGCTGCGTGGGCAGCGCTCGGTACCGAAACCGAGCGCCGCCTGCAGCTTGAAGCGCAGAAGCTTCTGCGCAGTTTGCAGGACGAAGGCCGCTAGAGCACACATCGCGGATCAAGCGACCCCGGACCAGATGGTCCGGGGTCGCTTTGTCTTGAGCGGAAGAAGCGTCCACAGTACTGCTTAAAGTGTCTCGATTTGCACCACCATCTCGATCTCCACGGGGATGCCGAAGGGTAGCGCCTGCATGCCGACTGCAGAGCGAGCGTGACGGCCCTTTTCGCCGAACACCTGCACCAGCAGGTCCGATGCACCGTTGATGACCAGCGGCATCTCGCCGAAATCGGACGTGCAATTCACCATGCCCAACACTTTGACGATCTGGCGGACGCGATCAAGATCGCCGAGGGCTGCCTTCATGGTGCCCAGCAGGTTCAGGCCCACCATGCGCGCTGCTTGATAGCCTTGGTCAGTGGTCAGATCGCGACCGAGCTTGCCGCGCTTGGGGGCTGTGGTATCGCCCGGCTGGCCATGCCCCGCAAGGTACAACATGTCGTTCGCGATGACGTAGGCGACGTAGTTCGCAGCGGGGGTGGACGGTGCGGGGAGCGTCAGCCCCAGTGCTGCGAGGCGGTTTTCGGCTTCCATATCGTGATCACTCCTCTTGTCACTGACGGGGCGTGTTAATCGCGCTCCGTCCTGTAAGGCACTGGGCGGGGGTTACGGCTCACCGAAGGCCCGGACCGCGTTGCCCCACAGCAACTTCTGCATCTCGTCAGGCGATAGGTTCTCCCAGCCCAACACCTTGTCGGCCGATTCCGGGAAACGGGACTCGGCGTGTGGGTAGTCCGACCCGAACATCAGGATGTGGTCGCCCAGCATACTGTCGACCATCTTCACCATTTCGGGGCCCTCGTGCAGCACGATGCTGCAGAAGAAGCGGCCGCCGGTCATGTAGTCGCTGGGCTTCTGCTTCAGGTCATCGGCCACATAGCCCATGTACTCCACCTGGTCGTCCATGCGCTTGGCCCAGAAGGGCAGCCAGCCGAAGCCCGATTCGAGCACGGCGCACTTCAGCGCCGGGTAGCGGTCCATGATGCCGGAGCCGAAGAACGCCGCCACCATGCGCATTGCACCCCAGGGATGGCTGGCGGTGCGGCCGATAAAGGGGTTGCTCCACAGGTCACGGTAGCCTGGGTAACCGCTGGCGAAGCTGTGGTGCACTACGGTGAGGTTGGCTGTTTCGGCCGCCTGCCAAATCGGGTTGAGGTCGGGGTGATCGATTGGGTAATCCAGCGGCAGGTAAGGCTGAATGCCGGCCGCCCAGCGCTTGCCGCCCCACCGCTTGATCTCGGCCACCGACTCGTCGACCGAGCGGGCACTCACCACAATGAGCGACTTCAGCCGGGCTGGGTCGGCGCCGCAGAAGTCATCCAGGAACTCGTGGTTGGCTTGAATAAAGGCCAGCTCGATCTCGCGGTCGGCGTGGCCGTTGGCGCCCGAGGGCACCATCAACTGCACGTCGATGCCCTCCTCGTCCATATCCTGCAGGCGAATGTCAGCGTAGTCGATGCCGCCGTCGGTGGGGTGCTTGGCGCCCATGAACTTCTGGAACCGCCGCTGCATCCCGGGGCGCGGGCCGGCGTCGCCCAGAATGCGCACGTTATCCCCGCCCCAACCGCCTTCGCCACCGCCAAAGCGGTAGTAGTGGCGGTACGGCTCCGGCCGGCTCTCGCCGGCCAGCCCGATCTTGATGGGGGACTTGAACTTGTCGAGGTCGGGGATTCGGTCCCGGATCAGCTTGGGCAGAAAGCGCTCCAGCGCCTCAGCGGTTGGCTGCAGGTGGGTATCGGCGTCATACACGCGTTGTCCGTTTCGCATTCTGGCCCTCTCGGGTTTTCGTCTGTTACGCAACCGCAGCAGCCCGATCGAGGGCTTCACGGTACCTGCGCTCGAGGCCCAGCCATAGGTCTGCCGGAATACCGAGCTCGGCCGCCAGTATAGCTGCGATCTCCGGCGTAAGGTTGCCAGCTCCCTTGAGTAGGGCAGAGAGAACCATCGGAGATAGGTGTGTTGCGCGAGAAAATGCCGATCGAGTGATGCCACGCTCCTTTAGCTCAGCTGCCAAGATTCTCCCTGGCGGTGTTACGTGGTTGGTTGTGTAGGTACTCTTAGTCGTCATAGTGCCGCGTGACCTCCTCTACGATGACCACATTATCTCGCACACTCAGAATCAGTCTCCACCTGCCGGTAAGGGCTATCGCAAATTGACCCGCCCGGTTACCGTGCAACGGATGGAGTCGCATGGCCCGAACGGTGTACAGCACGGTCCACTCCTTGGCTTCCTCGATAGTCTCCAGCAAGTCACCGTAGCGCTTTCCCGCTCCAAGCCCCCAAAGACGGATAGCTTCCCGCTCATTCTCATAAGCGACCCTCAGCCGCCGATGCCTGAACTCCAGTTCCATGTGTCTGTCGAACTAGTGCCGCTCGGCGTGGAACTCCGCGAGTGCTTGATCGAAGTCGGCTTGCGTCAACACCAGGTTGCCGTCGCCCTCAGCGCGATCCAGTGCGCGCATCTTGGCGGCCTGGCACACGTAGGCGAGGTCAGCGCCCGCTTTGCCCGGCGTGGCAGCCGCAAGCCTGGTGGTGACCGAGTCGAGATCGAGCCCCGGCGCCAAGCCGACTCCGCGGAGCTGGACCTGGAAGATATCGGCGCGCTCGGCTTCGTCCGGCAGGCCGATCTGCAGGTGCACGCCGAACCGGCCCGGCCGCAGCAGCCCAGGGTCCACCACCTCGAAGTTGTTGGTGGCGGCAATCACGAACACCTGGTTCAAGCCCTCCATACCGTCGAGTTCGGTCAACAACTGGTTCACAATGCGCTGCTGCGAGCCGGTGGTGGGGGCTTGGCTGGCGGTGCGGTTCGGGGCGATCGCGTCGAGCTGGTCGAAGAAGATCACGCTGGGTGCGACGCGGCGGGCCAGATTGAAGATGTGCCGAACATTCTCTTCCGTCTCGCCGATCCAGCTGGAGAAGAGTTCGGGGCCGTTGACGCCGATAAAGTTAAGGCCGAATTCGCGGCCCACCGCCTGGGCCAGCAAGGTCTTGCCGGTTCCTGGCGGTCCGTACAGCAATATGCCCAGGTTGGAGGGCAGCCGCAGCCGGGCCAGCGCCTCGGGCTGCTTCAACGGGCGCTGCACCAGCTCTATCAAGCGGCGCTTGGCCTCGTTCAATCCACCGATATCGGCCCAGCGTACGGTGGGGTACGACAACAGCGACTCGCGCATGGAGGCCGGCCGCACCACGCTGGTGGCCACGTCGAAGTCAGCGGCGGACACGGTGAGTTGGCTGGCATCGAGCTTGGCCGCAGCTTGGGGATCGTTCAGGAACTCGGCGGCCGCCCGGCGTAACGACGTGAGGCCTGCTTCCCTGCTCAACTCCATTAGGTCGGCGCCCACGTAGCCGTAGCAGCGCTGGGCAACCGCCGGCAACGCCTTCAACGCGTCTGCGGTCAGCGGCATCTCACGGGTGTGGATACGTAGGATCTCCTCGCGTGCGTCGGCCGGCGGGGTCGGAAAGTAGATCTCTTTGTCGAACCGGCCGGGCCGCCGCAGCGCTGGGTCGATGGTTTCGATGCGGTTGGTGGTGCCGATAACCATGATGCCCTCGGCCTGCTGCAGACCGTCCATCAGGGTCAGCAACTGGGTCACCGCCCGAGTGTCGCTGAGGGTGCCGGTATCGCCGCGGACCGGTGCGATGACATCCAGTTCGTCGATGAAGATGATTGCGGGCGGGCTGGAGTAGGCGCTGCGGAACAGCTTGCGCAGGTTCTCTTCGGTCTGACCGCTGTAGCTGCCTACCACCTCGGGGCCATTGATGTAGTAGAAGTGGGCGTTCACTTCATTCGCCACGGCGCGTGCCAGCAAGGTTTTGCCGGTGCCGGGTGCGCCATAGAAGATGATGCCGCGCGGCGGCGTGATGCCCAGTTGGCGGTAGGTTTCCGGGAAAACCAGCGGTAACTCCACGAACTCGCGCACCGCCTTGAGCTGCTCGTGCAGGCCACCGATATCGTCGTAGGTGATGCTGCCCGAGGCTGCGGTTGCGCCGGAGGCCCCATGCCGGTGGGTGGCCCCGGCCTCGTGTTCGTGCAGCGGGTCCACCTCGATGAACAACTCGGTGTCGGCCGTCAGCAGGCCTTCGCCGCCGGTCATCGAGTGCACCTCCAGGGTCATCTCGGCGTTGGAGGTAGGGTGCGGTATTGCCACCAGCGTGCCCTCGGTCACCGGCGTAGGTGGGTTCGCCAACAACTGCTTCGCATACGTCACGAACTGGGGGTTGAAGCCCAGGACGCTGTAGCCGGGCATCAGCACCACCCGGGCCGCCGCCGGCGCTTCGCTTCGCTCGATAGTGACCTGCTCTTCGGGTTGCACCCGCAGCGCCCGCAGGCTCAGGCGGTGCAGCCGCAGCGTGCCCGGATTACTCGCCTCGCCGGTAATGCGGATCAGAGCGGTGCGGCCCCGGCCACTGGTCACCTTCACCAGGTCGCCTGTGGTCACTCCCAGCGAGCCGGCAACATCTGCCGCGAGCAGCGCCGCAGCGCCACGGGCGTTGGGAATGGTGGCTACAACGTCGATAACAGCTGTGATCGCCATGGACACCTCTGCGCATAGGAGATACTGTTGGCGACGAGACTCCGGCCGCGCAACCCGGAAGTTATCTTGGTACCAGAAGAAACGAAAGTCCAGCAGCAAACCATACTATGGCTAACGCCTTACTTTGGTTTTCCCAGCCCTTTTTATTGACTCTTGTCGTAAACCAGCGTATCAATGATCAAATCTCTGTCACGCGACAGAGGGGTATTTTCTGTGCCAGACTAAAGGAGGTCGCAACGATGCTACTGCGACGCGGCAAAATGGCCGTAGCGCTCTCGGTACTTGCCGGCGGCATGCTCAGCGTGGCGTGTGCCACCCCGCAGGCCGCCCCCCCGCCAGCGGGCGGCGGCTCGAATGAGGTGAAGGCCGGCGGCATACTGCGGTTCTCGTACCACACTGACCCGGTGTACCTGGATCCGATCCGGAAGAACGTCTCCGACATGGAGATGATCACCGGCGGTACCTACGGTATGCTGCTCCGTTACAAGCTGGGCAAAGAGCAGGGGTATACCAGCACCGTACTACAGTCGTACCTTGCCGAGAAGTGGGAGGTCTCGCCGGACGGCGGCACCTACACCTTCAACTTGCGCAAGGGCGTGATGAACGAGAACAAGGCGCCGTTGAACGGGTCTGAGTTCACGTCGAAGGACGTGAAGTTCAACCTGGAACGCTACCGCGACGACCGCCAGTCGACCGCGAAGTACATGGTGGAGGAGATCAAGTCCATCGAGACGCCGGATCCCTACACCGTGAAGGTTATCATGAACGGCCCCTTCGCGCCGTTCCTCACCTACGCAGGCAACACGGAGCTATTGATGGTTCCGCAAGCCCTGGTGGAAGCAGGCCTCAGCGAGAAGCAGGCCATCGGCTACGGCCCCTACCGCTTTGAGAGCGGCAAGGAGGGCTCCGTCTTCAAGATGAAGAAGAACCCCGACTTCTTCCTGAAGGACGAGAAGGGCCGCAGCTTGCCCTATCTGGACGGCTACGATATGTACATCATCCCTGACGAGGCTGCCCAGGTGGCGGCGTTCGTTGCGGGCCAAGTCGACATCTGCGCTCGCTGCCTGCCCGGCTCCAGCCCACTGCTGGACACCCTGAAGCAGGGCGCCAAGGACGCCACAATCGTGGAGTTACTGGACGCCGGCGGCGACAAGATATACATCAGCCAGCAATGGGAACCGGGCAAGGATATTCGGGTGCGGCAGGCGATTCAGGCCGCCATCAACCCCAAGGCCTTCATCGATGCCCTTTCTAAGGGCAAGGCACAGCTCAACATCGCGGGCATCGGCCCGGCTTGGGGCGACTGGTCGCTGCCGGCCGCCGAGATCGGCAAGTACTATGCGGCCGACCCGGCAAAGGCCCGTCAACTGCTCAAGGACGCGGGCCGCGAGAACCTGCCGGTGGAGATCATGTGGACGCCGGCAAGCGGTCAGGGCTTCCGCCTGTGGGGCGAGATGCTGGTGAGCCAGCTCAAGGCCGCCGGCTTCGATCCCAAGCTCGACACTGTGGAAAACGCGGTGGCCTTCGACCGCAAGCGCAAGGCCGAGTTCCACCTGCACATCTTTGGCGGGTCCTTCCGGCCCGACCCCGACGGCAACATATACGCGACGTTCAAATGCGGCAGCTCGCTGAACTACTCTAAGGCGTGCGACCCACAGCTCGACCCGCTGCTGGAGAAGCAGCGCTCGATCACTGACGTGACCGAGCGGAAGAAGGCGGTGCACGACGCGCTCCGCATGATCAACGAGCGCGCCATCGGCTTCCTGCAACCGTACAGCGACCACACCGCCTACTACTGGCGCCCGTATGTGAAAGGGTACTACCCGCACATGTACTGGGGCTTTGGGCTGAAGACCCTCGAGACCTGGCTCGACAAGTAACCAGAACGTAAGCAGCGCACCTGCGCCGGCCGTGACCGATAGCCCTGTGGCTCCGGTCACGGCCGGCCTGCGCTCAGACAGGAACACCTGGGAATGCGACAGTACGTCATTCGACGGCTTCTCTGGGGCCTCACCGCAGTTTTTGGTGTCGCTACCTTGGTGTTCCTGCTGATCCGGGTCATCCCCGGCGATGTGGCAGCACTCAGCCTGGGTGACGACGCCCGGCCCGAGGCGATTGCGGCGCTGCGAGAGGAACTGGGCCTCGATAAGCCGATCTATGAGCAGTACTTCACGTGGATGGTTGGCCTTGTCCAGGGGGACCTCGGCCTTTCGCTACGGAAGCGCGAGCCGGTGGTGCAGCAGCTGGCAGACCGCTGGCCGGTAACGTTCGAGTTGGCGCTCATCTCGCTGATTTTGGCGGTGGCCATCGGCCTCCCCATTGGGGTGCTGGCCGCGGTCAAGCAAGACAAACCCTTCGATCACGTGGTGCGAGTGCTGGCCATCCTGGGTATCGGCATACCAGAGTTCTGGCTGGGCACCATGTCCATCATCTTCCTGGCGCTCTGGTTCCACTACTCGCCGCCCTTGGGGTTCACCGAGATCACCGTGGATCCCCTGCGCAACGTGCAGCAGTTCATGCTGCCGGCCTTGGTGCTGGCCATCCACCAACTCGGCGGCATCGCCCGGTTGAGCCGGGCCACAATGCTCGAGGTGATTCGCCAGGACTACGTGCGCACAGCCCGCGCAAAGGGCCTGCTGGAGGGCCGGGTCATTGTGCAGCATGCGCTGAAGAACGCGATGATCCCCGTGGTCACGATTCTTGGCTTGCAGCTTGGGCGGTTGCTGGGCGGCACCGTCATCATCGAGAACATCTTCTCGCTGCCCGGTGTGGGTCGGCTCACCGCCGAGGCCATCTTCCAGCGAGACTATTCGCAACTGCAGGCGAACATCCTGTTCTTCGCATTCTTCTTCGTGTTGCTCAATATCTTTGTGGACGTGATGTACGGGGTTATGGACCCCCGCATCCGGTTTAAATAGCTATGGCACAAGAACAAGCAATCACTCTCGGTCCCCTGGCATCTGCCCCACACGATACCTGGCCGGTGCGGCTGCGGCGTACAGCCGCCCACAAGCCGGTTGGTGCGGTGGCCGCTGTCCTGCTGCTGTTTGTGGCCGTCGTCTCGGTGCTCGCGCCGATCACCGCGCCCTACGACCCGCTGGAACTGGCGGTCGGCCCAACGGTGAGCGCTCCCAGCATGCAGCACTGGTTCGGCACCGATGAGTTGGGGCGCGACCTGTTGAGTCGCATTATCTGGGGCGGCCAGATCAGCATCACCGTCTCGCTGGTCAGTGTGTTCATCGGCAAGGGCATCGGCGCCCTCCTGGGCATTATGTCGGCCTTCTACCAGGGCACCATGATCGACAAGGCGATTCAGTGGCTGACCGACGTGCTGCTGGCGCTACCGGTACTGGTGATGGCCATGGCCGTGGTGGCGGTGCTCGGCGCGTCGATGATCAACGTGATCGGCGCCATCTCGTTCACGCTTATCCCTTCAGGCGTGCGGGTTATCCGCAGCCAAGCGCTCAGCGTTATGCGCAACCAATACATCGATGGCGCGCGCGCCGTGGGGGCCGGCGACTGGCGCCTGATGTTGCTGCACGTGATGCCCAACTGCTTCGCGCCGTTCATCATCATCATTTCTGGCAGCCTGGGCACCGCCATTCTTGCGGAGTCCAGCCTTAGCTTCCTGGGCCTGGGTGTGCCGCCCCCCTTCCCCACCTGGGGAGGGATGCTGAGTGGCGGCGGCCGCACCTATATGACCACCGCCATCTGGATGGCCTTCGCTCCCGGATTGGTAATCACCTTCGTCATCTTGGGCTTCAACGTTCTGGGCGATGCCTTGCGCGATACGCTGGACCCGAGGTTGCGGCAGTAAAGGAATGAGAGGGGGGGCAGGAAGGTACCGCCGCCGTAAACGGCGGGCCAATATCCTGCAACACCACAGACCGTTTGGGTGGTAGTTCGGGGCCGCCGTTTACGGCGGCGGTACCCATATCAGTGTCTAAGGCGGTAGCCAGCCACTGAGCAGACCAGGGGGTTCACGAAAGTTTGGGAATCAACCGTCCTGCACGGAATGCAGGGGAAGGACGACAATTGCCAACGTTCTATGACGACTGGCTGAATATGTGGGATAAGTCGCGGGAGGAGTTCAACAAGGCCCGCAAGTGGATTCATGAAGAGGAAGTGGAGTACGTCGAGACGCAGCAGGACGCCAAGGTCGGCCTGTTGGTCACGCCGGAGACCGGCTTCCGCACCTGGGGCTCCACCAGCATGATCTCGGAGATCCCGGTGGGCGCTCACACCGGCACGCACAAGCACGGCGAAGAGGCCATCCACATCATCACCGGCAGCGGGTTCTCCACAGTGAATGGCGTGCGCTACAACTGGGAGCCGTTCAGCACCCTGCTCATCCCCTTCGGCGCCGTGCACCAGCACTTCAACACCGGCGACGTCCCGGCCCGCTACTTCTCGGTGATGTCGCCGCACCTGGAGTTCTGGTGCGGCATGGCTCGCTTCACCCAGTACGACAACTGGGGCAAGACCACCGCGCTGCCCACGGTACCGGTGTCGGAGAACGGTTTCGATGACCGGGGCCGCCGTATCGTGCTGAAGATCGGAGAGGCGCCGACGACCATGGGCGCTGAGGGTGGGCCCGGCCTAGCGCCAGAGGATATCCTGGAGATCGACCCAGAAAAGCCCATTGTGCTGGGCACCATCGAGGGCTACGCAGCAGCCGGCATTCGCCCGGGCCTGCACAACGCCGGCGGCGTCAACTTCATGCGGGTGGGCAAAGACACCAATGGTTGGCATCCCTACGAGCAGGAGATCAGCAGTTACCTGATCAATGAACCGCACGACGAGGGTGGCACCCACGCCCACATGGAGGCCCACCTCTACATCATCCAGGGTTCGGGCTACAGCATTGTGGACGGGGAGAAGATATCCTGGAAGGAAGGCACCTGCTTCCACGTGCAGGGCCCGCAGACCAAGCACCAGCACATCAACACCAGCGACGTGCAGTCCAAGCAGATTCGGGTTGCTCCCGGTATCCGCTACTTCTTCGAGGCGATGGCCAAAGAGGAGTTTCCGTACCTGTACTACAAGGTCCGCCCCCGGCTGCTGCGCGAGAAGGCGGCTGCCGAGCGCGAGCGCGAGCGCGAGCGGTCGTAAGTCGGAAGGCCCTCGCCGTAGCGCTCTCCCAATGGGAGTGCGGATGGAATGATTGGTGGGCGTGAGAAGTGAGCAGAGCTTCTACCCTCCCCTAGCCCCTCGCTGCAAGGGGGAGGAATCATCCGGTTCCCCTCCCTTGCAGCGAGGGGCTAGGGGAGGGTAGAAGTTCACCCAGATGCCCACGGGTCGGGTGCGCAAGCAAGCACAGGAGTTAGCAGAAGGAGACAGACCATGCCACAGAAGAGCCTTGCCGCCGTGTTGGTGGCCCCCAACCAGTTCGAGATGCGCGAGTTCGACCTGCCGGAGGTGCCCGACGACGGCGGCCTGCTGAAGCTCGAAGCCTGCGGCATCTGCGGGTCCGACATCCACGGGCGCGAGCGT
Source organism: Dehalococcoidia bacterium (assembly GCA_009692935.1). Classification (GTDB taxonomy): domain Bacteria; phylum Chloroflexota; class Dehalococcoidia; order SHYD01; family SHYD01; genus SHYE01. The sequence continues at coordinate 17,026 of SHYE01000001.1, read as the reverse complement.
ATGGGCAACGGGCCAAAGATCCTAGGCCACGAGAACGTGGGGATCGTGGTCAAGCTGGGGGCTACCGCCGCCCGTAAGTGGAAGGTCAAGGAGGGCGATCGCGTCGCGCTGGAGGAGTACGTACCCTGCGGTAAGTGCGAGTGGTGCCGTTCCGACGACTTCCGCTTCTGCCCGCAGACCGACATCGCTGGCGAGGGACCTCGCTTATGGTACGGCTCCACCGGCATCGACACGTCCCCAGCGCTGTGGGGCGGCTATAGCGAGTACATGTACATCCACCCCGATGCCGTGGTGCACCGCATGTCGTCGAAGGTGCCGGCGCCCCACGCCGCAGCCTTCCTGCCGTTCAGCAACGGCGTGGAGTGGGCTTACCGCTACGGCGAAGTGAGCCTGGGCGATGCGATTCTGGTGCAGGGCCCGGGTCAGCAGGGCTTGGCCTGCGTCATCGCCGCTAAGGCGGCCGGCGCCAGTACCATCATTGTCACCGGTCTCAGTGGCGACACCCGCCGGCTGGAGATTGCCCGCAAACTGGGGGCGACCCACACCATCGACGTGCAGACCGAGGACTTCAAGGCCCGGGTGATGGACGCCACCGGTGGCGAGGGCGTGAACGTGGTGGTGAACGTGACCGGCGGCAGCAAGACCACGGTGCAAGACAGCATCTCGGTGGCCGGCAAGCGCTGCAACATTGTGTTGGCTGCGGCTGGCAAAGAGACGATCGACGTCTCGACTTTCGGTCGCCGCAAGCTGGTGATCAAGCAGGCTAACGGTCACAGCTACAAGTCGGTGGAAATTGCCATCGACTTCATCACCAATGGCAACCTGCCCATGGAAGACATCTCCACCCACACCTTTCCCATGAACCGCGCGTCCGAGGCCATCGACGCGGTGGCGGGCAAGGGCGCACCCGGCGCCATCCACGTCAGCATCATGCCCTTCGTGGGGTAGCCGTTTCAGTTCGTAAAGAGGGGCCACCAATTTCGGGGTGGCCCCTCCCCGTGCAGTGGGAAAGCGGCCCCGGCTGACCCATGGGCGCCGGGGCATCGCCCGGTGGCCTAATCCCGGCGGGCGGGCCGGAAGATGCCGAAGCTGCTGGTGTAGCCGTGCACGTAGGTGCCGCCGCCCACCTGCCCAATCTCGCCGTTGCAGAAGAAGCCGCCCAGGGGCACAGGCCCTACGAATTCGCGGAACAGGTCGGTATCGTGGTCGGGCGCGCCGAACAGGCCGGTGCCGCGGCCCAGGCAACTGAACAGCAACGCGCCCTCGGCGTGGCGCGGCTCGTGCTCCGCCAGATACATGCCCAGCATATTGCGCAGGTCATCCGAGGCGGTGCCAGCGTCGCGCAGGTGGAACTGCACCGTCTGGTGTTCCCGCAGCATCGCGCCGATGTACACTGCCCCGTGCTCGCGGTCGACGCCCATCAGGTTGCGGATGAGGAAGTCGCCAAGCTTGTACTCGCTGGCCAGTTCGTCCATCACCAGGCCTAGAAACAGCGAGCCGCTGAACAATTGCTGGTCGTGAGTGTTGGCACGGCTGAACAGCTCCTGCAGTACTTCCATCGGCGGCCGGCCGGCCACCTCCAGCAGGGCGTTGTGCTCGCAGCGGGTGATCTGCATCGGTTCGCCGATAGGGCGGCAGCCCTGCGCGACTACGGTGTCGACCGCCACGTTTCCGGTGAGCGCCACGCCGACGCCACCGCTCTTGATGACCTGGTCACCCAGGTACAGCGCGTTGACCCCACTGCGGGCGCCCGCGCTGGCCATCCCTCCCACCTTGGCGGCCAGCGGGAAGGCGTAGTCGAGCCCCACCACCAGGTCGTCGATGCGCATGGAGAACGGATCAGCCAGCAGCACAAAGTGCGGGTTAGCGTCGGGAGTGGTGTGCACCAGGGTGGCCCAGGCGTCGGGGGAAGCGTCCTGGTTCGGGAGTTCGTCGTCGGTCACCGTGAACGGCGCGATCTCGACGCCCGGCAGGCTGGCCAGCGTGATGGAGAACCCAGGACGCTGCTCCACCTCGTGCCCACCCCCAATGACGCCGCCGGCGCTGCACCCCAGCAGCAGTGCATCGCCCAGCAGTGGCTGCAACAGCTCCGGCAGGAGATCGAACCCGCCGTAATGGTGGGTGGACACGAACACCACCGCGAGGTGAGCGGGCTCGCCCTCAAGGTCGGCAATGGCTTCAGTGGTGGCGTCGCGAATCGCTACGGCGAGGTCGGCGTTATCGGAGATAGCGGATGACCAGCGCATAGGCGGCCTCCTTGCAGGGGTGGGTAGCCTGTTGCCACCATGCGGTCATTATAGGGTGGGCGGGCCGCTGGTGAACGGGCTACTTGTACAGCAGGGTGGGCAGGAACAGGCTGAGGTCGGGCCAATAGGTGACCACGGCCAGTACTACGCACTGCACCACAATCCAGGGCGCGGCGGCGCGCATCACCGTGTACAGCGGCATTTCCGCGATGCCGCTGGCCACGTAGAGGTTCAGACCCACCGGTGGAGTGATGAGGCCGATCTCCATGTTCATGGTCATGATGATGCCGAGGTGGATGGGGTCGATGCCGACCGCCTTCGCGATGGGGTGGAAGATGGGTGCCATGATCAGGATGATGGGGGCCGGGTCCATGAAGTCGCCGGCCAGCAGCAGGATGAAGTTAATCAACAGCAGGATCATCCACGGCTCGCTGGCCACGCTGACCACCGCGCTGGCGATGGCGTGCGGAATCTGCTCGATGGTGAGCACAAAGGCGAAGAGCTGGGCCATGGTGATGATGAACATCAGCATGGCCGAGGTCTTGCCCGTCTCGATGAAGATGCGCGGGAAGTCTTTGAGCGCAAGTTCCCGGTGGATGAACATGCCCACCACAATGCCCACTAGTACTGCCACCGCCGCGGCCTCGGTAGGGGTGAACACCCCACTGTAGATGCCGCCGATGATCACTGTGGGCAACAGCATGCTGGGAGCCGCGTACTTCACTGCTGCCCAGCGCTCGCCCCAAGTGGCCGCTGGGTCGCGCTGGTAGTTGGCCCGGCGTGCCACCACATAGCACACCAGGGCCAGGGCGGTGGCCTGGAAGATGCCGGGTAGGACGCCGGCCAGGAACAGCTTGCCCACCGACTCGTTGGTGGCGAAGCCGTAGAGGACCATAGGAATGCTGGGCGGAATCATGATGCCGAGCGCGCCTGCAGTGGCCATGGACCCCACTGCGTAGGAGCGGCCATACCCAGCGCGAATCATTGCGGGAATCATGATGCCGCCGATGGCTACGACTGTTGCCGGGCTGGAACCGGAGACCGCGGCGAACAAGGCACAGGCCGCCACGCCCGAGATGGCGAGCCCGCCGTGGACATGGCCGAACATGGTGTTGCTGAGCCGGATGATGCGGTCGGCCACGCCGCCCACCGCGAAGATGTTGCTGGCCAGGATGAAGAACGGCACCGCCAGCAACGGGAAGGTGTCGAGGTTGGTGTAGATCTTCTGGGGGATGGCGGTGAGCGGGATGTTGGTGAAGTAGTAGAGCGCTGCGGTGGAGGAGATGCCCAGCGAGAGCGCGATGGAGAAGCCGGCGAACAGCAGCAGGAACAGCACGCCGAAGACGAAGATGCTCATGCGCCGCTTTCCTCGACGCTCACTGCTTGCGCGCTGCGCTTCACCTCGTCGGCCGGCCTGCGCCACATCTCGGCTGCGACCTGAAGCTGGTGCACGGTCATCAGCGCCATGGCCGTGGGTACAGAGAGGTACAGCATCCAGCGGGGCATGCCGACGTCTGCGGTGATCTGGCCGCTGTTCATCGAGAATTGCACCAGCTCGATGCCCAGCAGGGTGACGGCGGCGCTGAATGCGGCCCCGGCTGCCAGCGAGACTAGCACCACGGCTTTGCACAGCGTAGCCGGCAGCCTCTGCACCAGCACGTCGACACCGATGTGGATGCCCTGACGGCTGCCCAGGGCGGCGCCAATGAGCATACCCCAGATCATGCTGACTTGGGCCACTTCGCCGCCACCACCGATGCCCGCCGACCAGCGGACGCCGAACAGGGTCTCCAGCAATTCACCGCCGTTGCGCAGCAGCACATCGAGCATGGTGACGGCCACGGAAAACCCCAAGCCGACTCCCGCCGCTACCGCTTCGAAGCGGTAGAGCAGAGAGTCGGCCTGTTGGTAGATGCGAGTGACGCTGGACAACAGTGGTGAAGGTTATCCCTTGTTATTCAGCGCTTTCAGCTTTTCGATGATCTCTTTGCCGGTGCGGGCCTCCCACTCCTTGAGCACTTGGTCACCGGCGACAGCCCACGCCTTGGCCTCTGCCTCGGTCTGCTCGCGCAACTCCAGGCGCCCGCTAGCTTTGATCGCGGCCCAGCCGGCCTTGTTGTCATCGGCAGCCACTTTGTTGTTGAAGCGGGTGGCTTCGTCCATGGCCTCGGAAAGCAGCTTTTTGACCTCGGGCGTCTGGCTGTCGAACCACTTGGCGTTGGTGGCCACGGCGTACAGCAAAATCACGCCGCCGCGGCTCACGGTGCCGTACTTCTGCACCTCGTGGAACTTCTGGGTCACGATGTTGCTGGGGGTGTTGAACTGGCCGTCCACCACGCCCTGCTGCAGCGCGCCGAACACCTCGCTGAACGCCATAACCTGAGCCGACGCGCCCAGCGCCTTCACAAAGGCCTCGTCGGGCTTGCCGGAGGTGCGGAACTTCTGGCCCTTGAAGTCGTCGGGGTTAATGAGCGCCCGTTTGGAGGAGGTGAAGTGTTTGAAGCCGTTGAGCCAGACGTTCAAGCCCAACAGGCCCTTTTCCCGCAGCTTCTCCAGCAATTCCTTCGCCACGGCGTTGCCGGGCTCCACGAACTTGTCGCCGGCTTCCTCGCTCAGAAAGATGCCCGGCAGTACAGGGGCTTCCCAGGCGGGGATCAATACGCCCAGCTTGTCGGTGCCGGGGGCAATGAAGTGGATGGCGCCCTGCTGCAGCGCCTCCAGCTCCTCGCCGTCTTTGTACAGTTCGGAGTTGGGGAACACCTGCACGTCGATCTTGCCGCCCGACTTCTGTTTCACCAGTGCGGCGAACTTGTCGGCGGCCTTGCCCTTGGGGGTGTCTCGGGCCACAACGTGATTGAATTTCAGCGTCATGGTTGGGTATTCGGTCTTCGCTCCGGCGGCCTGGGGTTGCGCCGGCTGCGGTTCGGGCGCTGCCGCTCGCTGCGGCGCACATGCGCTCAACACTAAAAGAAGCGCCGGCACGACCGGCAGCCAACCGGTTAATGGGAACATGGTGATTCCTCCGACAATAGCGGGGATGAAGATAGAAAGCCTTGGGCACTATAGGTAAATTGTGCCCAAGGCGTCAAGTTGTGCGAGCTGCCGCAGGCCGGCCCAAGCCTGGGGGCGGACTTACTCGGCGCCCTGCCGCATCACGAAGCGGATCATGGTGCGGACCGCCACGCCGGTGGAGCCCTTTACCAGCACGCCTTTGTCGCTGTTGCTGCGATAGGTGGGTGCGATGTCTAGATGGGCCCAGGGAGTGTCTTCGGCGAACTCGTGCAGCACCTGCGCGGCACTAATGGCTCCGCCGGCGCGACCGGTGCCGGTCTGCCGCACGTCGGCGATGTCGCTCTTCACCAGGTCTTTATACTCGTCGGTGAGCGGCAGCTGCCAGAAGTTCTCACCGGCTTCCTTTGCGGCCGCCAGCACCCCGTCGATGGTGGCTTGGTCGTTGCCCATGATACCGGCGTAGTAGGGCCCCAGGGCGACAGAAGCCGCGCCGGTCAGCGTGGCGACGTCAATCAGCGGCGAGAAGCCTTCCTTTCGGGCCCAGCTGAGGGCATCGGCTAACAACATGCGGCCCTCGGCGTCGGTATTCACCACCTCGATGGTCTTGCCGTTGGCCGCTTTCACGATATCGCCCGGCTTGTAGGCGGTGGCGCTGGGCATGTTCTCGGCGGCGGGCACCAGACCCCACACGCTGACCGCCGGCTTGAGCGCCGCAATGGCTTGCATGGCAGCGATGACCGCAGCGCCGCCCGACATGTCGGACTTCATCGCGTCCATACCCTCGGCGGGCTTAATGGAGATACCGCCGGAGTCGAACGTGACACCTTTGCCCACTAGTGCAACCGCGGGCTTGCTAGCCGGCGCCCCTGGGGCTTGGTAGTGCAGGGTGATGAACTGCGGCTCTTGGGCGCTGCCCTGAGCTACCGCCAGCAGGGCGCCAAAGCCCATCTGCTGCATCTCGTCGCGGCCGTAGGTTCGGAAGGCCAAGCCGGTGGCGGCGGCAACGGTGCGAGCCGCCTCGGCGAGGTGCTTCGGCGTCATCTCGTTCGAGCCTTCGTTGGCCAAGTCCCGGCACAGGTTGGTGGCCTCGGCAGTGATGCGGCCGATCTCCACGCCCTGCTGGATCGCCGGTAGCTTAGCGGCGTCGTGCTCGATGACCAGCAGTTCGGTGAACCCTGCGTCGTCGCTGGTCTCGTTGCGCTTGCTCTTGTGGCGATCGAAGCGGTAGAGACCCATCAGCGTGCCCTCGGCTAGGGCCTGTGCGGCAGCCGCCGGCTCGACCCCGCCGATACCGGCCCCATGCACGATAGTCGCCACCCGCTTCGCGCCCTTGCTCCGCAGATAGCGCGCCGTTTCGGCGGCGACGTTGCGGGCGCGGTTCAGGTCGAAGCCCGCGGCCTTGCCGAGGCCCACCACGACCACCCTTCGCGCCGGGAGCTTACCGAAGGTGTGGATCAAGGTGTACTCGCCGGACTTCCCCTTCAGTTCGCCGTCGCCGATGAGCTGCGTGATAGCGCCACCGAGCGCAGCGTCCACCGCTCCGGTTGCACCACCGGGGGCGGTAACCCCCTCGAAGAGGTTCACCACCAGGGTGTCCACCTGTTGGGTGGTGATGTCTCCAGTGGTGACGGTGAGGCGTGGCAGGTTCATGGGTAGACTCCTGATGGGTAGAAGGGATGTTGCTGCTAGTATAACCGCCGCTTGGCGAGTGCCCGCCTAAGGAAGCGGGGAGCAGCGCATGCTGCTCCCCGCTTCCTTTCGACGTAGCGACGCTCAGTTAGCGCCTGCTGCCGGGCTTAGTCGGCCGTACTTTCGCCACGGTCTGCTTTGTGCGCTCCTGCAGGCCGCCGGCGCCGCGGCGCAGGTCGGCGTTGGCGTAGACTAGCGCGAGGAAAGGGTCTGTTGGGTAGGTCGGGGGAATCACTATTTGCCGCACCAATGTGTTGTTGGGCAGGTTGTGCCCGATGCTGCGCCAAGAGCCGCCCCTGTCGAGTGACCGGAACGCGGTGGCCGCGCCACCGGAGGTTCGGACGGCGGTGTAGACATCGCCGTTGGGCGCCACCGTGATCGCGTGCAACACATCGCCGTACTCCGGCAGCGGCGTATAGCCGTCGGCGCCGTTGGTGTCACCGGCTTCCGTCAACGGGGGGCGCATATCGCTCTAGGCTAGGTTGGCGGCCTGCGCGGGCTTTGGTTCGGCTTGAGGCAGACCCACCGCGGTGGTCAGCAGCAGGGCCGCTCCGCTAAGCCGCAGCGCAACATTCACGCGGTGCTTGATGCGGACGAACGACAGCATTGTGCAGTACTCCTTGGCGTGGATGCTCCACGCATGTGGTGGCATCTTGTCAATCGATTGCGTGCAACTCGAACCTTACAACTGCGCGCTACACTTAACCCATGGCTGAACTCCCGCTGCACGTCGGCATGCCCGACCGTTCGCAATCGCTGTACCAATCGCTGGGCGAGCAGACCTTTCGCAATCTGGTGGAGGCGTTCTATCGCCGCATCGACACTGACCCCTTCCTGCGACCGATGTTCCCGGCCGACCTGAGCGAGGCCATCGGCCGGCAGTTCTGGTTCCTGGTGCAACTGTTCGGCGGCCCACCGTTGTTCAACGAACGGCGCGGGCCACCCTTCATGCGGATGCGGCACATGCCCTTCGCCATCGGTATGGCAGAGCGCGACGCCTGGCTGGCCCACATGCTGGCCGCTATCGATGAGGTGGAGATTCCGGAAGCCGAGGCCGAGGTGCTGCGCGCCTACTTCGACCGCGCGTCACTGGCGATGATCAATCGCCCCTGACGGCGAGCCTGGTTCCCACCGGGGCGCCGTACCAACGGGATTCGACGGCGCTGGTTCGAACCGCGCCCTCTCGGCGCCGACCGCGTACCTGGCGCGCAACCTCCCGCGGTCGATCACCTGCTCGGGCGCTCCATCCCAGTCCCCTCTGGCCGTGCACCGGCTTTGGCGCGCCCCGTGACCGGTTGAATGTGTAACCACCCGGCGAGTCCCCTCAGACGGGGTGTGGGATGCTTGTCCTGAGCCTGTCGAGGGGCTCCCCACTTCCTCAAAGGTCACGAGGGCGGGCGGGAGAAGCGAGGCCACGTGAAGCCGCGGTTCGACAGCGAAGCGCTAAGCCCCACACCCGAAGACTGAGCTGTTACCGCGTGCCACGTTGCTGGCAGGCCCCTTGCCGGCGTGATATGATAGGGCCACGAATACTTTTTCGTAGCCTCCGATGTTCCTTCTTTTCCATCGTCGGCTAGGTTTACTTTCGTGGAAAAGGTCGTCTGGAGCATCCCAGTAAGGGTGCGATCGAGGTTGACGTGCGTATTTTTGTTGGGGGCATCCCCTTCGCTACCACCGATGAGGAGTTGCGGACGCTGTTCGCAAGCCACGGCATCGTGGAGAGTGCCAGCGTTGTGAAGGATCGGTACACTGACCAGTCCCGCGGATTCGCCTTCGTCGACATGCCGAACGATGAAGAGGCCAAGATGGCCATCGCCCGTTTGAATGGCACCCAACTCGGCGGACGCTCGCTCACGGTTAACGAAGCCAAGGCCCGCGAGGCCGGTGGCGGTGGGCGTGGCGGTGACCGCGGCGGCTACGGTGGTGGTGGTGGTGGCGGCGGCGGCAACTCGAGGCGCTACTAGGCCTCTAGCCATACCAGCCAACAGCGAGGACGCAGCAAGCGGCCTCGCTGTTCTTTTTCCCACCGTCGTTTCGGTGCACGGCGCTGTCATTCCAGACTGCTTACGGTCACAACACAAGGAGCAATCATGATCGCCGATACGGTGCTGACCGACCCAAGCCAGTGGATCGGCCTGCAGGCTGCTCTCGACCGAATGGTCACCGATCGCAGCGTGCACATCCCCGGTTCACATCGCGACCCTAACGAGTCGGGCTTACTGCGCACCGCGTCACGCCGCGGCATACAGAGCAGCGAGTACGCCAAGGTGCTGAACAATCCCGCGATGCGGACTGAGCTCACCACGCAAATGGACGAGGCGTCGAAATGACATGGACCGTACAACCGAAACACCGCCAGGCCCGCCGGGGTGATGAGCCGGGCCCAGTTGACCCCCATGGCATGTCCGCCGATATGGTGGCTGATGCCTGCAACGTAGACCCCCGGTTCTCTGCCGCCGCCAGCGCCGAAACCGCGGAGACCATCGGAACCCTGATGGAGACCGAGCCGTTCGTCGTGGTCCTCAAGCGCATCTCGTCCACCAACGTGCCGGCGCACCTTGCCACGCTCGTCTCGGCCGTGTATGCCTGTCGGGTAGAAGAGAAACGCCTGCCCAAGCGCCCCTCCAAAATGCGCTGAGTGGGCCTGCCACCACCAGCACCTTTGCCAGGGTAGGCTGCGGCTATAGGTCTATGAAGCGCGCTCCCAAGGGCGCCTCAATCTTGGGTCCGGTCGGTGCTTGATCCCTCAAACGGACAGGACCACCTTCCCGAAAAACTCGCTCGATTCCAAGACCCGGTGCCCTTCGGCTGCGTCCCGCAGGGGCAGCACCCGGTCTATCACCCCGCGCACTTCCCGCCGAGCCAGTAATGGAACAATCGCGGCCAAGTCCTCTGCAGGGTGCATCGTTGAGCCGATCAGGCTGATCTCGCGGGTCCATAGCCTGCCCAGGTGCAATTGCACCATGTGGCCGCTGGTCACGCCATTCGTTACCAGCCGCCCGCCCACCCGGAGGCTGCGGTACGCCTGCTCGAACACCTCTGCGCCAATGTGCTCATACACCAGGTCCACACCCTGCCCGCCGGTGTGCTCCAGCACCGCCTGGCTGAACTCCGGCGTCTCACGGTAGTCGATGCCCACATCTGCGCCCAATGCTGCCGCCTTCTCTAGTTTCACCGCGCTGCTGGCAGTGGTGAGCACGCGACATCCGGCGGCCTTCCCCAGCAGGATTCCGGCGCTGCCGACGCCACTGCCTGCTGCCATCACCAGCACCTCCTCGCCCATGTGCATACGGGCACGCACCACCATCGCACGATAGGCGGCGGCGTAGACGGTGGGCACCGCCGCCCCCTCCTCGTAGCTTACGTTCGCGGGCAAGGGCTGCAGTTCAGCGAGATCAGCCCGAGCAAGCTCCGCGTAGGCCCCGCCCGTGGCTACGCCAAACACGCGGTCACCAACGCCAAACCTGCCGCGGCGGGCGGCGGTCTCGCCCAGTGCAACCACCTCGCCGGCGATGTCCAGGCCCGGTATGTGATGGTCCGAACTCAACCGCACGCCGTGACTTCCCTCTCGCTCGAAAAGGTCGCGGCGGTTGATGCTGGTCGCACGCACCCGCACGATGACCTCGTCGGCCAGGGGCGTGGGGTCGGGCCGGTCGCCATAGGTCAGCGCGTCGATGCCACCTTGAGCGGTGAGGAACACAGCCTTCATATGAGAACATCTCCTTCGGGCAGAGTGCGGTTGGGACTGGGCACACCCACGATATCACTGCTGGGCATTCCAGCCCGCAGGTTTGCGAGATGTGCGACTGCGGCTCCCAAGTTTGACACGCCCTCCGTAGCCCGGTAACGTGCGGCCATCATCTGGCGGTGGTACCAGCCCCAAACCTCGGACGGCCCGCCGTACTACTGATAAGGAGCACCTGATGTTGACACAGCGGGATAATGAGCTAATGTGCCGGATTGGCCCCGGCACTCCGATGGGCGGCTTGGTGCGCCAGTACTGGATACCCGCCTTGATGTCGAGCGAACTCCCCGAGGCCGACGGCGCGCCGTTACGGCTGCGGCTACTGGGCGAAGACCTCGTGACCTATCGCACCACTTCGGGGTCCATTGGTGTCATGCAGAACGCCTGCCCGCACCGCGGCGCCTCCTTGTTCTTTGGCCGTAACGAGGAAGAGGGCCTGCGGTGCGTGTACCACGGCTGGAAATTCGACGTGACCGGCGCGTGCGTCGACATGCCGAACGAACCCGCCGAAAGCAACTTCAAGCACAAGATCAAGGCGGCAGCGTACCCGGCCACCGAGCGCAACGGTGTGGTGTGGATCTACATGGGTCCGCTGGCTACGCCGCCGCAGCTCCCCGACATCGAGGCCAACATGATGGAGGAGGGTGAGTGGTCTGTGAACACCACCCTCCGTGAATGCAACTGGGTGCAAGCGCTAGAGGGCGACATCGACACCAGTCACCTCGCCTTCCTGCACCTTGGCGCCGTGAAGGAGGAAGACACCGTCCCCGGCACCTTTGACTTCTTCACCGTGAAAGACCGTGCGCCCCGTTACGAAGTGGTGAACACCGACTTCGGAACCATGTATGGCGCCTACCGTCCGGCGGCGCCCGGCCAACTCTACTGGCGGCTTGCCCACTTCATGTTCCCGTTTTGGACGCTGATTCCTACCGGGACGCTGGGTTTGCAGATCTTCGCCCGTGCGTGGGTGCCAGTGGATGACGAGCACACCATGGTGTGGAGTATGGTGCAGGCCAATCGCTTCGCCAGGCAGGGGCAAGACGGGCGAGAGCGCCGTGGCGCGCCCCCGGTGGGCTCCACCGGCCGGTTCGAGTACCTGCCGCAAGCGACCGGATGGTTGGGCAGATGGCGGGCCACCCAGAACAAGCAGAACGACTATCTGATCGACCGGGCCGTCCAGAAGACCGGCAGCTATACCGGTATCGACGGCATCACCTGCCAGGACCAGGCGATCACTGAGGGCATGGGCGGCATCCTCGACCGGTCGGCCGAGCACCTGGGCACCAGCGATGCCATGGTCATCCGCACCCGCCAGCGCTTGATCCGGGCCGCCGCAGCCATGCGGGATCACGGTACCATACCCCCGGGCGCCGACAATCCCGCCGTGTTCCGGCAACGCTCAGGCGGCATTTTCCTACCGGAGGGTGCTGACTGGCAGTCGGCGACAGCGGCGTATCGTGAGGCGTTTGCGCAGCACCCCGAGTTGCAGCAGGCCTAGCGCCGACGAACGAAGGAACAAGGAGGGGAGCCGCTTGGCTCCCCTCCTTTGCACTCGAGTCAGGCTGTCCTGGGTTAGGCTTTCTTCCTGGGAATGATGTTGACCTTGCGGGCTTCACCCTCACCAACACTCTGGGTGGTCAGGTCAGCATAGTCCTTCAGGGTCATGTGGATGATCCGGCGCTCGGCCGCGGTCATTGGCTCAAGCGTCACCGGTTGGCCGCTGCTGCGAACCCGTTCGGCCATGCGGTGGGCCAAGTTCGCCAGCGAGCCGTAGCGCCGGGCCCGGTAGCCTTCAACATCGACGATGATCATCAGCGATTCTTTGCTCTGCTGCCGCACCATCAGGTTCACCAAGTATTGCAACGACGAGAGCGTCTGACCGCGCCGTCCGATGAGCGACCCGAGGTCATCGCCCTGCACGTCGAAGGCCAACACCGGGGTCGGGTTCGCCGGATCGTCGGCGACCGGCGGCTTGGTCTCCACCACCACGGCCAACAGCCCCATGCGGGTCACCATCTCCTGGATGATGCTCTGGGCCGTTTCTGCCAGCGGGCTGGATGCCGGCAGCGGCGTTGGCAGCACGCGGTCGGTGCGCTGCTGCGGCCGGATCGCGGGTTCCCGCTGCCGGCGATCGCCGCGATCGCCGCGGTCACCACGCTCGCCCCCGCCCCGCTCGCCTCCGCCGCGCTCGCCGCCGCGCTCGCCGCCGCGCTCGCCGCCGCGCTCGCCGCCGCGCGGTCCAGCGGGCCGGTCGTTGCGGTGTTCGGGCCGCTGCTGGCCATTGCGGTCATTGCGGGGGCCGGCGGCAGGGGGCCCTGCTGGCCTCGGCGGGCCGCCGGTCGGTGGGCCCTGGGGGCGAGAGAAGCCTCCGCCCGATGCGCCGGCCGGCCGAGGACCACGGTCTCGCCGCTGGCCACCGGCTGCTCCGCCGCCACCACGGCCGCGCCCCTGGGACTGTGGCGGTGTGCGGGTTTCGAGCTGAGTCGGGCCCAACTCCTCCTCGCCCTCGTAATCGTCTTCGTCTTGCGGCAACCCGGGATTATCAGCGTAGATAGTCGGGGGACGCGGGGGAAAGTTGGCGCCCGAAATCCGAGATCTTCCCGTCTGCATGTTATCGAGCTTACTCACCCGAATGCGGGCGTCTTCGGCTCCCAGGCCGAGGATGCCGGCCCGCCCTTCGGAGAGCACCACGATCTCCACCTCAGAGAGGCGGGCGTCTAGCCGGATTAGAGCAAGCTCAACGGCCTCGTCGACGGTCTTTGCGCTGATTTCTAGGCTTTCCATTACCTGTCCTCGGTTGCGTGCTAGCTTCATCCACTGTGCCCTCAAGGGCCGCGTCCGAAGCATCTGGTGGCTGATTGTCGGGCCCGCCGGTTATAGCGGGCCCAGGATTGCGGCCGCTGCCAAAACGGGTGAACCAGGTGAGCGAACCCCAACCCGTGACGAAGTATTGGATAACGATACTGATCACGTTGGAGATGAACCAGTATATCGCTAAACCACTAGCGAACTGCAGCGTCATGAACCCGAACATCAGGGGCATGGTGTACTGCATGGTTTGGTTCATCTGCACCTGGCGCTCATCGCCGCCGGGCGTCGTCGACATCTTCTGCTGCACCCACATACTACCCGCCACCAGAATCGGGATGGCGTATACCGGGTCTGGCTGGCCGAGGTCGAGCCACAGAAACTGGCTGTTCAACGGTACCAACTCGTGCACCTGCGGCAGCCAGCTGTACAGGTGCTTCGAGAGGCTTATCAGCGACTCCGGCGTACTCGCCAGCGCCAGCAGAATGCTCTGATACAGGCCGATCCAGATGGGGAACTGAATGACCATTGGCCCCAGGCATCCCAGCGGGTTGATGCCAGCCTCTTTGTACAGGCGCATCTGCTCCGCTGCCAGCTTCTGCTTGTCGCCTGCGTAACGCTTCTGCATGGCCGCCAGCTTCGGCTGCATCAGGCTCATGGCTTTGGTGGAGTGCAGTTGCCGGAGTGTCAGCGGCAGCATGAGCACCCGGATGATGATGGTGAACACGCCAATGGTCACGCCTAGGTCGTTGAACGAGAGACCATACAGCACGACCAACCCATTCAGCATGGGGTTGAAAAAAACGGTATTCCAGATGTCGGTAACGAAATCAGGCACGGTAGCCGGTTATCCCTTGCACAGCTTGTCGCCCGTTTGGTCGGTCCGGCATACCCAGCGCGACGTGCCGTTGTTGGCCTCGAGGGCCACCAGCCGCTGGTTCATGCTGTAGGCGTAGAACACCGACCCGTCACTGGCTAGGGCGCTGTTCACCGGGCCCTTGGGATCGGTGGAGTAGCGCCAACGCTCTTGGCCGGTCTTCACATCCAGCCCGAACACCTTGCCGTCGGCCCCGTCCTTGCCGTCTCGCGCGCTGATCCCAAGGATGCCTAACGCGAGGACCGGGGTCGAGCTGACTACGGCGTCAATACTCCCGACCCGTGACCGCCACTGCTCTTTGCCCGTTACGGCATCGAGTGCAGTGACTTCGCCATTGACCGCCCCTGCGTACAGCGTCCCGGAATCGAGCAGCGGCGTGGCCCAGAACCAACTGCCGGTAGCGTATCGCCACTCACCGCGCGCGGGAAACTCCACCTTCTGCGAGCGAGCGCTCACGTCCAAGGCATACAGAAAGCCATCGGCCGAGCCGACATAAAGGCGGCCGTTATCAAATAGAGGGGCAGATGCTATCGCGCCACCCGTCTCGTGCCGCCATTTCTCCTTGCCGGTGGTGACATCCACCGCGTACACCCGATGGTCAAGTGACGCGATGTAGGCCGTTCCAGCGCCGTCTAGTGCGACCCCGGCCCAGATCTTGTTGTTGGTTCGGAATTGCCACTTATTGGCGCCGGTATTCGCGTCGAGTGCATAGACAAAGTGGTCAGAAGCGCCGATGTAAGCGATGCCGCCAGCTACCACTACCGGCCCGACAATCTGGGCACTGGGGCCCGAGGGAATATCGAACCGCCACCGGAGACTGCCGTTGCCGGCATCCAGCGCCAGTACGGCGCCTGGCCCGCCGGGGTTACCGCCGAGCTGGTGGATGGGGGCGTAGACCATGCCGCCGGATACTACCGGGGGTGTAAACGACGTGCCGGCCTTCCGGTCGTTCTCTACGGGGTACTGCCACTCGCCTTGCGCGGGAAAGATCTCGCCCTTGGCGCGGGCACTGGCATTGAGCGCCAGCACCTTCTGGTTGCCTCCCACGGTGAACACCGTACCCGACGCGACAGCAGCGCCGCCCCAGCCCGGCACAAATTGCGAGCAGGCGGTAGCGGTCAACAGTAACGTGGGCAGCAGCAGGCCGAGCCCACGGAGCCGAACTGGATCTCCAATGCTAAGGGACCGGATCATAGCCTCCAACGTGGAACGGATGGCAGCGCCCAATACGCTTCAACGTTAACCAAATGCCGCGAGCTGCGCCATGCTTGCTGACCGCCTCGTAACCGTACTCAGAACAGGTGGGAACGTAGCGGCAGGTGGGCGGTCCCAGCCTGGAGAGCGTCCGCTGGTAGAGGCGGATCGCACCTAACACGAGGCGTCGCATTATCAACTCTTTTGGATGGCCAAGGCCTTCGCTCGTCCCAGCACCTGGATCACAGCGTCCCTGATTTCGGCATAGGTCGCGCTGACCGCAGGCGCACGGGCGACGATCACGAAATCTAAGCCCGGCTGGAACGCCAACTGCCTCGCGACATCCCGTAGCCGGCGTTTCACCCGATTTCTTACGACGGCGCCACCCAGGCGTTTTCCGACGGCGAACCCCACCCGGCATTGACCGTCAGCGTGCACACGAAGCCCGATAAGGGGATGTGACCAAGACCGTCCACGGGTGAACGCCTGCTCAAAAGCGGCTCGCGAGCGAAGCCGGCGTTCTGTCGGGAATCCGTTCGGTTTGGATGCGACGACCGTGGTTACCTCAGGCAAACGGGTGAGACGGCTAAACTACCGTTAAGCGCTTGCGTCCCCTGGCCCGGCGCGCAGAAATGATGGCTCGTCCACTACGGGTGGACATGCGTTTCAGGAATCCGTGCTCCCGTCGCCGGGGTATAACCTTCGGTTGGTACGTTCTTTTTGGCACAACTCTTCTCCACCATCAAGCAGGCGACGGCTAGGAGATTATACGTTTCGAGGCGAAACACTGTCAACGAGCGTCTGTACGGGGTAAGAGGTCGGAGTTGATGAGGCCATCGCCCCGCGCTCTGAGTCCGCTGCCTTCAGCGGAGCGTTGGCTCTTCCCGCCCGCCCACCCCCGAGGTCTCGAAGTGGGGGACCCTTCGACAGGCTCAGGACAAGCACCCCCACCCCTCTGCCTGAGGGGACTCGCCGTCCCCTCAGAACTTCCATGCCGAGACGAGAGGCATCAGTGACTGTGTGGTGGTGCTGCGTGGCTTTAGCCCGCAGGTCTAACGGCCAATCCACCGACTCTGAACTCTTACTGTAGGAGACCAAGATATCCTCAGCGGTCCCCGGCTCTCCGGCCATCGGCGCCGGCGGCAGGTGACATCGAGCGGCCGGCACCGTACGCTGGCTACCATCACCCTGGAGTATGGAGCACGAGAATGGCAGGCACACTGGCCTTGGTGGGCGCGGGGGAGTTCCTGGAGGGGATGTCCGAGATCGACCGGCACCTGATGGAGCGCGTGCCCGACGGTCCCGCCCGCGTCATCATTCTGCCGACCGCCGCTGGTTTGGAGAACACAACTCCCTGGATTGACATGGGCGTGGCGCACTTCAGCCGGCTGGGCGCAGCGGTCGACTACGCCGATGTGATTGACAAGCTGTCGGCCGACGATCCGGCCAACGCCG
>SHYE01000009.1 GCA_009692935.1 Dehalococcoidia bacterium | reverse complement strand
ACTGTCGGGCATGCGCACGCGCGATTCTCAGCGGGGGGCGTTGAGGGCAGACACGTGGGTCTGCCCCTACGGGAGGCGGCGGCGCAGCGGATGGCGCGGTCGTTCCAGGTCTGCGGGTCAATGACCTCGACCTCAGTGGACGGGCTTTCGACACCCTCCCAGTAGGCCTCAACTCGAGGATCGCCGATCCAGCGGGCTAGGTAGGGGGCGTCGGCCTGGGTCAGGTGGCATACGGTGAGGTTCTGCTGAGTGACAGCGGCTCCATACCCTTGTGGTAGCGCCTATAATGGGACGCACCATGCCGTTGTCACCCACCCTCGTCGCCGAACTCCAATCCATTGTTGGGAAGCCGTATGTGCTGTACCGGCCCGAGGATCTGATCGTGTTCGAGTTCGACGGCTCCATCGATAAGGGTGTGCCATCGGCGGTGGTACTGCCCGATAGCACCGAACAGGTAGCGGGCGTGATGCGGGCCTGCCGGGCGGCGGGCGTGTCCATCGCGCCGCGCGGCGCAGGCACCGGGCTGAGCGGCGGTGCGATCCCGCTGGGGGGCAGTGTCACGATTGCGCTCACCCGCATGAACCGCATCCTGGAGATCGATGTCGAGAACCGGATGGCGGTGGTGCAGCCGGGCGTTATCAACCTGCACATTTCGCAGGCGGTGGACCATCTGGGGCTGTTCTATGCGCCCGATCCATCGAGCCAGAAGGCGTGCAGCATCGGCGGCAATGTGGCCGAGAATTCGGGTGGGCCGCACTGCCTGTTCTACGGCGCGACCACCAACCACATTCTGGCGACCGAAGTGGTGCTGGCCGATGGCACCGTGACTTGGCTGGGCGACCGCACCGGCCACGCACCCGGCTACGATCTGCGGGGCGTGTTCATCGGCTCCGAGGGCACGCTGGGGATCGCGACCACCATTGTGGTGCGGCTGTTGCCCAAGCCGGAGACGGTCCGCACCATGCTGGCGGTCTACGACACCGTGGACGACGCCAGCGGTACCGTGAGCGACATCATCGGCGGCGGGGTGCTGCCGGCCGCGATGGAGATGCTGGACGCGCTGGGCATGAAGGCGGTGAACGCGGCGCTGAACACTGGGTATCCCGGCGATGCCGGCGCAGTGCTGCTCATCGAGGTGGAGGGCCTGCTGGAGACGGTGGTGGCCGAGGCCGAGTGGGTGATGGCCGCGTGCCGAGGCCGCAACGCCCGCGAGGTGCGCCTGGCCGAGACGCAGGCCGAGCGCGACCGCCTGTGGGCCGGCCGCAAGGGCGCGCTGGGGGCGATGGGGCAACTGGCCCCGAACTATTACACGCTGGATGGGGTGGTGCCGCGCACCAAGCTGCCGGAGGTACTGCGCCGCATCGCTGAGGTCAGCGCCCGCAGCGGCATCCTGATCCCGAACATCTTTCACGCCGGCGACGGTAACCTGCACCCGTGCATCGTGTTCGACGAGCGGGAGCCGGGCATTGAGGCACGGGTGCTGAAGGTGGGTGAAGAGGTGATGCGCATCTGTGTGGACGCCGGCGGGGCGTTGTCCGGCGAGCACGGCATCGGCATCGAGAAACAGGATTTCATGGACTGGATCTTCAACGCGCAAGACCTGGCGGCGATGGCCAAGCTACGGCCAGCCTTCGGATCGGACGACCTGCTGAACCCTGGCAAGATATTCCCGGGAGCACGGCTTGCCTGCGGCGAGAGTGGACACGGCCGGGCCAACGTCAAGAAGGTGATGGCCGCTGGAGGGTACCTATGACCACCACCAGCGCCGCTCAGTTCACCATCGCCGGGAAGCTGCCTGGGCGCGTCGAGACGCCGACCGCGGCGCTTGATATCGCTGAGTTACTGGCCGCATCGGCCGAGGGGCTGAAGGCGGTCATCCCCTGGGGTGGCGGCACGCAACAAGGATTGGGCCGGCAGCCGCGCCGCTACGACGTCGCGCTGTCGCTGATCCGGCTAGAGCGCGTCATTGAGTACGCTCCGGCGGACATGACCATTCAGGTGGAGGCCGGCATGACGCTGGCTGACCTGCAGACCATGCTGGCGCGCCAGGGCCAGTACGTGGCGTTGGAGTCGCCGTTCCCGGATCGGGCGACCGTTGGCGGGCTGTTGGCGGCCGACGGCGCGATCGGACCGCGACGTGCGGGCTACGGCGAGCGTCGCGACCAGGTGATAGGCATCGGCATGGCGCATCCGGACGGCACGCTCACCAAGGCCGGCGGCTCGGTGGTGAAGAACGTGACCGGCTATGACATGGCGAAACTATACGTAGGATCGCTGGGGACGCTGGGCGTCATCACCGACGTCACGTTCCGGCTGCGGCCGTTCCCGCCGACCACCCGCACGGTGGTGGCCCGCTTCGCCAACCGGGCGGCGGCGCTGCAGGCCGTGGCTATGCTGCGACGCCCACCACTACAGCCAGTGGCGCTCGACCTGCTGAGCCGTGACCCCGCTGAAACGGGCGACGCGACCTGGACCCTGGCGGCTGAGTTTACGGGCGGGGGCGCAGCAGTGGCCCGCCAGGTCAAGGAGGCGACGGAACTGGCCGGCACGGCGGACGGCGATGCGGAGACGCTGGAAGGCGAAGATGCCGCCGCGTTCTGGGCGAACGTGCGTGACTTTGGCCGGGCCCCTGAACTGCCACACCTGATCATACGGATGATGGCGTTGCCCTCCCGGCTCACCGACATGCTCAACGCCCTGGCAGAGGCTGCCGAAGATGCCGGGCTGCCGGTGGCGTCGATCATCGCTCATGCCGCCAGTGGCATTGTGTACGGGTATTGGGATAGTCCCGTAGGCACGGCGTGGAGCGGGATGATCGCCGCGCTGCGGGAGCGGATCGGCCACTTTCGGGGCACTGTAGTGGTGGAGCAGGCCCACCTGGCGCTGAGCGAGGTGTACGACCCTTGGGGCCCCACGCCCGACAGCTTCCCCATTATGCAGGGCTTCAAGCGGGAGTTTGACCCGCACCACGTGCTGAACCCCGGCCGCTTCGTGGGCGGCCTATGATTCAGCGCCGCGGGATACTCACAAGCTCCACCCGGCAGCCGGGGCGGGGCACCGTGCGCCTGACGCCTGGCACGGGGCCGGAGCGGCGGTGGTTCGACAGGCTCAACACGAACGGTACCAGGGTCGGGAACCTATGACCAACCTACTGACCATGATGGGGCCGACGGAAGCTGACCTGACGCGATGCGTGCACTGCGGCTTCTGCCTGCAGCATTGCCCCACCTACGTGGCCACCGGCCTGGAGACCGAGTCTCCCAGGGGACGGCTGTACCTGATGCGGGCGCTGCACGATGGACGCATCACGCTCGAAGACAACGTGCTTACGCATTTGGAACAGTGCCTGCTATGCCGTAACTGCGAGTCGGTGTGCCCATCCGGGGTGCCGTATGGCCGCATCATGCAGGCGCAGCGGGCTGAGATTCAGCATCAACGGAAGGTGGGCTTGCCGGAACGCTTCCTCCGCTGGGTGATCTTCCGGCAGATGCTGCCCGACGCCGGCCGGCTGCGGACGATGGGGCGCCTGTTGCGACTGTACCAGCGCACCGGGCTGCGGCGGCTTGCGGGCGCGCTGGGCATCCGGCGAGCGCTACCAGCCTCACTCAAGGCGATGGATGCGCTGATGCCCGAACGTCTGGAGGCTGCGTATCCGCCACTGGGTCTACTGGCTCCGGCAAAGGGCACCAAGCGAGGGCGTGTGGCCCTGCTGTCAGGTTGCGTTATGCCGGTGTTCACGCCGCAGACCCACGCGGCGACGGTGCGGGTGTTGACCCGCAACGGGTTCGATGTGGTGGCGCCTGCCGAGCAAACCTGCTGCGGCGCACTGCATACCCACAGTGGCGAGCGGGCCGGCGCTCAAGAGCTGGCGCGACGGAATGTTGACGCGTTCTTGGCGGCCGGTGTCGACGCGGTGGTGGTGAACGCCGCCGGCTGTGGGGCCGAACTGAAGGAGTATGGCGAGTTGCTAGCGGACGATCCCGCTTATGCCGAGCGTGCACATGCCTTCGCCGCCAAGGTTTCCGACGTCACGGAGTTCCTGGTCAAAGCCGGTTTCGAGACGCCAACCGGGGCGCTGCCCATCACGGCCACCTACCAAGACTCGTGTCATTTGGCCCACGCGCAGCGGGTGACGGCGGCCCCGCGGGAGATACTTCGCTCGATTCCCGGCCTGGACCTGGTGGAGATGCCGCACGCCGACCGTTGCTGTGGCAGCGCAGGCATTTACAATATCCAACACACCGATCTCGCCGGCCAGATTCTCGACGCCAAGATGCAGGAGGTGATGGCCACGGGCGCTACGGTGGTGGCCACTGCCAACCCTGGGTGCATGATGCAACTCTCGGCCGGGATGGCCGGCTGCGGTATGCGGGGCGAGGCAGTGCACGTAGTTGAACTGCTGGACTGGGCCTACGACGGTCGCCCCAACCGTTGAGCTGGCATCGAACAACCCCTGAGCGGGGCTTGGGGGTTGGGCTGGTAACGGTTGGTAGCGCATACCGGATTCGAACCGGTGGTCTCCTCCTTGAGAGGGAGGTGTCCTGGGCCGCTAGACGAATGCGCCACACTGCCGCAGTTCGTGCGGAGCTTAAGTAGCATACCGGGATACCCACCTGTGAACAACCCCTTCGACGTCATTGCTCTAGTCAGCCACCGGGACCTTGCGCCTACAGGGCCTTGGTGCAACGCGGCTAGCGGAGCGCGACGGTAGTGGGCTCGCTAGCGCAAAAGGCGGGCCTGCTGACCGGCGCGGTGCTCGCCGGCGCCGGGGCGCTGGCATGGGCCGTGGTCAAGCGGCCACTACCGTCCTACCGGGAGCGGCTGGAGCTGCCGGAACTGGATGGTGAGGTGGAGGTGCTGTGGGACGAGTGGGGCGTGCCCCATGTGTACGCCGCTACGGAGGACGACCTGTGGCTGGTGCAGGGCTACCTGCATACGCAAGACCGGCTTTGGCAAATGGAGTTTCAGCGCCGAATCGCGTCAGGCAGGCTCTCGGAGCTGTTCGGCCAGCGCACGTTGGAGACCGACCGCCTGCTGCGCCGGATCGGGTTTCGCCGGGTTGCCGAGGCCGAGGCCAGCGCGCTCGACCAAGGCAGCGCTCGCATGCTGGTGGCGTACTGCGCCGGGGTCAACGCCTTTCTGCGGGCGAACCGGCGGCGCCTCCCCGTAGAGTTCACGCTACTGCGCTACCAGCCCGAAGCCTGGTCTCCGGTCGATACGCTGGCTTGGGGCAAGCTCATGGCCTGGGGCCTCTCGCTGAACTGGGACCAAGAGATCGCGCGGGAGCGACTGGCGTCAGTGATCGAACCGGCGGTGCTGGCATTCTTGGAGCACCCCTACCCAGCTACACACCCGACAACGGTGGGGCCCGCAGCGGCTGGGGACCCGAGGCCCACGCTGGCGCCCCTTGGTGGCGGAGCAAGCAACGCGTGGGCCGTGGCTGGCGCCAAGACCACCAGCGGAAAACCCCTGCTGGCCAATGACCCGCATTTAACGCCGCAGATACCTTCTGCCTGGTACGAGGTCCATCTGACGTGCCCGGCGTTTGAGGTTGCCGGCGTATCGCTGCCGGGGGCGCCAGGGGTGTTCATAGGGCACAACGGCCGCATCGCCTGGGGCATCACGGCGTCGATGGCCGACACCCAGGACTGTTATGTCGAGGAGTTCGGTGCGGATCGCGCAACGTGTCGAGTGGGTGAAGGCTGGGAGCCAACGACCGTCGTACTGGAGTCCATCGGCATAAAAGGCAACCCGGCGCCTGCCGTCGAGCGGGTGGTGTTGAGCCGCCACGGTCCGATATTGGCGTGGCACGAGGATGGTGCGCACGGCTACGCGGTCGCCTCGCCGACGCTGCGTTCCAATGGCATAGCCAGCGTCCGTTCGTTAGTGCTGGCTGCCGACTGGCCGCAGTTTCGCACTGCGCTGGCCGAGTGGTCGTGGGGCGCGCTGAACTTCGTCTACGCCGACGTGGATGGCAACATCGGGTTCCAGACGGCGGGAAAGCTGCCGCGGCGCCCGGCGCACAACGGCAGTTTGCCGGTGCCCGGATGGGACGCAGCGTTCGACTGGGATGGCTACCTGGGGATCGATGAATTGTCGCATACCCTCAACCCCAGCAATGGCTTCGTGGCCAACGCGAACAACCGGCCCTCGGGAGACGCTGCGACCGACGCGCCGCAGGGCGACTGGGCCGACGGGTATCGGGCCCAACGCCTACACGATGTACTCTCCGCTGCCACACAACTGACCGCCGGCCAGATGAGCGACCTGCACATGGACGCCCTTTCTCTGGCGGCGCGCGAATTGCTGGCGTTGCTCGCGACCATTGAGGTCGTTACCACCGAGGCGCGGGCGGCACGGGACCTGTTGCTGGCCTGGGATGGCCGCGTCGCGGCGGCGAGCGGTGCAGCGGCGCTGTACCAGGCATTTCGCCGTCACCTGCTGCGAGCGTTGCTGAGCCCGCTGCTGGAGGCCAATCTCGAGGTCTACTTCGGCCAGCGGATTCACGCCTTCGGCCCCACGCCGGTGAATCCCTTCCGCGCCAGCAGCTTTTTGCTGCGGCTGCTGCGCGATGCGATGGCCGGCAGGACCGCAGGGGGACGGCGGTTACCCGAAGCCTCGATAGCGGTTACCGAGGCGCTGGAGCAAGCGCGACTGGAGATCGCACGGTCGCAGGGGCCTGACCCAGCCCAATGGCGCTGGGGCGCCATGCACCGATTGCGGCTGCAACACCCCCTGGCCAAGCTCAAGCCGCTGGAGTGGCTGTTCAATCGCGGTCCGTTCCTGCTGCGGGGCGACACCGACACCGTGCACCAGGCGTCCTTCAGCCACCAGCAGCCGTACGACGCTACTCGCTGGACCCCGACCTATCGCTTCGTGGCCGACTTAGCGAACTGGGACAACTGCCGCTCCGTGCATATGCCAGGCCAATCGGGCCAGCCGGGCAGCCGGCACTATGACGACCAGCTCGGCCTTTGGCTGGCCGGAGCAACGCACGCCATGCCGTTCAGCCGCACTGCCGTGCATGCCGCTGCCGTCAACCGGCAACGCTTTCTGCCGGCGGGGGGGCAAGCGCCCGCCGGGTAGCGCCGGCCTTCGCCTTGGACCTGGGCTGTTGCGGCTTCGCTTTCAGCAGCGATGCGTAGTGAGGACACCGTTCGTGCAGCGGGCACTCGCCGCACCGAGGACTGATGGCGCGACAGACGCCCCGCCCATGCTCAATCAGGTACACGTGAAAGCGATAGCGGTCTTCAAGCGGTACCATGCGCTCAATGACCGGATGGGCGGGATCGGCCGCCATTTTGGGCGGCAGCAGGCCCAAGCGTAAAGCGACCCGATGGACGTGGGTATCGACGGGAATGGCGGGTATGCCCAGCGAGAACACCAGCACGCAACGGGCAGTTTTTGGGCCGATCCCGTTGAGGGTGGTCAAGAACTCGAGTGCGCCGTCGAAGCCCCTCTCCTTCAGCGGCCACAGGTCGTAGCTCCCCAGCCGGCGGTGGATTTCCTGCAGCACGCCTTTGATTCGAGGCCCCTTCTGTTGGGCAAGGCCGCCGGTGCGGATGGTCTCGACGATGTCCTCGACCGGCGCATCGGCGATGGCCTGCCAGTCGCCGTAGCGGGCCCACAGGAGGCCGAATGCGCGTTCAGCATTGGTGTCGCTGGTGTGCTGCGCCAGGATAGTGATAGCCAGCTCGCGCATGGGTTCGTTGCGCGAGTACCAGGCGCGCGGGCCATAGAAGGCTTCGAACTCGGGAAGCAGCTCGGGAATCGTGTAGGGCTTGAGTTTGGGGGTTCGGGGCATGGCCGGCTCCGGAGTATGGCGTGAGGCACTGCAGTGCGCTCCATGATAGCCGGATTCGAGTCAGGGCAACCCGGCGCGGAGCTCATGGTAAGAGTTCAGCGTTGAGGTGGCCATCGCGAGTGCGCTGTGACGTCTGCGGCCTACGGAGGAGCGCTGATTCTACCCGCCCGCTCAACCGGGGTCTCGAAGTGGGGGGCCTTCCGACAGGCTCAGGACAAGCACCCACACCCCTGGCTGAGGGGACACGCCGTCCCTCAGGCCTCCCCGGCCGAGACGGTACTCATCAGCGCAATGTGGTGGTGCTGCGTGGCTTTAGCCCGCGGGTCTCAAGACCAACTCCCCGACTTTGAACACTTACCGCCGCCACCCATGTTTGTCAGTCCTGCGCCGTGCGGTAAGCTAGAGGGGTCGATAGTGATCGACGGAAGCGGTTCTGTGGTGACCAAACTCAGGAAGCCAGCGGATAGCGCGAAACGGCCCCGCAGGGCGAGTTCGTCCAAGTCCCCCAGATGAGGCGAATCGGCTGCTGGACTTCGCCATGGGCGCTGTTATCGCGATGTGTGGGAAGCGCTGAAAGAGCTTGGGAATATACGAACGTGCTTGATTTGGGGTACCGGCGAGGTCTCGAAGCTGGTAAACTACGGATGTA
Source organism: Dehalococcoidia bacterium (assembly GCA_009692935.1). Taxonomy (GTDB): domain Bacteria; phylum Chloroflexota; class Dehalococcoidia; order SHYD01; family SHYD01; genus SHYE01. The sequence continues at coordinate 14,241 of SHYE01000009.1, read as the reverse complement.
TCGATAATTATCGTGGGAGGAGAGATGCGATGGACATGAAGCTGAAGCCACCTACCCGGCGTGCACCGCAGACTCGCCGCCTGAGTGAGAAGGACGCCCGTGCCCGGCTGGATGCGGCTGTCACTGTGATGATTGCGATGAACCGTCAGGCGCTGAAGGAGCTCGAGAAGTACTAACCAAACGCGGCGTCGCCTTCTTAGAAGTTAGCGACGTAGAACGAGTTGTCTACAGGCTGGCAGCGGAGATATTCAGGGACTATCCTCATCCGATGCTAGCCTTTTCGTATTTGGGCGGTGATGCCGGCCGCGGCCTGCTCAAGACCCTGTGGGGCGAGCCTATCTAGCTTCACGCCATCCCTGCCCCACCCCTCCTCCGCCAATCGGCTATACTAGAACCCACAACCAGCCGGAGCCCACGCTCCGGCTTCCGTGTCCCCACGCAGGAAGGCGTACCATCGTGACTCAGCTCCCACCCACCGTCGTGAACCAAGCTCCGCCCACCGTCGATATCGATCGCCTGCTGCGCAAGGTGCAGAAGCCCGCCCGCTACACCGGGGGCGAGCTCCACAGCGTCGCCAAAGACTGGGGGCGAGTGCCCGTACGCATGGCGCTGTGCTACCCCGACATCTACGAGATCGGCATGTCGAACAACGGCCTCGCCCAGCTCTACGACATCATCAACCAGCACTCCCACTTCCTGTGCGAGCGCGTCTACGTGCCGTGGCTCGACATGGAGACGGCGATGCGGGAGGCCGGCGCGCCGCTGTTCAGCCTGGAGACGCGCCACGCGATCCGCGACTTCGATGTGTTCGGCATCTCGCTAGGTTGGGAGACCACCTACACCAACTGCCTGCTGCAGCTCGATCTCGCCGGCATCCCGCTGCGCTCCGCGGATCGCCGCGGCCCTTTTCCAATAGTGATGGCGGGCGGCAGCGGCGCGCTCAACCCCGAACCGCTGGCCGACTTCTTCGACGTGTTCATCATGGGCGAGGGCGAGGAGGTCACCGTGGAGTTCCTGCAAATGGTGCAGGACTACAAAGCGGAGTTGGAGCGGCGTGGCATCGACAACCCCGGCCGGGCCGAGCGCGAGGAGTTCCTGGTGAACGCCTGCCGCATCCCCGGCGTGTACGTGCCCGAGTTCTACGACGTGGCCTATAACGACGACGGCACCCTCGCCCGCATCGCGCCGAACCGCACCGAGGCGCCGCGCATCATCACCAAGCGTCAAGTTCTGGAGCTGCCGCCGGTGCTCACCACCCCCGTCGTGCCCTTCATGCAGACGGTGCACGACCGCGGCGCTATCGAGATTCAGCGCGGCTGCACTCGCGGCTGCCGCTTCTGTCAGGCCGGCATCATCTACCGGCCGCTGCGTGAGCGCACCCATGAGGAGGTCATCCAGGGGGTGGCCGACCTGATGGACAACTGTGGCTACACCGAGTTCAGTCTCGTCAGCCTGAGCACCAGCGATTACGGCGGCCTGCCGGCGCTGGTCCGCAAGCTGCACGAGCAGTTCGGCCACCGCGGCATCACCATCAGCCTTCCCAGCCTGCGGGTGGAGACGGTGTCGATTGACCTAGTGGAGGCTATGGAGCCCGGCCGCAAGAATAGCTTCACCTTCGCCCCCGAGGCCGGCAGCCAGCGGTTGCGCCAGGCCATCAACAAGCCGCTGACAGAGGACGACCTTCTGAACGCGGTCACCGCCGCCTTCAGCCACGGCTACAGCACGATCAAGCTGTACTACATGATCGGCCTGCCCACCGAGACGCTGGACGATGTGCTGGAGATCCCCAAGATGGTGCGCAAGGCCATGGAGATCGGCCGCAAGTATCGGGGCGGGCGGGCCAAAATCAACGTGAGCTGCAATATTTTTGTGCCCAAGCCGCACTCGCAGTTCCAGTGGGCGCCCCAGGCCCGGCCCGAGGAGCTGGCCCCCAAGATCAAGGCCTTGCAAGACGGCATGCGCATCAAGGGCGTGCACCTGGGCTGGAGCGACGAGTCCGAGAGCCTGCTGGAGGCGATTCTGGCACTGGGCGACCGCCGCCTCTGCAACGTCATTGAGCGCGCCTTCCACAAGGGCGCCAAGTTCGACGCCTGGAGCGATTTCTTCAAGTGGGAGCTGTGGCAGGAAGCCTTCGCCGAGGAGGGCCTGGACCCCGAGTGGTACGCCTACCGCGAGCGCAGCATGAAGGAGACCCTGCCCTGGGGTCACATCAGCAGCGGCGTCACCCCCGGCTTCCTGTGGCGCGAGTACCGCTACACCTGGCAGCAGAAGGAGACCCCCGACTGTCGCGACGGCGACTGCACCGCCTGTGGCTTCCAGGACGACCCCAACTGTGCCCCCAAGTTCCAGTACATGCTCGCCAACCGCCACCACCCCAAGCTCGGCGAGCTCGCGATGGCGGAGCCGCTGCTGCATACCGTGGCGCCGCGGTAGTTATAGGATCTCACCGCTGTGAATGACCTGTTGTCAGTCAGGGGGGCGTCCCCCACTTTCGAACTCACCTCCGGGGATAGCGGGAGCTACCTTATGATTTGGGTCGATCAGCAAGGCGTTACACGTCGCCTCATTAGGATCGGAGTCCGCAACCTTACAGATCACAGCGTTCGCAGGTACCGTGTGTCCATTGTGGGTCAAGAGCCCCAGGGTAGCGCGGTCCTTCCACAGCGACTCATCTACAAGGACGAACAACCTGATCTGGAGCTCGGCGAGCTGCAGGCCTTGGATCCCAGCCCATTTCACAAGTTCGTCGACCTAGCCCTGAAGGCTGTTGAAGTAGATGCGCCAATCTTCGTGCAGTTCGCCACAAGGGGGGGTGCCGAACATGCTTTACCTAAGCGAGACGACCCTAACACTGCTCGTCGAGGGAGAGGACATACTCTATCACTCGGCCCATTCGCGCGAGGTTACATTGAGCGTTGATGACTCTGGGGCCCTGAGAGCAACCATGCAGACCCCTGTGACCAATGGGGCAGGGCAGTGACGACAGAGCGATAGCGGCATGCCCGACTTACTTGATTACAAGGACCTCATTGATCTCCTCGCCAAGGGCACCTGGGAGAACGAGGCTTTTGATTTCAAGGAGAAGCTGCCTCCTGACGAAAAGGGTAAGGACCAGCTCCGTCGCACTTGTGCCGCCTTTGTGAATAGCAGTGGAGGTAGATTGATCATCGGGGTAAAGGATGATCGAGAGCTAGCTCCGAAAGATCGGGCGGTGGGGCTCCCCTCTAACCTCGATTTTCCAGTGCAATTTGGGAGCTTCCCGGCACTGGTGGAGCCCTCCGTGGATTGGTCGTTTCAGAACCCGCCGTTGGTTCTTCCATCCGGTAGCGTCATCCATGTTGTAAGTATACCCCCTAGCTGGAAGGCGCCACATTGGGTGAAACTCAACTCAGGGTTCGTCTTCCCTAAGAGGACGAACAAGAGGAACGACACCATGTCCTACCTCGAGGTACAAAACGCGTTCTTGGGCCTGTACGAGAAGCGCCTGAAGTTACAGCTCCTGCGCGCTGAACTCCTGCAGCTCAAAGCCGACGCTCAGAGCCTGATCGTACCGGGGGAGAAGCTCTCTGAGGCTTATGGGATCCAAACCCTCTCCTTATCTGTACTGGAAACGATCCTTGGTGACACCTACTCCGTGACGCACAATTCTCCAGGCTTCCTAGAGGCAGTGATCCGCGTTCGACAGGGGGCCAGGCTCGTTAGCAGCAAACTTGGACTCTTTTTGAGTCAGGTCACGCTCCCAATGACTGGGATTCCCACACTCGTCAAAGAACATAACGAGTACATTTCAGAGCGCTGCCAGAGGCTTCTCGCGGAGGTCGAGGTAGCGGTTTCTGCACTCGACGCCCTGATGGCGTAAACGTAGACACCGCCGTTGGGATCATCGCGGGGAGTGCTGAGGGGCGGCAAGCCCCTCGGCCGAGGGCTGGGGGTGTCCCCCAAGTCTTAGAGTCTTGGCGGGTGGGAGGGCGGGAACATCAACACCGGGGGGAACGCGACACTCACTTTCACCGACGAACTGGGCGCCCGGCGGGGTCTTGTGGTCCGCTCCCCATGCTGCGCCGCTCGATTAGGGGAGGGTGAGGGTTAAGGAACGCGTTGTGCGGTTCAAACTTGCTGTCGTGCCCAGGGCGGTGACAGCCTCGCCCCCACGCCGTACACTGGCGCCACATCCCCGCGGCTCCCGGAGGCTTTCTATGGACGACGCCCAAGCTCTCGCCGAACTCAAGGCGGCCGACGCCCAACTCCACGGCGGCGCACCGCAGTACGACGATGCCACCCACCAGAAACTGCTCAGCCACTACAAGCTCTACCTTGAGGCCCGTGCCATGCTGCAATCGATGGACCTGACGGAAGTCCGCAGCGCGCAAGTGCTGGCCCCAGGAGACGCCAAGTGAACGCCGATAGCCTCCGCCGCCTCTCCCTCATCGCAGTCCGCGACGCGCTCGCAAGTGGCGAGGTGTCGTCCGAAGAGGTGACCCGCGCCGCCATCGAGCAGGCGGACGAGCACAAGGACGCCTACAACCTGTTCGTCACCTACACTCCCGAGCGGGCGCTCGCCGACGCCAAGGCCGCCGATGCCGCCCGCGCTACCGGCCGCCCGCTGGGACCGCTGCACGGTGTCCCCATCACCATCAAAGACAACATCGACGTGGCCGGCGTGCGCACCACCTGCGGCTCCCGCGTCTTCGCCGAGCGCATGCCCGCCGCCGACGCTACCGTCGTGGCGAAGCTGAAGGCCGCCGGCGCCATCGTCACCCTCGGCCAGACCAACCTGCACGAGATGGCCATGGGCGGCACCAGCACCAACCCCCACTACGGCGCCGTCCACAACCCCTGGAACTTCGACCACGTGCCCGGCGGCAGCACCGGCGGTGGCGCCGCTTGCCTTGCGCTGGGTATCGGCTACGCGGCTATGGGCACCGACTTCGGCGGCTCGGTGCGCATGCCGGCCAGCTTCTGTGGCCTGGTGGGCCTCAAGCAGACCCACGGCGTGGTCAGCCTGCAGGGCATCGTCGCCTCCAGCAACTGGAACTTCGACCACATCGGCCCGCTCACCCGTGACGTGGCCGGCGTCAAGTTGATGCTGGAGGTCCTCGCTGGCTATGATCCCGCCGATCCCGAATCCAGCCCCCGTCCCATCGACGCTGCACCGGCGACGGTCAGCCTCCGTGGTCTGCGCATCGGTGTACCCGCCAACTACTTCTGGGAGGACTTGGACCCCCAGGTCGAGGCCCTATGCAAGGCAGCCATAGACCACCTCGTGGCCGGGGGCGCGACCGTTGTGAAGCAAGACATCCGGCACCTGGACCTGTTCGCCGCCATCCGTGCCGCCAGCGGCGTCGACGGTTGGGTGCTGCACGAGCCGTACCTCACGGCACATCCAGACTGGTATGGCGAGGACATTCGCTACCGCCTGCTCGCCTCGCAGTTCGTGCTGGCCGCCGACTACGCCAAGGCTCAGCGTGCTCGCCGTCTGGTGATGCAGGCGCTGACCGATGCCGCCGCCGCAGTCGATGTGCTGGTGATGCCGACGCTGCCCGAGCCCGCGCCGCTTATCAAGCCGCCCGAGGCCGGCGGTTCTATCACCATGGGCCGCAACACCCACCCGTTTAACCTGAACGGCCTACCTGCAGTCAGCGTGCCAATTGGCCTTACTGCAGAGGGCCTGCCGGTCGGCCTGCAGCTCGTCGGCTCCCCTTTCCAGGACTACCGGATGCTGAGCATCGCGGCCGCCCTGGAGTCGCTGGTGGGTTTCGATCCCACACCGCCCATCCTGCGCCAGCCGTGACATCAAGACCAACCGCGGAGCCCGCTCCGTGAAGTTCGGCTACTTCACCCTCACCGATAACCCGCCCAACTACGGCGACAAACGCCGCGACGCAGGCCAGTTCCTGCACGAGGTGCTTGCCGAGGCTGTGCACGCCGAGGACATTGGCCTGAACTCGGTGTGGCTCCCGGAGCATCACTTCGGTCTGTTCGGCTGCGTCGGCGCCACCTCCACCGCGCTGGCCTACGTGGCTGCCCGCACCAAGCGAGTGCTGCTGGCCCCCGCCACCGTGGTGCTACCCTGCACCCATCCCGTGGCCTCCGCCGAGCAGTTCTGCACCTCGACCAGCTCTCCGGCGGGCGGGCCGTGTACTCCGCCGGCCGCGGCTACGACGCCCGGGAGTACGAGGCCTTCGGCGTCCCCTTTGCCGAGAGTCGCGGCATGTTCGACGAGGGCATGCTGCTGGTGCGCAAGGCCATGGCCGAGGAGGGGTTCACCTTCGAGGGCAAGTACTGGCAGATTCGCGAGCCCATCACCGTGCTGCCGCGGCCTATCCAGCTCCCGCACCCGCCGATCTACGTGGCCGCGTTCAGCCGTCCCACCGTCGAGTTCGCGGCCCGCAACGGCTTCAACGTCATCTTCGCCTCCTTCGCCGCTGCCATGATGTTTGGCAGCCTGGCCGAGGCCACCGCCGAGTTCAAACGGCTGGCCGCCGAGGCGGGCCACCCCGACAGCCGGGCCATGTGCTCGTACTTTTTTGGCATGGCCGACAACGCCGCCGAGGAGCTGGCCTTCAAGCAGCGGGTGCTGTTCTACCTGCAGTCGGTCACCCCCGCCTTCCCCGGCGACCCGGCAACCGCGCCGCCGCACATCGCCTACTTCGTCGAAATCGTGCGCACGCTGATGGCGATGAAGCCGGAGAGCCTCGGTGAGCGCAGCGTGGTGACCGGTAACGCCGAGCGTTGCATCGCCCAGCTCAAGGCGATCGAGGCCGCCGGCATCGAAGAGGTCATCCTGTACTTCAACGTCGGCGCCTACCCGCACGCCGACACCATGCGGATGATGCACCGCTTCGCCCATGAGGTCGCCCCGGCGTTTGCCTAGGCCTCGGCCAACCGGTACTGCCCATAGCGGTGACCAACCCCCAACCGCAAAACTCGCTCTCGTTTCGCCTCTACAGCGATGATCTCGCGCCAGAGCAGCTGACTGCGCTCCTGCGCTTGGAGCCCGATGGATCCTGCCGGAAGGGCGATGCCGGTGAGGTCGGCCCCTATCCAGCCCACGGTTGGTTCCTGCGCAGCGACCTGCACCTGCCCGCCGATGAACCCCTCGACGCCCACCTCGCCTGGCTGGCTGGCGCCCTGGAGCCTCGCCTCGCAGAACTGCAACGGGCCCGCGAACTCGGCTGCGAGACCGATGTCATCGGCGCTCTTCACCACGGCTCCGGCTCCTACTGGCTGGTGCTCGAGCCCGGCCTGCTGCGCCGCCTCGCTGCCCTCGGCCTCGAGATCGCGGTGGATGTCACCTGACGTGCGTGGCCGCGACACAGCCGTCGCGCCAGGCGTCACCCCAGGTTGGGGGCTCAGAAGGTTCGCTTGAGCACGGTATGCGTGCAGGCCAGCCGCCGCTCCGCACAGCCGGCATGCCGATACGGGTTCTGTTCTTGCCAGGTGAACAGTGGGACAAGACCAAGGCGGTCGAGAATGGCTCGGTACCGTCGCGGGCCAAGCGATGCCGGGCATATGGAATGGGAAATCTCCGTTCAACAACCGGGACTAGCGTCCCGGATTTTGCGCACGTGGCACACCCAACACTCTGTGCACGCATTTTGCCCCAGGGATGTTGCACCGAGTCCACTGGTCTTCGTGTTCCCGGCTCAACGAAATGAGCTTACCCGTCGCAATTTCTGACTCGATCAATGCGTGTAGGTCCGGCATCTGTACCTGTAGCAAGGGGTCAAGGTAGATAAGGGTGACTTCTTGCCTCTGAAGCCAGCGGGTAAACGCTTCACTCCCGACATTTGTACCGTCCTCGCCGAACCCCCCTAAGAAAGCCCAGTTCATCTTTGCCATGGCTGGCACCAATGATCCGAACGATGCTGTGATGCTGCCCCGCGCCTGAGTCTCAACCAAGAAGCGCACTACACGCTCTTCGGTCGTGTGGCCCAGCGTGGGGATGCGCATTTTAGCGCCCTGGTACCGCTCTACTGCAAGAACCCCCATCAACAGCGCGCCGAGGACCACCAAGACTCTTCGTCCAACAGAGTGCGAAAGGAGCGGGCTGGATGCAACGTAGGACCACAGATAAGCGAGGCCTGTGCCAGCGAGGGCGAGCACAACCGCCGAGTGGAAGCTTGCAAATGTGCCCTGGATGAAAAATAGCAGGTAGAGGGCTGCGTAGCTCGACCAGAGAAGCAGAACGACTGCGTGTATCGGGCGGCGCCGCAGCAAATACATAAACCCCACCCCGGTCGCCAAGAGATACCCGTAGCCAAGGCTCCCTCCATACGTCTGGGCAAAGACAGGTGGAAACAGTAGGGCATTACGTACGATTCGTTCCAATGCGGCACCTGGATTACGCATCAACGCAGTGAGAACCGAGTACCCATTCTCCTCTGGCATTCCCTACAATCGTCTTGACCCGGCAACCACCGTTAAGAGACCATCGTACCTGTTCGTGAGCTGACTCAGGCCCAGCGGGTCGTAGGCATAGGCTGCTTCGAAATGCCCGTACGGCACTCTCATCAACCACTGCAAACCGATCTCCCATGTCTCATTCACCAGGAAAAAGACAGCAACGAACAGACCGACCGCAGCGGTCCATGGCACCAACAGGGCCACGCCGAAACGAGCTAGGCGTGATACGGACGTGAGCTGACGCGTTGCCACGGCGACGATGCCCGTAGCCACCAGCAAAATGCCGAACAGCAGGACGCCATCAGTGTGGCTCAGCGATGCCATTCCCACACTTGCGGACGCCAGCCACAGGTGCCTTAGTCTTCTGTCCTCAAGAAACCTCAGGAACTGCCAGAGCCCTATACCGCCAAAGAAAGGGAACAGACCATAGGGTACTTCGGTCATCACGTGGAAGATGACGGGCGATATGAACAGTAGCCCCCCGCGGCGATCGAAGTGACTGGCTGCAGCGGCATCCTCCGCGCGACAAGGAAGGCTGTGAGCCAAAGGCCTGCGTTGAGCATGATGCTTCCGGTCCATCCCGTGAGCATCAGCCAGTCAGCGGAGCCTCGGAACGGCACGTAAAGCAGCCATGCCGCAGGGTATTCGACATAGCCTGGAATGTAGGGTCGACCTTCTGCCAGCCCGTTCATGACCAGCTGCGCTTGCCTAAGAAATCGAGGGTAATCGACTGGATTCACCTCCGTAGGACCCGGAAGAAGTGTCTCCACATTCAAGGCACTATGAAGCGCAAAGAGGAATACGAAAAGCACCAAGACAGGGTGTCGCCTTGGGAAGCCGAGGAGCTTTATCATCACGCCGCTACCTAAGTTCCAGCTTCCGTTCGAGACCGCCCTGCCAGGGCGCGCACGGCCCATTGTTGGTTAGAGGGTTCACGGCGTCACACGCTGCCTGTACCGGTGCTGGCAGCAGGGAGTGTGATGCCAGCACGCCGGTACAGGCCCTCAGCACCCGCCAAGCCCACCTATACCGCACGGCAGCGTTCACACACAGTGTGCCGTTCACTTGGCTGGCGTTGTCACTATGCGAGTGCCTTTCCTGCTAACCAAGCTGGGGCTCATGCTACCGCGAGTCTGTCGTTCACGTACAGAACTTCCGGGTGCCGCCTGCGCTCTGCAAGAGTGCCTAGGCCCGCAGCATAGACGGCGCCTACGTTCAGAACCATCGGCATCCGTGGTATCAACATCAACACCAGCTGGGACTGACTGCCGTAACCCAATGGATGCGCTGAGCTGACCACTGTTCAAACTCGACTATTCGGGTGCTGCTCCTCGGACAAGCGCCAAGTGGTTGCAATTCCGCAAGTGCTTTGGGTATGCTGAACCCGCTATGTCAGGTTGCACCGGGAACACCACCCTCTCCGCAGTTCCAGCCACGCTGGAGGCTGCGCATACCCTATCGCTCGCCGCGTATTTTAGCTTTACGTAGGGTACTCGCTCGCGCGGGTACCCTAACCTGTCGGGGCCTCGGCCCCGATTTCTGTTCCCCGAAACCTGACCCCAACTACCAGACCCCGTAGGACCCAATCATGCAAACCAGTAACCTGCGCATCGAGAGCATCAAACCCATGCTGCCCCCGGCCCTATTGTGCGAAGAAATACCCCTCTCCGAGGAAGCGTCGATCACGGTCACCCGCACTCGCAACCAGGCTGTCGACATTCTGAACGGCAAAGACGACCGCCTGATCGTGGTGGTCGGCCCCTGCTCTATCCACGACCCGGTCGCGGCCCTCGACTATGCCCGCCGTCTGCAAGTGCTGGCCAACGAGTGGGCCGATGACCTCTGCGTCATCATGCGCGTCTACTTCGAGAAGCCCCGCACCACGGTCGGTTGGAAGGGCCTGATTAATGACCCGCACCTGAACGGCACGTATGCCATGAACGAAGGACTCCGCACCGCCCGCAAGGTGCTGCTCGACATCGTGGACCTGGGACTCCCTGCCGGATGCGAGTTTCTCGACACCATCTCGCCACAGTTCATCGCCGATGCCGTCACCTGGGGCGCAATCGGGGCCCGCACCACCGAGAGTCAGGTGCACCGCGAGCTGGCTTCAGGCCTCTCCATGCCCGTCGGATTCAAGAACGGCACCGACGGCGGCGTGCAGATCGCCATCGACGCCATTCGGGCCGCGGCGCACCCCCACAGCTTTCTGTCGGTGACGGAGCAAGGCCTCGCAGCCGTGGTCTCCACGCGGGGCAACCAAGACACCCACGTCATCCTGCGCGGCGGCAACCATGGAGCCAACTACAGCACCCAGGATGTGTCCACCACCCTCGGAGCGCTGGAGAAGGTGAAGTTGTCGAAACGGCTGATGATCGACATGAGCCATGGCAATAGCGAGAAAGACTTCGCCCGCCAGCCGTTCGCCGCCAGCGACGTTGCTGCCCAGGTGGCAGGCGGCCAGACCGGCATCATCGGCGTCATGCTCGAAAGCTTCCTAGTGGACGGCCGCCAAGACCTAGTGAACAGGGCCGACCTGGTCTACGGCCAGAGCATCACCGATGCCTGCATGGGCTGGGATATGACCGTTCCCGTGATCCACGAGCTCGCGTCCGCCGTCCGCCAGCGCCGTTCGCTGACCAGCGCATCTCCAGCGGGAGTCACGGCTTCTCGCTAGCAACAACGAGGAGACTAAGCGGCGCAGTACGACCAGCGCCGCTTAGTCTCCTCCCGCCGCTCTCGTCACAAGCCGCGGCAACAGCCTGGTGTGCCGCAGCAACGCACACGCCAGCAGGCCCCCGGCAGAACTGACGGTGTCTACGCCGATGTCCCACAAGTCGACGTCTCGTCCCGGCACGAAGCTCTGGTGGAACTCGTCGCTCATGCCCCACAGCACACACAGTGCCCATGCCCCCAGCCACATCGCCGTGCGGGCGCCCGCGGGGAGCAGCCGCCCCAGCAGGAACCCCAGCCCGGCGTATTCCACCACGTGGCCTAGGCTGGTGACGACAAACCAGGCGTCCTGGTTGATGGGCGCCGGTCCGCCCGGCCGGGAGGACTGCCCCCAAATTGCCGCGAGCCACAGCGCTACCGGGAACCAGCCCAGAACCAGTGTCCTCACGAGAGACGGTACGTCCGCATCAGCGGTTCCGCCACTTGTGTCCAGGTGAACCGTTCCCGCATCCGCGCCGCCGCTGCTCGGCCCAACGCCGCACGCCTCGGTGCGTCTGCCAGCAGTGCGGCGACAGCCGCTGCCAGTGCTGCATCATCCCCCGCCGGCGTAAGAACGCCGCCAACCCCGTCCTCGATGTACGCGCTGCACTGGCCTACGGCCTCCGCCACCACCGGTACCCCGGCACTCAACAGGTCGATCAGCTTCACCGAGCACTTGGTGCGATTAATCAGCGTGTCCTCCATTGGAAACATCGCGACGTCCGCCAGCGCGAGGTAGACCGGTAGGTCAGCGGCACCCACCCATCCAGCATTCCGCAACGGACTGGCGGCGGGGTTCTGTCCACAGCGCCGGCGAGAATCGGCGATTAATACCTGTTCCTCACCGTGGAGTCCGGCGCCCACCAGCAGCACGGTCACTTCGCCGGCGCGTTGCCGAACCAGCTCCAGCAACCGTAGGAACCGTTCGGCGGAGCACTCGACAAAGCGGGTGTACAGCAGCACTACGGGATCTGCAGGTGCTATCTCAAGCCGCCGGCGCATCTCGGCCACCTGCTCTGCTGGGGCCGCCGGCCAACCCGGCGTGGTCCCATTCGGTACATAGACCACGCCGGTCTTGCTGCCACGTACCACCGTGGTCGTGCGAACAAGCTCAGCACTGGCGCAGCTCACCGCTGGTGCGTGGCGCAGCAGCCGGTGCTCTTGCCAGGCGAATAACCGCTTTTGCCACCAGGGGTACGGCTCTTGGTCGTTCCAGCCGCCGTCGCCCTCCCAGTCGTCGGTGTCCACAACCACCCGGATGCTTCGGCGCAGCCCGATGGCCTGCATCGCCTGCACCGCTTGTGCGACGAACCCACTGAATCCTTTGGGCTTGAACGCATGCACTACATCTGGGTGAAGGCTGAGTACGGTCCACAACACGCGCAGACCCAACAGCAGGTGGCCGAGCAACGGGATTGCGGGTGCGAGTGGCACGTTCATCACCTGCACCGGCCCCTCGTTCCAGACACGGCCAGCGTCCGCGGGGTTGTCCCACGGCGGCAGAACCAACGTCACGTTGTGGCCCTGGGCGGCCAACACTTGCGCCAGGGGTAAAGCGCGGGCCCGCATGGTGCTTTTGGGCGCCATGGCGAAGGTACCAACGTAGACGATGTTCAGGCGTGCTCCGACGGGGTTAGCTTGACCAATAACACCCCTGATGCTAGCATTTTGTGCAGCCGCAGGTGCGGCTTTTTTTGTCGCTAATTTCCCCGATGGCTAGAGAACCCCTTACTGATGTCCCTTCAGGATGAACTAACCAGTCACGCCGTCCGGCGTCCCACGGTGTGCACCATCGGCGTATTCGACGGCGTGCACGCCGGGCATCGGGCGCTGATTGAGGCGACGATTGATCAGGCGGCTCGGCAACAGGCCGCATCGGCCGTGCTCGTGCTCTACCCACATCCGCGCTCGGTTCTGAGGCTTGGGAACGGCGTGCCGGTGATCACGCCGCTGGACGAGCGGCTCGATCTCATCAAGGCCTGCGGTGTGGACATGGCAATCCCCATCACCTTCGACCGTGACCTTGCCAACTTGACGGCGCGCGAGTTTGCCGCTGCACTCGTCAGCCGTCTGCAGATGACGGGGCTGGTCATCGGGGCAGATTTCGCGCTAGGCCGGGACCGCTCCGGCAATGCTGCGGCCCTGCAGGAGATCGGGACGCAGCTCGGTTTCGAGCTGACTATCATTCCCTTGGTGGCCCTGACCGATGCCAAAGTGAGCAGCACCGCCGTCCGCACCGCGCTGGCAGAGGGCGACGTGGCTGGCGCTGCCCGCATGCTCGAGCGCCCACTGCTGACCCGCGGCACCGTGATGCACGGGCACCAGCGCGGCCGGCAGCTTGGCTATCCCACCGCAAACCTGCGCCCTAATAGCGACCGGGCATTGCCTGCCGACGGCATCTATGCCACCAGGACGTATGTTGGTGACCGGGTATACGACTCGGCGACCTATGTTGGCACAAGTCCGACCTTCGATGGGCAGGAACGCATCATCGAGGTCCTGCTGTTCGACTTCAGTGGCGACCTTTACGACGCCGAGATCGCCGTTGAGTGGGTGGACAAGGTGCGGGGTGACCAGAAGTTTGCATCGGCGGAGGCGCTCCAGCAGCAGATGGCGCTGGACGTCGTCAAGGCCAAGCTGATGCTGGCCGCGACTCTCTAACCGCGGCCAGCGCCCGAGCACAGATCGCCATCATCACGTCGAGGCCGGTCGGGTAGCCAGCGGCGCTAACATAGAGCTCCTTGCCTGCCTCCCTGATAGACTGCTGAACTCGGACTCCAGGGGATTGTCATTGCTACGCAAATAAGCTCGCCGACGCCTGTCGCTAGCTCCAGCCCGCTCACCCTGAGGCTCTCGAAGGACGAGCGGAGAACCAGCTAACCGGAACGCGGTAGCCCGCTCGTGCTTCGAGGGCCTCAGGGTGAGCGGAACATGGACGTCGTCTGTTTTCATGCGACGGCGGTGGCTACCTGCACTAGGAGCCTGTCCATTTAGTGGCTTGCCGTCTGGAGCTGCGCGGGGGATCATGGGGCATGCGTCCCTACCACCCCTACACGCCTGACCAAGCAGCTCTGCTGCCGCCCTCGCTTACGGACATCATCGCCCCTGACGATCCGGTGTATG
>SHYE01000008.1 GCA_009692935.1 Dehalococcoidia bacterium | reverse complement strand
GGTACCAGTGATGCTGCTGCTGTTGGTGCCGGGCCCCAAGCTGCTGCCGGAGTTCCGGGACCCCCAGGCCGGTAGGCTGGACCTGCTCAGTGCTGCACTGTCGCTGGTTGCGGTGCTCTCGCTCATCTTCGGGCTAAAGCAGCTCGCGCAGGATGGTCCTAGCCTGGTACCGGTCGCTTCCATCGCACTGAGCATGGTGACAGGCGTGGTCTTCGTGCAGCGGCAGCGGCGGCTGGCCGACCCGCTCATCGACTTGCGGCTGTTCGAGTCGCCGGCGTTCAGCGCATCGCTGGTGGTCTACACTCTGGGCGCCTTCGTGGTGTTTGGCGGCTTCCTGTACCTGCCGCAGTACTTGCAGTTGGTGCGCAGCCTCTCCCCACTGGAATCGGGGGTATGGACGCTGCCATGGGCCCTGGCGTTCGTGGTGGGGTCCAATCTCACGCCGCGGCTGGTCGGGTGGGCGCCACCGGTGGGGCTCATGGCTGGTGGCATGCTGGTGGCGGCAGCCGGCGCCGGCGCCATCACCCAAGTTGGCCCGGATACAGCGTTCCTGCCGTTCGCGCTAGCGACCGCCGCGTTTGGCTTGGGACTGTCACCGGTGTTCACGCTCGCCGTCGATATGGTTATGAGTTCTGCGGCGCCCGAACGGGCTGGCGCGGCCTCGGGTTTGGCCGAGACCGGCGCAGAGCTGGGCGGCGCGCTGGGGATCGCCATCTTCGGCACCATCGGCACGGCGCTGTACCGGGCGGCGATGGGCGGTGCACTGCCGGGTGAGCTGCTGGCCGAGAGCGCCGGGGCTGCGCGCGACACGCTGGGCGGGGCAATGGCGGTCGCCGCTGAGTTGCCGGCGGGCATTGGCAGCGAGCTGGCGGCGCTGGCCCAGGGAGCGTACCTGCAGGGGATGCACTTCGCCGCATGGGTGGCAGCGCTGGGCTGCTTGGTGCTCGCGGGATTCGTGTTGGCGGCCTTGCGGCACGTGCAGGTTGGCGACGGCGCTGGCCACGGCAACCCATAGCAGAGCGGCACTCGGGTGGCAATGCGGGAAGCAGCCCGGTTCTCACCACCACGTGTTGGCGGGACAACAAGCACAAGGAGATGACCTGACGACAGCGAACGGCGGAACGAGTGAGTGGGAGCTGGTGCTCGACCGAGTGGTGGATGCCCCACGCGCACTGCTGTGGAAGGGGTGGACGACCCTCGAGCACCTGAAGGGGTGATTCGTGCCCAAGCCCTGGGGCATTGCGCGGGTCAAATAGACCCAGCTACCGGGTAGTGGCCCCGCCGCCGGCCTCCAACAGCGCCTTGAGGCGGCGCAGGTCAGCGCTGATGTTGCGCTTCACCATGCATGCGGTGAGCGGGCCGAGCATGGCCATGGCGCCGCCACTACCACCACGAATGCGAATGCCGGCCACGGTGCCGCCATCGGGGGCATCGATGAAGCTGTAGGTAACCCGCATGGGGAAGGGCGCCTGCACCGACTGCATGTCCAGCAGCGCGTCCAACTCCAGCGCTACCACCTCCAGCACGTAGTCCACTCGGCGACCGGCGAAGGAGGCGACGCGTGCGACGCGGGAGCCGACTGCCAGTGGGAGGGGCGTCTGGACGTGCGTCTCTTTGATGCCGCCGATCCAGGTGCGCTCGCGCTCAGGGTCCATAGCAAGCGCTGCTACGCGAGCCCGGTTACAGGCAATGGTGAGGTGTGCGGTCACATCGATAGCCATGTGTCACCCCGCTGCGAGGGCGGCTCCGAGGGCCACCCTCGCGCAGCAAGTCCCCTACGCAACCTGGCGGACAGCGGCCTTGACGGCCTCCCCCAGCTTCGGGTCTTGCATCTGGGCATCGGTCATGCCGTGCGCCGACTTGCCGTGAGCGGCGCCACTGGCCATCAGCTCATCCATAGTCTGCCCCTTGGCCACAAAGTCGCAATCGGCCATGCCCAGGTCCTCGCACGCTAGCTCGAACGCCATAACGAACCTCCTTGAACTTAAGAACGTGAGGATGCCCTCACAATACGTAAGTCCTACTTACATTAGGCCGATGTCCACACCTTCGCGCGCCGGTCTCGCGGCAAGTCTGTGGGGAAGCTGTCATTGCGAGAAGCCGGCAGGCGCCGAAGCAATCGTGTCGCCGACGCCGCGCCCACGGCGTTTGGCGTGCCTCGCGCCTGTGCACGATTGCCACGCTCGGCTGACGCCGGGCTCGCAATGACGGCGGGTTCGTGGGCTGGGGGCTACAGCCGCTCTACCACCATGGCGACGCCCATGCCGCCACCGCAGCACATGGTGGCCAGGCCGTAGCGGCCGCCGCGCTCCGAAAGCTCATGCAGCAGCGTGAGGACGATGCGGGTGCCGCTGGCGCCTACCGGGTGGCCTAACGCGATGGCGCCGCCGTTCACGTTCATGCGGTCCATGTCCCACTTCAGCTCTTCGGCCACGGCGATGGCCTGGGCGGCGAAGGCCTCGTTCAGCTCAAAGAGGTCGATGTCCTTCATCTGCAGTCCGGCGCGCTCCAGCACTTTACGGGTGGCGGGAATTGGGCCGATACCCATGACCCGCGGCTCCACGCCCGCCGAGGCAAAGGCGACAATGCGGCCGAGCGGCTTCACGCCGCCGGCCTCGGCCCGCTGCCGTGACATCACCACCACCGCGGCAGCGCCGTCGTTGATGCCCGAGGCGTTGCCCGCCGTGACGCTGCCGTCCTTGGAGAGGAACACCGTGGGCAGCTTCGCCAGCTTGTCGGCGGTGCTGTCGGGCCGGGGGTGCTCATCCAGCGTTACCATCAGCGGGTCGCCCCGCCTTTGCGGTACCGGCACGGCGATGATCTCGCGGTCGAAGCGCCCGGCGGCGATGGCCTTGGCCGCCTTGGCCTGGCTGCCGGCCGAGAACTCGTCCATGGCGATGCGGCTGACGCCGTAGTCCTTGGCCACGTTCTCGGCGGTCACGCCCATGTGACAGTTCTCGAAGGCGCACAGCAGGCCATCGCGCAGCAGGCTGTCCTCCATCGTCGCGTCGCCCATGCGGTAGCCGAAGCGAGCCTTGGGCAACAGGTACGGGGCGCGGCTCATGTTCTCGAAGCCGCCGGCCACCACCACCTCGGCCTCGCCCAGACGAATCGACTGCCCGGCCAGCGCGATGGTCTTCATGCCGCTGCCGCACACCTTGTTCACCGTCATCGCGGGCGTCCTGATGTCAATGCCGCCGTGAATGGCAGCCTGGCGGGCGGGATTCTCGCCCAGGCCCGCGCCAATGACGTTGCCCATAATCACTTCGTCCACCTGGTCACCGGCCACACCGGCCCGCTGCAGGGCTTCTCGAATGACCACGCTGCCCAGGGTGGTGGCGGGTACCTCGGCAAGGCTGCCCGCAAAGGTACCGAAAGGCGTGCGAACGCCGGCGACGATGACTGCTTCTTGCATGGTTGCTATCCTTTTGCGGGTATGGTTGGGGGCCAGGTGCGGTACACGGCGGCCAGCTCGTCCTGCCAAAAGCGTTGCGGGTCGGCGCCCACCACGCGAGCCAGCCGTTGAGCGCAGGCAAAGAATCCGGCGCCTAGCGTCTGCCGGCCGGCAAGCACCACCACTGCCGAAAGCATCGGCCTCCCCTCATTGTGCTCGTGCAGGTTGATCTCGTCCAGGATTACCGCCAGCGCCGCCCGGTCATCCGGCAGGCGAAGGTCGATTTCGGCCAGCGGCGCCAGCTCGGCGTAGGTGATGGCGCCAGCCTCACGCGCTACCTGCTGCAGCACCTGGTAGATGGCAGTGTGCATCGAACGGGCGTCACCGGCCCAGCAGCCGCAGCGCGCGCAGGTACACCGGCCGATCCACCATTGCGCCGTCGAGCGCCACCGCGCCCAGCCCCGCGCGTTCGCCGGCCTCGTAGGCTGCCACCACACCGTTGGCCCAGGCCGCCTCGGCGTCCGACAGACCGAACACGTCGTTGCATACCGCCACTTGATCGGGGTGAATGCAATGCTTTCCGCGATAGCCGATGCTGCGGGCGAAAGCCGCCTCGGCACGCGGCTTGGCCAGGTCGCGGAACTCAGCGGCCGGTGTATCCAGTGCGAGCACGCCGGCCGCGTGGCAGGCCACCGCCATGCGGGTGCGGGCCCAGGCCACTTCCTCCATGCCCTCGGAGCGCACGATGCCCAGGTCTGCCGTGTAGTCTTCAGCACCAAAGCATGCCCCCAGCACCCGTGGTGAAGCTGCCAGCGACTGCTCCACAGCCATCACGCCCTTGGCCGACTCGATCCAGAGCAGGAGCCGCACGTAGCCGGACGGCAGGCCACGTACACGCTCTAGAAGGGTGAGGTACGCATCCACTTGCCTGACGGTTTCGGGGCCGTTCGCCTTCGGCAGGCTGATCCCCGCCAACCCAGGCGCTACGGCAGCATGCAGGTCTTGCTCCAGCAACCCCGTGTCCAGCCCATTCACCCGGATGAACACCTGGGGATGCTGCGCCGCGACCCGCTGAAGTACCTCCGGCGCCGCGGCGCGCGCGGGAGCCTTTTCCGCCGCGGCTATCGAGTCTTCCAAGTCCAGGATGATCGCATCGGCGCCCGAGGTTGCCGCTTTCTCTACGAAGCGTTCGCGTAGCACCGGTACGAATAGCAGACTGCGGAGCGGCATATGCACCTTTAGCAGGATGGGTAACCGACAGTATGGTGGATGCAGCGCCAGGCGACAAACGGTTAGTGTTACCAGAGAGATCGGGGTTGATCCTTGGTTTGACAGTTTGAGGTGGTAATCGATACGCTTTTGCAATGCCTCACTAGGGGCAGTCCGGCTAGCGCTGAGTGCTCGCATGTTTCAAGCTTTGGAGGTTAGTCAATGGGGAACTGGTCTGTGGTGGTACCGGGGTGGTGGGCGTCGTCGCTTGTTGGTGGGGCCATGCTGCTGACCGCGGCGGGCTGCCAGAGTCCGCAGGCGCCGGGTGGCGGCGGGGGCGGCGACACTGGAGGTGGCGGGCCAGCCAAGCCCAAGGTGGAGCGGCTGGTGTTCGTGACCGAACCGCCGGCGCGCGAAATCAACGAGACCCGCAACCTGAGCACGCCCAACGCGTGGCAGTATACGCCGATGTACGAATCGCTTCTTGGCGTGGACGAGAACACCGGTAAGCGCACCCCCGCGCTGGCAACCGAATGGAAGGTGGGTACCGACGGTTCGTCCTACGAGTTCACGCTTCGCAGGGGCGTGAAGTTCCATACCGAGACCGCGGGGGTGAAGGGAGAATGGGGCGAGTTCACGGCGAAGGACCTTATTCAGCCGTTCACCGAGATCAGCAAGCGCGACTCCATCTCGGGAGTCACCGCCATGTGGTGGGGCGCGGTCAAGGAGGTGCGGGCGGTCGCCGACGATAAGGCGATCATTCAGCTCAGCCGGCCCGACGCCAACTTCCTCGACTATGTGTCGGACCAGCTCGGGGGATACGAGATCTGGAGCACCAAGGCCTTCGAGCAGCTGGGACCGCCCACTGACCTCACTAAGCCGGCGCTGCCGGGCACCGGGCCCTATATGTACAACGGCCGGGCGCAGGGTCAGTACATTCGCTACAAGAAGGTGCCGTACCAGCACTGGAAAGCCACCCCCGACTTCAGCGAGTTCGAGTTCCGGTTCGTGAAGGAGGCTTCGACCCGCATGGCGTCTTTGCTGGCGGGCGAGGCTCACATGGCCCCGGTCCCCGAGGATCTCTTGAAGCAGGCGGAAAAGCAGGGATTCAAGCTCATGACGGGCAATGTGCCCGCCTACCGGGTGTTCGCCGCGCATCAGTGCTGCGCGATGAAGGATGCCAACGATCCGAACTCCGGCTGGCGCGACCCGGCGGCGGCGCTCACGAACGTCAAGGTTCGCAAGGCGCTGAACAAGGCCGTCAACAAGGACGAGTTGAACAAGGCGTTCTTCGGGGGCAAGGGCCAGCCGTTGTTCAACAACCCGCTGAACCCCAGCCGCGAGGCCTGGGACAAGAGCTGGGAAACCCGCTACAAGGATGAGTACGGCTTTGACCAAGCCGCCGCCCGCCGCCTCTTGCAAGAAGCCGGCTACGGCCCCGGCAACGCCGCTAACGTCAGCATCACCGTGGGGGTACCGGCCACCGGCTTGCCGGCGTCCGACGATATTGCCGAGTCGCTGGCGCAGTACTGGCGGGGAGTCGGCGTGAACGTCACGCTCGAACAGATCGACAGCGCGTCGTATACCAACAAGACGCGAGCCTACGAACTCACCAACCATGCGCGGGTGAACGGCACCAGCTCCAACGCCTGGGTGGGCATCACCCAGTTCGGCAGCACCGCGGGCACCCCCAGCGGTTCCGGCCCGCAACAGCCCGAGGCCGACGTGCTGCTCAAGCAGCTCCAAACCACGCTCGACGAAAAGCGAATCGGCGAGATTTGGCAGAAGGTGGGCGAGGAGTTGTACACCGGCCACCACTTCGTGTCGCTGTTTTGGTTGCCGACCGAAGTAGCCGTGGACCCCAAGGTGGTGGGAAGCTGGAACTACTCCGGCTCCATCAGCGGAAGCTGGACCCACATCTGGAACATTAAAGCCGCCAAGTAGCGGCGGCCGGGCGAGGGCAGTGAGGGCAGCAGCCCTTCCTGCTGGGGGCGCGGGGGTCCCCCGCCTTCAAGTTCATGAGGGCGGCGGGCGGGATAGGCAACGCTCATCCGAAGGCCGTCCTGCATCCCATCAGCACAACGACAACACGCAAGTAAGGACAAGCCATGTTGACGCAACAAGATAATGACCTGCTGGCCCAAACCGGCCCCGGCACACCTATGGGGGCCTTCTTCCGCAGTTTCTGGTTGCCAGCGCTGCTGCCGGCCGAGCTGCCGGAGCCCGACTGCGCGCCGGTACGCGTCCGCCTGCTGGGCGAAGACCTGGTGGCGTTTCGCGATACCAGCGGCCGCATCGCCTTCATGCAGAACGCCTGCCCGCATCGCGGCGCCAGCCTGTTCTTCGGCCGCAATGAGGAGGACGGCCTCCGCTGCGTCTACCACGGTTGGAAGTTCGACGTGTCCGGCGCCTGCGTCGACATGCCGAACGAGCCGACGGAGAGCAACTTCAAGCACAAGATCAAGGCCGCCGCCTACCCGGGCGTCGAGCGCGGTGGCGTGATCTGGATCTACATGGGCCCGGCCGAGCTGTCGCCCGAAATCCCGCAGCTCGATTGGCTGGACCTGCCGGACGGGCACAAGGTCATCAACAAGTGGATTCAGCCCTCGAACTACGCACAGGGCGTGGAGGGCAACATCGACTCGGCGCACATCTCGTTCCTGCACCGCAGCTTCGAGCTGGCGCCGCGTAATCCGCGGGGCGCACGCGGCACGCTCTCGCCCGACGGCTCGCCGCGGCTCACCATCAAGGAGACCGACTTCGGGTTCGTGTATGGGGCCCGTCGCAACGCCGGCAATGACGAGTACTACTGGCGGCTGACCCCGTTCATGCTGCCGACCTACACCACCATCCCTTCGCCCGCCTGGCCCCGCACGTGTTTCATGCTGATACCGCTCGATGACCACAACACCTGGTGGTTCACCACCAGCTATAACCCCGACCGCCCGATGCCGGCCGAGCGGCTGGGCCAGCGGCCGTGGCTGATTGCCGGCACTTGGCAGAGCAGCCTGAACCCCGAGAACGACTTCAAGATCGACCGGGAGCTGCAGAAGGCCCTGAACTTCACCGGCATCCCCGAGATTCGTATTCAGGACATGGCGATGACCGACACCATGCCCCGCATTCTGAACCGCACGGTGGAGCATCTGGGCACCACCGACCTCGCCATCATCACCATGCGCCGCATGCTAATACGCCTGGCCAAGCAGGCCACCGAGGGCATAGCGCCCTACGCCGCGCTCAACGGCGAGGTACACCGCGTGCGTCCGCTGGACGTGGTGGACGCCGAGGCCGAGCTGGGCATGCTGATGGAAAAACACCGCGAGAAGTTCCTGGAGCTGGCCCCGCGCTAGCAGGCCGCCACCTCCCCTTCCCCGGCGTTTGGCGTGCCTCGCGCCCGTGCATGATTGCCACGCCTGGCTGACGCCGGGCTCGCAATGACGGTGAACCCCACGCCTCGCATCGCCTTCCAGTCCAGCCCCGCCGTTGACCCCCGCAGGCGCGTCGTGATAGAACTGGCGCACAACCTCTGCTCAAGCCGCCAAGCGGCGAAGGAGCCCGCGTGCGCTTCTATAGCTTCGACGAGACGACGTACCCCGCCATTCCCCGCGACATTGGCCCCGAGGTGAAGCAGACCAACCGGTTCTGCGACCCTGCCGTGGCGGTACAGACGTATCAGGAGCACCTGGAGGAGTGGGAGCTGTGCGAAGCGCTCGGCTTCGACGGTGCATTCGTCAACGAGCACCACTTCACCTACTTCAACATCAACCCCTCCAGCACCGTGCTGGCCACCGCGCTGATCGCCCGCACCAAGCGGCTGAGGGTCGGCGTTATCGGCCACGTGCTGCCGCTGCGCCATCCCGTGCAATCCGCCGAGGAGTTCGCGCAGATGGACGTGCTGTCGAACGGCCGGTTCATCGGCGGCGTGGTGCGCGGCGTGCCCCAGGAATTCGTGTCGTATAACATTGACCCTTTCACCAGCCGGGAGCGCTTTGTGGAGAGCTACGACATTCTGGTGCGGGCGCTGCGGGAGGAGATATTCGACTACGAGGGGCAGTTCTACAAGCTGCGGGCCGTCTCGGTGTGGCCGCGGCCGGTGCAGCAGCCCATCCCCATCTGGATGCCGGCGGGGTCGGCCGAGACGATCGAGTTCGCGGCGGAGCGTCACATCCCCATTGCCCGGGTGTGGGAGCCCACGCTGGCTTTCACCGATGTGTTCGACTACTACAAGCAGATTGCTAAGGAGCAGTTCGGTTGGGAGCCCGGCCCGCAGCACCTGATTGGCGCCCGCTATGTGCACGTTGCCGAGACCACCGAGAAGGCTATCGAGGAGTGCCGGGAGGCAGTGATGTATGTGCGGCGGCTGGCGACGTTCAGCCGGCCGGTGCAGGTGTCGGCGCCGGTGCCCGGGGTCCAGACCGACCGCTCGTTCGACTTCCGCAAGCATCCGGGCGCGGGGATGCCGGGGCCGGGGGCGCCCTTCGAGAAGCTGCGCGAGGATGGCTTCATCGTGTGCGGCGACCCTGATTACGTGGCCGACTGGCTGAAGAAAGACGCCGAGGCCGCGGGCTATGGCCACTTTCTGGGCATGTTCCGGATGGGCAGTAACAGTCACGCCAACGTCATGAACTCCAAGCGGTTGTTCGCTGAATACGTCATGCCCAAGCTGCGGGCGCTGAACCCCGACGCGGGGTCGGAGCTGCCGGCGCCGGCCGGGGCTGCGGGATGAGCTACGCGCTGCCGCTGTACGCCGACGCCAACTACACCCTGTGCCGCGAGTCTCCGGACCTGTTCGGCGAGTTCCGGGAGGTGGCCGCTGGCCGGGTGAGCGCGGGCTGGGAGCTGCGGGTGCCCGAGCGCGGACCGGACGGCGCGCCGTTCCAGTTCATTCTGGTGGGGCCCACCAGCGAGCACCGCGGCGCGGCCCTGCGCCTATGGATGGAGGCGGCCGGTGGGGCAGCGCTGCCTGCCGATGCCACGGTGAAGGTGGAATCCTACTACAAGACCGGCTCCGAGCGCATCACGATATTCGAGGGGCCTTACGCCACGTTCGCCGCAGTGGCTGACCAGCGGGCGCCCGAAGCTGCGGTGGCCGTACAGCGGCGCGCCGAAGCCGGTGAAGACTACGTGATTCGGGTGGCGGTCTCGGTGCCCGAGGGTGCGCCCGAGCCCGACCCCTATGCCGACGCCTCGGCGTTTGAGCTGGAGTGCGTGAAGCTGTGGTGGAACGAGACGGCGTAGCGACGATATGTGCATCGGGGGCTGCCGGAACCCCCTCCTAGCCTCCCCCTAGGCAGGGGGAGGAATGACGAGGCGGAGCATGCTACGTTCCGAGGGGCGCGCTCCTGCTGGCAACACTGAGAGCGTTGCGATCGTTCCCCTCCCTTGGAGGGATGGGCTAGGGGAGGGTAGAAGCCTCGCCTATGGTCACGTAGCGGGTGTGAATCTCAGTCAGAAGCAAGGACCAACGATGGGTGCAGGCGACGGGGCAATCTTTACACGGCACACGGCGAGTCTTCCGCCCTTCAGCGTGCCCTACCTCAAGGGCGGGCTGCAGCGCGATGTGGAGCCGGTGCTGTACGTGCATGGCCTAGGCGGCGGCGGCAAGTGGGAGTCGTTTCAGATGGCGCTGGCCACGGTCACGCTGACCGTCGCACCCCAGCTCCCCGGTTGGCAGCAGGGCCAGCCGCCGGAAGGGCTCGATTCGGCGGATGCCTACGCCGGGCTGATGCTGCGCCTCCTGGACGATGTTGGCCTCCAACAGGTGACGGTTATCGGACACTCCATCGGTGGTTGGGTGGCCGCGTGCTTGGCGACAGCGCACCCGGAACGGGTGTCCCGCCTGGTGCTGATCGACCCACTGGGCCTGGATATCCCGGCGGCACCCAGCGCAGACCTGGCTTCGCTGGACGAGGACGCCTTCGCAGCGAAGACCTTCGGGAAGCTTGGCCTGATTGCGACGGCGCAGGCGTACGGCTTCGGAGCCGAGTGGCAGAACGTGCGCAACGGGCAGGAGTTCGAACGGCAGTGGAAGGGGCGCACCACCCTGACCGGCCTGCTGCAGGGCCGTACCGCTGCTCCGGCGATGACGCAGGCGCTGGGGGCGTTCGAGCACGACACCCTGCTGGTCTGGGGCCGGCTTGATGGCCTGGCGCCGTTGGGGCAAGGCGAGGCGCTGCAGCGCAGCATGCCTCACGCTACCCTGCAGGTGGTGGAACGGGCCGGGCACTTGCCCATGATCGAACGCCCCGAGACCGTTAACCGGTTGGTGCGAGACTACCTGCTGGGTCTCGAAGAGCCAATCTCGGAAGTGGTGCAGGTTCGTTAGCGCGTGACGGGCTCAGGCAGCCGCCCGCTGAGAGGCGCCGCCCGTGAGGTTCGCCTCGACGTCCGGGTACTCCTGCTCCACCTCTGCCATGATGTCCTTGACCTTGGCTGCATCTAACGCCAGGGCCCTCTGTGCGACCGGATTGAGGGCCGGTATCAGCGCATCGCCACCCGAACCGATCTCGAGCGCGCGGCTCATGAGGTCCGCCACGTGTACCGCGGCGGCGAGCATCGGATGGGTTTTCGCCTGGTCGGGCCGGTGGTGCAGGCTGACAGCTTCAGCGAGGCTGGGCGGAAAGCCCCACTTTTCGGCAAGCATCGCGCCGATGGCGGCGTGGTTAATGCCGGTCACCACACTCTCGGCATCCAAGAACAAAACCTGCTCCTGCGCCGCCACATCAAGCGTGGCCTGAAAGGCCTCGGCGGCGCTGCGCAGCAAGATCATCTTGCCGATGTCGTGCAACAGTCCAGCAACGAAGAACTGCTCCAGGTCCGACGCTCGCATCCGGCGGCCGATGATCTTGGCCGCGACGCCGGCCCCGATGGAGTGATATCACAGTTGCTCCACGGCCTTGGGGTCGATGCCCGGCGGCGCCTTGAACATACCCTCGGCGGTAATGGCCAGCACCAGGTCCTTCACGGTCTGGAAGCCCAACAGCTTGACCGCAAGGCTGATGGTATCGACCTTTTTGCGCATACCGTAGAAGGGCGAGTTGACGACTTGAAGCAGCCGAGAAGCGCTGGCGGGATCGCCTGAGACGACCTCGCTGACTTGGTTGACCGATGCGTTCGGATCGGCGACCAACCGGGACAGCTTCTGATAGACCAGGGGCACCGTGGGGAGTTGCTTAGGATCTGCCAGGACCTGCGTGAGGCCAGCTCGCAGCGTCAGCATGCTCTTCCTGGGCCCCGCCGCTGCCGAGGACGCCGGCTGTTGCTCACTGCCGAACCTTCGGTGGCCTGCCGAGCGCGGTTGTCCGGCGGCAATCAGCGCTTCGCGTTCGGTGAGCACCGCCGTTGCGGCTTCGGCGAAATCGCTCATGCCCAGTTCCTGACCTACGCGGGCGAAACGAGAGCGCACGGCTTGCTGCACTGCCGTAAGCTCCGCGGCCTCCTGCTCGACGATGGCGGGCGGAGCCGGCGCTGTGTTGTCTGCCGTCGCGATCGGTGGCGCGTGGCCCACCATGGGTCCGGTCATGAAACTCTCGCGACTGAGCATGCCGGCCAACGCGGAGAATCCGGGTTTGGCGCCGGGGGCGTTATCTTGTGGTAGCGTGTGCACTCATTGTCGCCTCGTTTATGCGCCACCCTACTCGAAAGGCTCGGTAGGACGCTCATGCGGAAAATGCCTCATAGGTCATCATCGGCAGCGAGCACCAAGGAGAGAAGCTTGACGGCGTGCAATGTGGCTGCTGACGCTATCCGCCTTTGAACAGCAGCTGCTTCCCATGGAGGTAGTCCACCAGCCTGCGCAGCATCAGGCGTCCATCGCCGGGAAGGCCGGACGAGTGATCCAGGACAACATCGAGCAGGTCTGCCCAGCTCAGCCATCGGAGCTGGCCGGCCAGGCGATCGATCTGCGCCGCATCGCGAGATGGCAGTCGTGCCGCCAAGAAGGCGCGGTCGCTGCTGTAGCGTGAGGCAAGCGCCTCGTAGGCCATTGCCCGGGTTTCGGGGCCCTCATGGCGATAGTCGTCGGTCACGAATAAGAGCCAGGGTACGCGGTCCGGCCCTGCCAGCTCCAGCGCCGTGTCGAGCCCCCGTGCGAGGGCATCGCGGTGGGCGTCCCAAAAGGTCCGGCGTTCGATATCGTGCTGGTACACCCCCATCACCACCACCACATGGCCCGGCGTGGTGATGACAAGGTCGGCCTCAAAGGCAGGTTCCAGTACCCCGTCGCCGCGGTCTGCTCCCTCGGCTACCATGCGCTTCCAACCATCGCGCTGCTCGGCGACTTTCGTTAGGCGCGCCAATGCGGCGGCCTGCTGCGTCACTTCGGCGGGGGCAAGACCGTCCATATGATCGAGGAGCCAGAGCAGATGCGAGCGTGGAGCAGGTACGCTGCTCCACCAGGTGAACTCGGCCGGATCCCAGTCTCCGTGGTGGGCTTGGGGTCTCAGTACGTGCGGGAGCCACCCCTGCGCCGGAAGGCGCTGGAGGGTACGGAAGACACTCCAGGTCACCGCCGCATCGCTACGTGGGCTCACCAGGCCGGCAAGCTTCTTGCGGGCAACCCCATCGGGACGCAGGAACTGCGGACCGCGGAGTTCCTGCGCATCCCAATCCAGCAGCAAAGCCTGCTGGAGGCGGGGGGCGAGTTCAGCGAAGCCGGCCACCGGGGCTAGTGCGCCAGCGTCGCCACGGTTACGCCCTCGCCGCCCTGCTCACGAGCGGCGGTCTCGTAGCCGCGCACCAGTGGGTGTTGCGAGAGCACGTCACGAACGGCTTGGCGCATGACGCCGGTGCCTTTGCCATGGATGACCCTGACGAAGGGCAGGCCCGCGCGGAATGCATCCTCCAGATACTGGTCGAGCTTGCCTAAAGCCTCATCGACGCGCTGCCCGCGCAGATGCACCTCAGACTCCACCGGTTCCGTTGGGCCTGCCTGCAGCGTCCAGCCCCGATGGCGAGCCTCAGGCATGGCGCCGGGGGCGTTCGGAGCGCTGGGTCCGGCCGGCTCAAGCTGGCCGACCTTGACTATCGAGCGGAACTGCCCCATCAGCACGGCAACGTCCCCCTGCTCATTTGGTGGCTCCACTACCTCCACCACCTGATCCAGACCGCGCAGCCGCACCCGAGCACCCGGCACCAGCCGCAGCACCTCCGCCGGCCCGAGCGTGCGGTGCTGCCGTGTGGGCGCCTGCCAGCGCTTGCTCTCCACCCGTTCGCTCACCTGCTGCAGCGCCTTCGCTGCCGCCACCAACTCCTCGCGCCGCTGGTCACGCAGTGCCCGCTCAATGGCCTGGGTAGCGCGTGTGAGCTGGCTCCGCACCTCATCCTCCTGGCGGGCCAACCGCTGCCGGGCGTCCTCCAGCAGCTGGGTGCGCTGCTTCTCGATTTCCGTCTCGTGGGCGGCCCAACGCCGTTGAGCGTCCTCCGCCTTGCGTCGCGCTTCGGTCGCCCGGGCGCTCTCACGGCGGGCCACTTCGCGTTCGTGTTGCAGCTCGTTGAGCAGCGCTTCAACCTGTAGGTGCTCCGGGTGCAGCAGATCCTGCGCCGCCCGGCCAATCTCGACGGGGAGCCCCAGCCGTCCGGCGATGGACAGGGCGTTGCTTTGACCGGGAATGCCGATGATGAGGCGATAGGTGGGCCGAAGCGTCTTCAAGTCGAACTCCACCGAGGCGTTGCGCACGCCCGGCGTGTTGTGAGCGAAGGCTTTGAGGTCGCTGTGGTGTGTGGTGGCTATCGTGCTAACCTCATGTTCCAGCAGGTGCGAGAGGATGGCTCGTGCTAGCGCCGATCCCTCCTCGGGGTCGGTGCCGGCGCCCAGCTCGTCGAGCAGCACCAGGCAGTCGGCGGTGGCCTCCTTCAGAATGGTGATGATATTGGTCATGTGGCCGCTGAAGGTGGAGAGCGACTGCTCGATGCTCTGCTCATCGCCAATGTCGGCGAACACCTCACGGTAAAAGGGAATCGCCGTGCCCTCAGCCTCGGCCGGCAGCGGTATGCCCGCCAGCGCCATGACCACCAGCAAGCCCACCGTCTTCAGGGCAACGGTCTTGCCGCCGGTGTTCGGGCCGGTGACCACCAGCGTGGAAACGTCGTCGCCAAGAGTGAGGGAAAGCGGGACAACCTCACCCGTCAACAGCGGGTGGCGAGCGGTTTTCAGCGCAAGGGTGGGGCGCTGCCCGGGCGTGAGTTGGGTGACGGTGGCGGGCCAAGCATGCAGCTGCTGCGCATACCGGGCTTTTGCCAACGTCAGGTCAAACCACGCCAGCGTGTCCACCGATTGGGTGATGTCGCCGGCGTAGTCGCCCACCAGATCCGAGAGTTCTCGGAGCACGCGCTCGACTTCGCGGGTCTCTTCAAGCTGTGCCTGTCGCCAATCGTTGCCAAGTTCCACGACCTCCAGCGGCTCCATGAACACGGTTGCGCCGCTCGACGAAAGGTCGTGGACGATGCCGCGGAACTCGCCACGGAAGTCTGCTTTGACCGGCACCACGTAGCGGCCGTTGCGCAGGGTGACCAACGGCTCTTGCAGCACGGCCCGCCCCTTGGTGGAGTTCATGATATGAGTCAGGCGGTCCAGCAGACGCTGGTGGGTGTGCTTCACCAACGCTCGCAGCCGAGCGAGATTCGGGCTGGCAGCGTCGAGCACCTCAGCGCGGGTTCCGATACAGCGGCTAATCGCACGCGCAACTTCCGTGGTGTCGGGCAGCATCTCTATCCGGTCCCAGAGCAGTGGCGCCACCGAGGCCGCGCGTTCCACCGAGCGGTGGAGCGTCCGGGAACACTCGAGAGTGTCGCGAATCTCGAGCAGGTGCGCGGCGGTCAACAGTCCGCCGCGCTTCGCAGCCTCAGCCTGTGGGCGGACATCGTGGGCCCCCGCCAGGCCAACGTTGAGATTGCCTTCCAGCAGGTGCAGCAGTTCAGCCGTCTCCTGGTGGGCGCGCACCACGGCGGCGTGCGTGGGCAACGGCTCAAGCTCCAACGCGCGCTGTTTGCCCGCGGAGAAGGCGGCGAGTGCGGCGAGACGCTCCAGCACCTTGGGGAATTCGAGGAGGTTGAGGCTTTTGTAGTTCACGTTAGGTACGAAAGAGCCTCACGGCGTTACCGCGAGGCTCTGAACGATTGGGAGAAGGACTGGTCTCAGTACTCCACCCGTTCGCGCAGCAGATGCGGTTTCAACAGTGTGATCTTCTGACGGTCTACCTTGATAATACCCTCTTCCTCAAGGGCACTCAGGCTGCGGTTCACACTTTCTCGGGTCGCGCTGACCATTGCGGCGAAATCCTGCTGCCGCAACTTGATGCTGATCTCAATGACGGGGCCCACCTTGGTTCCGAAATCCTCGCCCAACTCCAGCAGTTTCTTGGCCACACGGGTCGGCAGGTCCAGAAACGCAGCGTCGGTAATGGTCGCATCGGCGTGGCGCAGGCGCCCTGATAGCACCGAGAGGACCGCCATCGCAGCTTCCGGCGTCTCCCGCACGAAGTCCAAGAAGTCAT
Organism: Dehalococcoidia bacterium; assembly: GCA_009692935.1. Taxonomy (GTDB): domain Bacteria; phylum Chloroflexota; class Dehalococcoidia; order SHYD01; family SHYD01; genus SHYE01. The sequence continues at coordinate 7,053 of SHYE01000008.1, read as the reverse complement.
TGCGGTTTAAGGCCAGCACGCGACTCGTCTCCATGGCGATGGCAGACGCTGACCGCGGAACGCCATCCAGCAAGGAAAGCTCTCCGACCACTTCGCCGGACTTCAGGATGCTGAGCACCACCTCCTGCCCGTCCTCGGAGGTCACGTAGATCTTGATCAGGCCCTCAAGGATGAGAAAGCAGGTCTGGCCCGGATCGTCCTTGCCGAAGACAATAGTACCCTGCCGGTAGTTGAGCGGCCGGAGCCGGGTGCTCAGGGTGCGCAGCGACTCGGCAGTCATACCCTGGAAGAGGTAAATGTTGGCGAGCTGTCCCGAGTAGTCCCGTGATGGTGACCCTAGTGTTGTGCGTGGCGCTACCGTTGTCATACCGACTGCCTCTTTTCCTGTTGCAGGGGCGAGGCCGGCTATTGCCGCAGTACCTCGCGCACCCGCCCAATCAATGCTTCGTCCTCGCCCGGCTGCACCGTGCGTGGGTCCAGCAGCAGCCGGTCACGTTCGATACGCGCCACCACCGCTGGGTTCCCCGTCCGCAACTGCGCCGCCAGCAGTTCCGCCGAACCCGGAAGGGCCGTCCCATCCAGCACCACGGCGTAACTCGGCAGACTCTCTTCGGGGAGGCTGCCACCACCTATCATCGACCGCACCTCCAAAATGTGTGCGCCGTCACCTATAGCCGTTGCCCAGCGCTCGGCCCGCAGCCCCACGGCCTCGGCCGGCGTGCTGATCATGCGCCACACCGGTACTTCAGTGGTGGCCTCGTTACGCAGATAGTGCTGTACGGTGGCCGCTAGCGCCGCCAGGCTCAACTTGTCGATACGGACTGCACGGGCGAGGGGATGGCGCTTCAGGAGGTCTACCTGGGCGCGCTTGCCGACCACGATGCCAGCTTGGGGGCCGCCCAGCAGCTTGTCGCCCGAGAAGAACACCAAGCTGGCCCCTGCTGCCACGCTGTCCTGCACCAAGGGCTCGGGGGCCAGGCCATAGGTCTGCGTAGGTAACAGGCAGCCGCTGCCCACGTCGTCGAGCATAAACACGCCCCGCCGCGCCGCCAACTCGATCAGCTCCGCCACGGCCACCTCATGGGTGAACCCCACAATGCGGAAGTTCGAGCTGTGGACGCGCAACACCGCGGCCGTTTCAGGGGTCAGCGCGTTCTCGTAGTCGGCTAGATAGGTGCGGTTGGTGGTGCCGACCTCCACCAGACGTGCGCCGCTCTGCCGCAGCACATCGGGTATGCGGAAGCCGCCGCCGATCTCCACCGCCTGCCCGCGGGAAACAACGACCTCTTTACCGGTGGCGATCGCGCTGAGGCCCAGCAGGAGAGCGGACGCGTTGTTGTTGACCACCATGGCGGCTTCGGCCCCCGTTAACTCGGTGATCAGCCGTTCGATGTGGCTGTGCCGGCTGCCGCGTTCGCCGGCCTCCAGGTCATACTCCAAGTTGCTGTACCCCTGGGCCACCAGTCGCATCGCTTCGATGGCGGCCGCCGAAAGCGGGGCTCGCCCTAGGTTGGTGTGAATAATGACCCCGGTGGCGTTGATCACCGGCCGCAGCGGGCTGCGCAGGTCGGCGGTCAACGCCTGGGCCACCAGTTCAGCAATGGCTTCGGCCTGAGGTGCCACGCCACCGCCAGCGATGGCCGACCGCGCATCATCGAGCGCGCGCCGGGCCCGCTCGGTGACCCGGGCAGAGCCGTACACACCAACCAAGTCCTGCAGGCGGGCATCGGCCAACAGCCGGTCAACGGAAGGAAGGGAGCGGTAGGGTGAGGTGGTCATAGCGGTTACTGCGCGGAAATCAGGGGTGGGTCTGCTGGCGCTGATAGTCGCCGATCCATCGTACGAATGGCAAGCTTGCGCCCACCGTGTTCACCAAGCGCCGGTCGTTCGTCCAGAAGGGGCATCCCAACCACTCCGCAAGGGCGAGGTAGTGAGCATCGTAGGCGGCCGGGAGGGAGAACCTGGTGGACAGCGATAGCGCGCGCAAATGCATGTCGGGCGCCGTGACCACCGCCACCCCAAGAGCTAAGAAGTCGGCCAGGTACTCGCGAGCTTCGTTGGCCGGTATGAGACGACGGCGCACGCGCTGAAGAACCACGTTGGTCAGTTCGAACGCCAGCAGTGGCGGTGCACAGGGTGCATCGCCTGCGGTGATCATGTCGGCCAGCAGGGCCCTCGCCGTCGCGGACAGGTCCTCCTCAAAGATCCATTGCGCGGCGACGCTGGCGTCCACGCAGATCACGAGTAACCGAGCTGCCGGTCTCGCTCCTGACGCATCTCCCGAATGATGTCGGTCGAGTCGTCGAAAGGGATTCCGCCCCGGCGTTCCAAGTCTCGCTGCCCCCGCTCTCTTAGCCGTTGTAGCACATGCAGGCGACGCTCGATCTCTGCCGGCGTCAGGGGCGCCAACGCCAGCACGTCCTCGCGGCTGGGCACCCCCACCGGCTCCAGCCGGTTCGCGGGCAGAATCGCGATCATCTGGCTGAGGTCCGCCTCGAGCACTCGCACGCGCTTGGCGCCAACCCGATAGGCCGGCAGCCGGCCAACCCGAATCCACCGGCGCACCGTCTGGGCAGAAACGCCCAACCGACGCGCAGCCTGATCAACGGTGAGTGCGTCTTCGACAAGGGAGGAAGCCATGGCCGCAGCATAGCACAATGATCACGTATGATCACATCATGGCGCTTCCAAGCACTCGGTTAACGCTCCTCCGCCGGGTCGATGGGGGTGTCGATCCACGACGCTTCCCAGAGCGCGGCGGCGGCGGGGGAGACGTCGACGGCGTGCGGCGCCGACGCCTCAGGCAGGCCGCTGTTGATGTAGCCGAGCTGGCGCATGAACTCGCGGCACGCCATGGTCACAATCTCGGTGCGGGTGGTCTTGCGAGCAGCGGCCACACTATCGAGCTGTTCGATGAGTGCAGGATCGAGAACCAGGGTTATTGGGTTATCGGGCATACGTGACCGCCTTGTTGAGCGTAGCGCCAGGTGGGTGTCTACCACTTTAGCCGCAGACGCGCCGCTATAAAAGCCGAGGCACGCCTTTACCCGCCTGATCCACGGGGTTTACAATGAGGTGCAATTCGGATTGTGAATCCCTACACAAACTCAGGAGGCTCTTGTGCAGCTGCGTATCCCCGGTCCAACACCCGTCCCACCCGAGGTGCTACAGGCGGGAGCCTCCCCAATGGTGAATCACCGGGGGCCCGAGTTTGCAGAACTCATCACCCGGGTTACGGCTCGCATGAAAGAGCTGATGATGACCGAGCACGACCTATTCGTGCTCACGGGATCGGGCACCGGCGCGCTGGAGTCAGCTGTGGTGAACACCCTCTCCCCCGGTCAGAAGGTACTGGCAGTATCTATCGGTGAGTTCGGCGATCGCTTCACCGAGATCGCCCACGCGTTCGGCGCGAATGTCATCCGCATGCGCTTCGAGGCCGGCGAACATGCCGACCTGAACCGCATCCGCGAGACGCTGGTGGCCGACCGCGACATCCGCGCTCTGATGATCACCCATAACGAGACCTCGACGGGCGTGACCAACGACATCCGAGCGGTGGGCGCTCTGGCGCGGGAGCTCGACGTGCTGCTGCTGGTCGACTCGGTGAGTGGCATCGGCGCCCTGCCCTACCCGGTGGATGCTTGGGGCGGCGATGTGGTCGCCACCGGCAGCCAGAAGGGCTGGATGGCGCCTCCCGGGCTTGCGATGGTTGCGGTGAGCCAGCGTGCGATGGACGCCGGTAAAGAGGCCAAGATGCCACGCGTGTACTGGGACTACGCTGCTGCGAAGAGCTACCTGGCGAAGAATCAGACGCCTTGGACTCCCGCGCTGTCGGTCTTGTACGCCCTGGACAAGGGCTTGGAGCTGATGGTGAACGAGGGGCTGGAGAACGTGCTCGCCCGTCACGCCCGCGTGGGTCAGACGGTGCGCGATGCTGTGAAGAGCCTTGGCATGGAGCTCCTGCCCAAGGACGAGAAGTACGCTTCGAACTCGGTGACCGCCATCAAAATGCCCGAAGGCGTCAGCAGCCTCGACGTTCAGAAGGCCGTGCGCGAGGAGTTCGACATCGAGCTGGCGATCGGCCAAGGCTCGCTGACACCGAAGCTCATCCGCGTGGGGCACCTGGGCTGGGTCTCTGACCAGGACATCGCAGACGTTTCGACGGCGCTGAAAGCCGTGATGCCCCGCTTCACCAAGGGGGCATAGGTGGGTGGCCGTGTCCTCGTCACCGATCCGCTGGCGGCCGATGGTTTAGCGATACTGCAACGCGACCTTGAGGTCGATGTGCGCACCGGCCTCAAGGGGCAAGACCTGCTGGACGCCGTCAAGGACTACGATGCGCTGATTGTCCGTAGTGAGACTCGCGTGACCGCCGAGGTAATTGCCGCGGGCACCAAACTGCAGATTATCGGACGGGCCGGTGTCGGCGTCGATAACATCGACGTGGACGCCGCCACACAACGCGGCATCATCGTGGTGAATGCCCCCACCGGCAACACCGTTTCGGCCGCTGAGCTGACCTTTGGCCTGATTCTCGCAATGGCCCGCAACATTCCTCAGGCGCATGCCAGCATGAAGGCGGCGCAGTGGCGTCGCAGCGAGTTTGTGGGCGTGGAACTACGCGGCAAGACGCTCGGGATCGTCGGCTTAGGCCGGGTAGGGTCGGAACTGGCCCGCCGCGCCCGTGCGTTTGAGATGCACACCGTGGCCTATGACCCCTTCGTCTCGGAGGAGCGGGCGCGCGACCTGGGCACCGACATGATGTCGTTGGAGGCTGTGCTGCAGCGCTCTGACTTCTTGAGCCTGCACACCCCGCTGACCGACGCCACCAAGAGCCTGATTACCGCCAAAGAGCTGGCGATGTGCAAGCGGGGCGTGCGCATTGTGAACGCCGCACGCGGGGGTATCGTCGACGAACAGGCGCTGGTGGATGCGGTGCAGTCGGGGCAGGTGGCCGCCGCCGCGATTGACGTGTTCCCGGTAGAGCCGGTGACCGAGACGGTGCTGATTACCAGCGACCGCATCATTGTAACGCCGCACCTGGGCGCCAGCACCGCCGAGGCGCAGATCAATGTGGCCGTAGACGTGGCCCAAGAGGTGGTGAACGTGCTCAGCGGCATCCCAGCCCGCTATGCGGTGAACCTGCCGCTAGTCTCGGCGGAGAGCATGAGCACGGTTGCGCCGTTTCTGTCGGTGGCCGCGATCTGCGGCAACATCGCCACCCAGCTCGCCGAGGGGCAACTGCAAGGCCTGCACATCAAGTACGAGGGCGACTTGGCCGACGTCGACACCGCTCCGCTGAAGGCGGCAGTGCTGGGCGGTGTGCTGCGCACCATCAGCGACGAGCGGGTGAGCCTGGTGAACGCGAGCCTCATCGCCCAGAGCCGGGGCATTCGGATTACTGAAGAGAAGGGCCCAGCCGCCGAGACCTATTCCAACCTGGTGACAGTGACCGCGCAGGCTACCGGCGGCCATGTGGTGGTATCGGGCATGAACCACCACGAAACGCCGCATGTTGTCCGCATCAACGACTACTGGGTCGATCTGGAGATGGCGGCGGTGCCCTATCTGCTGCTGCTGGAGAACGACGACAGCCCCGGCAAGATTGGGGCCATCGGCACTATTCTGGGCAACGCCGATATCAACATTGCCTTCATGCAGGTGGGGCGAGACCGCCCGCGTGGCCGCGCCCTGATGGTGCTGGGGCTCGACAATGCGATCGACGAGCCGGTGCGGCGGCAGGTCGCAGCGGTACCGGGGGTCAAGAACGTGCGGCCGGTGCGGGTCTAATGGTGTGATGCACCTGATGTGGCGTTGCACGGTGCGGCAGGTAAGTCCCGAGAGGGCGGCAGCCCTTTCGGGCGGGGAGGCAGAGGGGAGCCCCCTCTGCTCCGAAAACCGTACGGTGTGGGCGGAGGGAACCCTCACGCTCATCCGAAGGCAGCGAGCCACACCATACCACCAGCGTCACACCACTGGCCTGCAATCACGATTGTCATTTATGGACGCCTCCGTGGGCTCGGGGGCGTTTTGCTGCCCGACCCCGCAGGCCCCTTGACCTATGCAGACTAGCTTGAGCGGGGTACGCGCGATACTTTACGACCTTGACGAAACGCTGGTCCCCGATGACGCCAAAGTGGTTCGGGCGCTGGAGACCACCGTCGCAACATTGCGAGGACGCGAGTACTTTCTCGTTCCTCAGGTCGCCCAGGCAGTCTTGACGCACGCCTGCAACCTCTGGCAGGCGGCGGCGCACTACCCGCGCATGGACGCGCTGGGGGTGAGTGCCTGGGAGGCGCTGTGGGCCCGATTCGAGGGCGAGGACCCACCGATGCCTCATATTCGCAGCTGGGTGCTCGAAGCCTATCGGCCGGCGGTGTGGGAAGGCCTGCTGGAGGCTCTGGAAATCGTCGAGGATGGGCTGGCCGACCAACTCGACCTCCGCTTTCAGGCAGAACGGCGCGCCCTGGGGGCGGAGCTGTTCTCGGAAACCACCGCAGTGCTTGATGCGCTGGGGGCACGGAGGAGCTTGGGCTTGGTGACCAACGGCTTAAGCTGCCTTCAGCGCGAGAAGATCACTGCCGCCGGGCTTACCGCGCGGTTCGGGGCGATCGCTGTTTCGGGCGAAGTGGGCTACGGCAAACCCCGGCCCGAACCCTTTTTGGCAGCCTTGGCACGGCTGGCGGTACCGCCAGAAGCCGCTATCATGGTGGGCGATAGTCTGACGCGGGATGTCGCGGGCGCCCACGCGGTCGGCATGCGTGCGGTGTGGGTGAACCGTGCCGGCAAGGCCCGCGGGCAAGGGCCCGTCCCTGACTACGAAGTGGCCGATCTCACCGGACTTCTGGAGTTGTTGCGTGATTGACATCAACCTCGATCCAAACATGATCGTGCTCGGCCCGCTGCTGATCACGTGGCATGGGTTCTTCAGCGCCGTCGGCCTCGGCATCGGCATGTGGCTCACCGCCCGGCTGGTGCGCGGCACCGCGATGACCGCCGACGATGTGTACACCATCGCCCTGGCGGCGGTGCCCGGCGGCATCATCGGCG
>SHYE01000007.1 GCA_009692935.1 Dehalococcoidia bacterium | reverse complement strand
CGGACTCAGTGGACTGGAACAACGGCTTCCGCTCGAAGTACAACCGTGAGAACAACTGGGGTATGGACCGCGTGGTTCAGAAGACCGAGCTGTACGCCGGGATTCCCGCGGGCAATCTGCAGGATCGCGCGGTGCAGGAGAGCATGGGCTCGATTGTCGACCGGACCCGCGAGCACCTGGGGCCGGCGGACAAGGCTATTGCCACCACCCGGCGGTTGCTGATCAACACCGCCCGCGCCCTGCGTGAGGGCAAGGACCCGGTGAGTGCGGCCGACATCACGTACCACCACGCGCGCGCCATGGAGAAGATGCTGCCCAATGACGGGAGCTGGCACGACCGGATCGTGGCCGACATGTATCCCGGGGCGCCGGTGCCAACGGGCGTTCGATAAGACACCATCGGGAGGGTGATGCGTCGCTGGACGGCGCATCACCTTTTTGCGGCGGGCCGTTGCTATCCGCCGGTCGCCGGTTCCCCCAAGTTGCCGCGCCAGGCCAGCTCGATGCGGGCCATATCCTCGCCCGTCAGTTGCGGGGCGGTGAGCGCACCCACCATCTCCTCCACGTGCTCCACGGCCGTGAAGCCGCCCAACACCGTGGTGACGGCGGGGTGCCGCAGCGCGAACTGCACCGCCGCCTGCGCCAGCGTCCGGCCATCGCGCGCCAAGAATTTGAACTGGCTGGCGCGCGCCACCGAGCGGGCGTAGGCATCGGCGTTGCGGGTGATGTTGGTGCCGGCCTGCGCATGGCGGGCTGCGCCGCTGACTGCGAGGTCGGTCAGCACGCCCCAGCCCAGTGGGTTGATGATGGCTGCGCCCGCGCCGTGCATGGCTGCATAGTCCAGAATGCGATCGTAGACCAGCGGTACCTGCAGTCCCAGTGGCTTGGCCATGCCCGCGGTGGGGTTCAGCAGGTTGAAGGGCACGTTCAGCAGGCTCGCCTCGCCACTGGCGAAGATCGCCTTCGACAGCGGATGGTCGGGGCCGACGCCCGCGAAGCCGGTGAAGCGAGCCTTGCCGGCCTGCCGTAGCCGCCGCAGACCCTCCACCGCGCCGTTGGGGCCGAGGTACTCCTCGATCAGCATCGGCATCCAGGGGCCGGTGGGGCCGCCGGTCCAGCCCTCGGGCCGCCGGTACGCCGGACTGTTGTGGATCTGCGCTACGTCCACGTAATCCACGCCCAGCCGCTTCAGGCTGGTCTCAATGGACGTGACCACTGCACCCGCTACGTCGCCCACCTGGTCAACGGTGACCTCGACCTTGGTGTTGATGATGGGCCGGGCCTTGAGCGCCGCCAGCGTCTTGCCAAGGTTGGTCTCCGACAGTGTGGCCCCGTAGCCGGCCGCAGTGTCGACGTAGGTGATGCCGAGGTCGAGCGCCCGGCCCAGCACGCGGCACTGGTCGGCCAGCGACCCGCCGACGAACAGCCCGGCGTTGTCGCCGGCCCCGAACCCGATCTCGGACAGCTGGAGTCCGGTGTTGCCCATAGTGCGGTAGTTCATAAGATATCCCTACGGATACCGCGCACTCACGCTGATCGAGGCCACGGCGATCAGCGTGTCGCGGTCCGGGACGTGCAGGCCGCCGGCTACCGCGTGCACCGTCACCTCGCCGTGGGGCAGCTCGCGCTTCACGTTGTCGAGGTTCACTGAGGCGGGGTCGGGCACAGCTACCGTCACGTCCACCAGCATCTCGCCGCCGCGGGCGCGGATGTCGGCCAGCAGTGGCAGGCTGGAGTGGCGGAGCGCGTCGAACACGGCGCGGCAGGCGGCCTTGGTGCCGTCCTCGCCGTGGAGGTCTACGCCCATGCCGAACTCGAGAACCAGGGGGGTGATGGTCATGCGTGGGTCGTCCTGTAGGTGTGTTGGAGTAGCGTTCGGTGGGATTGTACTGCGAAGTGCTCACACCCGGCAGCTTCTCGGAATGCCGAGTTCTGGCCAAACTGCAGCCGTTATCCCGCGTCGGCCACACAACCCGAAGAATCCTGCGCGCGTATCGCTGTGGGCGCCGATGCGCGGATCCGCCGGTCGTTTAGTCGGCGCCGGCTCCCGACAGCCGGTGCGAGCGGGGCTTGGTGCCGGGGAAGTTCTGAGTCCCCCATTGTTCGAGTGCGCGCAGGACCGGGCCCAGCGTTTCCCCGCGGGTGGTCAGCCGGTAGCGGACGTGTGGCCGCGTGCCTTGCTTCTCGACCAGGCCCGCAAGCTCTAGCCGCTGTAACCGTTCGGCCAGCACGTTGGAAGAAATCCCCTCACCCGACCCCAGAAACTCGCCGTACCTCGACAAGCCAAACAGCAGGTCTCGGACCACTAACAACGTCCACTTATCTCCCAGCAGGTCAAGCGTGCAGGCTACCGGGCAGTCTGACCGTACCAAGGCATACTGCTCGGCGGGGGTCTCGGACGGACGGATCTTCATGCCCCTATTCTACGGGAGCCGCCATACTTGTATTTTGCAAGTTTACTGCTACCCTGTGAGTAGCACCCCGGGAGCACCCCTGTGCGGTCAGCCTGAGTCGGGAGGACGGAATGAGACGCTGGACGCTTGTGTACCTGAGCACCTACCTGATGGGCGGTGGCGCAGGGTTATTGCTGGTGCCGGACATAGGTGGACGGGTGCGATCGGCCACTGTGGCTCGGCCAAAATTCGGCACGCGCTGCAATAGGCAGCATGCCTGCTGGGTCTTCGGAGCTATCGAACGGACAATGCTAGGCCGGCGCCGCCTGCACCACGCGGAAGGGCATGCGCACTGACTCGTCGCCGTCGATTCGGGCGATCATAGCGTAGCCACCGGCGTGTTGCAGCTGGAGGTCGAGGTTGGCGGCGAACTGCATCCGCTGGTCTTGGCCGGGTAGCGCGTTGGGGGGCTGGCCCACCTGAAACTCGCCGTTCACTTTGACCAGACTCCCACCGTCATCGTGCACCACTTCCAACTCAAGGGTGTGGCGCTGGTTCGTCTCGTGCCAGGGCACCCGGACCGCAACAGCGACCGCGCCGCGATGGATGGTGGGGAGGCCCGCAACGGTGATAATATCCCAACCACCGCCCAGCACGTAGAGCTTATTCCCGGTGACTTGGGCAGCGTCGCACAGGATCAACCAATCGATATTCATACGTCGGTTCCTTGGTAACGGAGTAAGCGGTCACGCAGGGCCGCCAGGCGGAAGGGCTCGGCCGGTGGCGTGCGCCCCGCCAGTTCCCACGCCTGCTGCCAATAATCGGACGCTGTCAGAATACCCACATCCGTCCCGTGGATATCGACCTGACGGAGCAGTATGGCGAACACCGTGACGGGGACCTCGGGGTTGGGCACCGCTACAGTCCGGCGAAGTGGCGGCTGAGGTGCCCAGCCACCACTTCGGGCTTGTGCAACTGCATGTCGTGGACACTCTCGGGCACCCAGACCACGGTGGCGTCGGGCAGCAACCGGGCCGTCTCGGCCACCTGCAGCTTGCGGGCCTCCCGGCGCTCGGGCGAGGCGGTGAGGTTGTCGGCGGGCAGTACCATCGTGGGGCAGCCCACTCGGGCATAGAGTGAGGCCATGTCCACGGTCCAGTTGGCGTGGAGGATCAGCTTCTGATGCTCGCGTTCCAGCCGCTCGCGCACGCTGCCATCCGGGTTGTGTTCGATGGCGGCGAGGGCGATGGCTTCGATCTCCGGCGTCCAATAGCCGTTGAGGGTGCGACGGAACTCGGCGAAGTAGGTGTGGATTGTCTGGTAGATGTCGATGGGGGCCAGCATTTGCTCGGCGCGTTCTGGGGTCAGTTCGCCCTCGCGCCGGTTAATTATGCCGCCGTCGGCCAACACCAGCCGGCGTATAAGCCGCGGGTAGTCGACGGCCAGCCGCAGCGCCACGCCGCCGCCCCAGGAGTGGCCAACGACGCCGGCCTCGGTCACGTCCAGGGCGTCCAGCGCTCCGGCGACGTCGGCGGCGACCGTCGCTTGGTCGTAGCCGTGGCCGGGCTTGTCGGTCTCGCCATGGCCGCGCAGGTCCAGCGCGATGACGGCCCGTTCGCCGGCCAGCAGCGGCGCCACGAGACTCCACGTTTCGGCGCACGAGGTGAGGCCATGCAGCAGCACAACAGGTGCGGGGCCCGTCGGCCCCTCCCAGCGGAGGGCCTTCATGCGGATGCTGTTGGTGTTGAGGAGGTGTTTGGTGGGTTGGGTCATATGGTCGATGGCATCCGGGCTTGCTGACGCCGGTGAACGGGTCGCCAGCTCGCTCCAGCGTACCAGCACCGGGCCCTGTCATGCTGAGGCACGAAGCCTCCCCCGGTTCGCGTTATGTCCGCTCGTCAGGCCCGGAGAGGTGGCTCCCCCAGGGTTGGTGAAACGGCGGATGCTCCCTGGGTCAGCATGACACTGGCGTCCACGAAACCCAACCACTGCCTGATGTCATGCTGAGGCACGAAGCATCCCCCGCTTCGCGTTATGTGCGCTCATCAGGTCCGAGGAAGGTGGCTCCCCCCGGGGTTGGTGGAACGGGGATGCTTCCTTGAGTCAGCATGACACTGTGGCTCACGAAACCCAGCACTGCAAGATGTCATGCTGAGGCACGCAGCATCCCCCGCCTCGCACTACGTGCGCTCACCAGGTCCGAGGAGGTGGCCCCCTCGGACCTGGTGAAACGGGGGGTGCTTCCTTGCGTCAGCATGATATTCGGCTGGCGGCGCACCATGCACCACAATCGGGTCATCCGGCGTCCGGCGAGGGATCCCCAGCCTCAGTCCAGTCCAGGCTAAGATCGCGGAACCCTGGATTCTCCTGCCAGACGAGGGCGAGCTTCTTTCGGCGCACCCAGCCCTTCAGTTGCTTTTCCCGCGCTATCGCAGCGTGCACGTCATCGGTGGACTCGCAGTAGACCAGCTTGTTTACTTTGTAACGCGCCGTGAAACCGGGTACCCGGCCGGCCTTGTGCTCGTCGACGCGTCGCAGGAGGTCATTGGTCATCCCAATGTACAGCGTGCCGGTGGTGCTGGCCATGATGTAAACCCAGTACTCGCGTTCGAGCATTCCGCTGCTCTCACTTTGTCAAACACTGCTGCTGACGTACTACCAACCACTGCCTGATGTCATGCTGAGACACGAAGCATCCCCCGCTTCGCGTTATGTGCGCTCATCAGGCCCGAAGAGGTGGCTCCCCCCGGCTGGTGGAACGGGGGATGCTTCCTTGCGTCAGCATGACATCAGGCCGACGGCGCGCCTTGCGCCGCATCGGGCCATCAGGCTGGCGGCGTACCTGCGCCGCAATCGGGTCATCCGGCCGACGGCGAGGGATCCCCCTTCACATCACACCTTGATGGCGGGGCCGAGCCGAAGCTGTCCGACCCTACAGTGTGATGGGCGTGCCGCCCCGGCCGAGGCCACGAGCTGCTTCTGGCACACCGGGGCGCCACGCGGGGTCTACGTCGATGTACAGCTCGACGGTGTTGCCGTCGGGGTCGCTGAAGTAGGCGCTGTGGGTCACGCCGCCGTGGTCCACCACCCGGTTCGGCTTCAGGTCGCGGCCGGCCAGTTCATCGAGCGCATCTTTCAGCTCGCCGTCGGTGGCACCCACCCTGAGCGCGAAGTGGTTCAGGCCCAGCTTGCCGCGTTCGGCGTCGGGGCCCACCTCCATCAGCAGCAGCTCGTGATGGGTACGGCCCTCGGCGCCGGCGAAGAACAGCGCACGCCCCATCTCTGCCACCTGGCACATACCGAGCTGGTCGCGGTAGAAGCGGGCCGAATCGTCGAGGTTGCGGACGTTGAGCACGATGTGACCGAGTTCTTTGATTTGCACGCTGGTCTCCTTCGTGTGGGGGTGGCGGGTTGGTCGCGCTGACGTTGGAGGTGGGAGCCCTCACCCGATCCTCTCTTCCAGAGGGAGAGGGATCGGAGTGGTTAGGCCTTCAGCTCCAGCAGGCGGGTGCCGGTGGCCATCACCCCAGCGTAGGAGGGGTCTTCCCGCCACGCCTGGTCGATATCGACGTAGACCTCCACGGTGTTACCGTCGGGGTCCTTCAGGTAGATGCTGTGGGTCACATCGCCGTGGTTGACCACATCGGTGATTGTGGCCTCGGCCTGTTTCAGTTCGGCCAGAGCCGCTTCTAACTCGGCGTCGGTGGTGCCGATCCTGAATGCGACGTGACGCAGGCCAAGCCGGCCCTGCGTTTCGGGGCTCGGCGCCTTCGCATCGGCCTCGTTCGCCTGCAGCAGCAGCAATTCGTGGTGACTGCGACCGTCGGCTCCGGCGAAGACGAGCCCGATGTCGTGCAGCGCCGCCACGTTGCGGAGCCCCAGGACGTCCTGGTAGAACCGCTTCGACCGCTCGAGGTCTCGAACGCCCAGCACTACGTGACCCAGTTCTTTGATTTGCATTGTAGGTCTCCTCACTCCTTCGACAAGCTCACGGCGGCGCATAGTCTCTCCGGGTGGAGAGGGGATTGGAAGCTCGCTTAGCTCAGCACGAGTTGTTTGGTGGGCACCAGCGCTACCGTCGGGTCGTCGCGCCAGAGCTCAGGCTGCACATCGATGTAGAGTTCGACCTCATTACCGTCGGGGTCTTTGATATACAGGCTGTGGGTGACACCGTGGTCCGATGCGCCGACGATCTCGACGCCGTGGTTGGCGCAGGTGGTGATCGCATCCTTCAGTTCGTCGTCGGTGGTGCCGACCTTCAGCCCGATGTGGTAGAGGCCGGCCCGGCGGGTCTGGCGCACCGGCTCGGCGTCAGCGCCGATGTTCATCAGGTACAGCTCGTGATGGCTGCGTCCGGTACTGAACATCACGCTCTGCCCATGCTGCATCCGGCCGACTTCTTTGAAGCCGAGGATGTCGCGATAGAAGTGCACCGACTGCTCCAGATCCCGCACCCACAGCACCACGTGCCCCAGTTCTTTGATCTCCATAGGCCGTCCCAGTCAGGTGATAGTGGCACCAGTATAGGCGGAACGACGAGGTTTTGCAGGGAGCACTACGGGGTGCCCAGCGGTGGCTCCGCACCCTCACCAGTGTGCTACGGTGCGCCATGCTTGGCACAGTATGACTAAAGGAATATGAGTAATGTGTATCCAACTCCTGACGCGGCCATAGAAGCCAACGTCTCGGACACGGGCCTGGTGTTCCGGCATGTGGGCGCAGAGGTCCCCTCCGCCTAGGGTGCCTCCGCCCGCGGTAGTCGATAAGCGGCAGCAGTCGCCTGGAACGCGGCCGCTGCCTCTTGGCGTATGCGCTCGGGCGCCATGCGTTGGCTTGGTCGCGCTGGAACCACAGCTTCGGCCTATAGCTCTAGTTGACGCGGCAGCGGTAGCGATGCTAGTTTTTCTTAATGCGGCAGCGTAGCCGCTCAGTTTTTGGTGTCCGGAGGTTCAGCGTGATGTCTCGATTGCGTCCATGGGCGACGGTTCTTAGCGCGATGGCCCTGCTGAGCGCTGCTTGCGCACCCTCGGCCCCTCCTGCTCCGGCCCCTCCGGCAGGAGCCAGCCAACCGGCACAACCGATTGACAGCGGTCCCTTCCCGACCAAACCCATCGAAATTATCGTTCCGTTTGCGCCGGGGGGCGGCTATGATGCGGTGGCCCGCCAGCTCGCGGTGCCCCTGCAGAAAGAGCTGGGCCAACCCGTGGTGGTGAAGAACGTTCCGGGCGGTGGTCAACGCATCGCCGCACGTCAGTTCCAGCAGTCGGAGCCTGATGGTCACACCATCATGTACGGCAGCGACACCCCGCTCTTTACCTCCACCTTCGTCGACGCGGCAGAGGGGTTCGACATCTTCTCTTGGCTGTGGGTCGCAGGCATTCGTGGTCAGACACCCATGGTCGCCGTCCCCGGCAACTCACCGTACAAAACCCTCGAGGACGTGTTGACGGCCGATAAGGCGGGTAAGAAGCTGCGCTTCGGCCACAACGGCATTGGCGGCTTCCTGCCCACCCAGGTCGCCTTCGCGAACGCCGTGGGCATCAAGAATGGCGTGTGGGTGGGTGGTTTCCAGGGCACGGCCGACATTGCCCCGGCATTCATTCGCGGCGACCTCGACATTGAGGTGTGGTCGCCGCTGTCCTCTACCACCAAGTTTGTGGAGTCCGGCGACTTCAGGCCCTTGGCCGTGCTCGACGCTAAGCGGAGCCCGACGCTGCCGAACGTGCCCACCGCTCGCGAGCTGAAGTGGCCGGGTGTGGACAAGCTGGAGGCGTTAGGTTCACAGTCGGGCTTCGCGGCGCCGCCCAAGACTCCCGCTGATCGCGTAGCCAAGCTGGAGAAGGCAACCCTGAAGGCCCTCAAAGACCCCGATTTTGCGAAATGGGCCAAGGAAACCGGCGTTGCCGAGGACCTGATTCCATCCACCGGCAAGGACTTCGGCATTCTCAAGAAGGCCGAGTACGAGCTGTGGAAGACGCTGACAGAGGAACTTAAGAAGGCGGTCAACTAGCGGGCTGTACAGAAGCTCAGCCGCATGTTTGACCTGAGTCCGATCTGGGGAACCCTAGGACAGCTCGCCCGCCCCGAGGTGTTCGGCTTGATGTTGCTTGGCAACGTCATTGGCCTGGTGTTCGGCGTGCTGCCGGGTGTCGGCGGCGGGAACGCGTTCATCCTGTTCCTGCCGCTCACCTTCGGCTGGGATCCAGAGGTTGCCATTTGGTTCCTGATGGGCATGCAGGGGGCATCGTCCTTCGGTGGGTCGCTGCCCGCCATCCTGATAAAAGTGCCCGGAGACACGGTGAACGCCGTCGCGATCTTCGACGGTTATCCCATGACTCGCCGCGGCGAAGCCACCCGTGCGCTTGGCATCGACGTGATGTCGAACATCCTCGGTGCCACTATCGGGGCCATCGTCGTCATCGCGCTGCTGCCGGTCATGCGGTCGGCCGTACTGCTGTTCGGCCCGCCGGAGCTGTTTTGGGTGGCCATTATGGGGCTCTTCACCATCGCCCTCGCCTCGGGGGGAAACTTCCTCAAGGGCCTGGCCGGCGGAGCGGTCGGCATTCTGTTCAGCCTGATCGGCTATAGCTCGGTCATCGGCGTGCAGCGCTTCACCCTTGGGCGCGATTACCTATGGGACGGCGTGCAACTGATCTCGCTGTTCATCGGCCTGTTCGCCATTGCCCAAGTGATTGAGTTCTGTACGGCCGAGGTTCCCATCGCTCGGCTGACGACGGGCTTCAAGGGGTTTGAGGGTCTGAAGCGCGGCGCAATCGAGGTGCTGGGGATGCCGGGCCACCTGATTCGGAGTTCGGCGATCGGCACGCTGGCAGGGATCATACCCGGCATTGGCGCCACCGCATCAGCGTTCATCAGCTACTCGGTAGCGATTCAGTTCTCGAAGAAGAAGCACCTGTTCCATCACGGCAATCCTGAAGGGCTGGTAGCGGCTAACGCATCCATCAACGCCAAGGAGATGGGTTCGCTGATACCGGCGCTGGGCTTCGGTATTCCGGGCAGCGTGGAGGGCGCGCTGATTCTGGCCGCGCTGCTGTTCCATGGCTTGCAGCCCGGGCCGTTCCTGCTGCGCGATCAGCCCGGCATCGTGTGGGCGCTGATCGTCTCGCTGTGGATCAGCAACGTGTTTGGGACGCTGCTGGGGCTGTTCTGGGCCAACTGGCTGTCTCGGCTGATGGCCATTCGCGTGGTGTATATGGCGCCCGTCATCCTGGTGTCGAGCTTGATGGGCGTGTACCTGGTGCGCAACAACATCTGGGACATCTTCACGGCCATCTTCTTTGGCATGGTGGGGTATGCCCTGAATAAAGCAGGCTTTCCAGTGGTGACCTTCGTGATTGGGTTCCTGCTGGGTCAGATCGCCGAGAAGTACTACTTTCAGTCAACACAGATCGGCCTGGGCGACCCGGCGATCTTCTTCGACAGCGGCATCTCGAAGTCCATCGCTGCGATCACGCTGCTGATGGTGTTGGGCGTCATCTGGTCGGGGGTGCGCTCGAAGCGAGCGGTGACCGCGGTAGAGGTGCCCTCGTGACCTCGAAACCCTGGCAGCGGGTGTCGTTTTGGGTGACCATTGCCTTGGCGTTGTTCGCCGTCACCATCGCGCTCGCCTCGCTCGGCCTCAAGCGGGATGCCAAGGCATTGCCGCAGTTAATCTCGTTCCCGCTGCTCGTCGTCCTTGGCCTGCTGCTGGTGGGTGAGTTTGTGCCGCGGGTGCAAAGCTTTTTCGTCATCAGTTGGCTTCCGACGGCCACGCCCGGAGGCGAGAACCTGGACTTGACCGAGGAGCAAGAACTGGAGCGGGAGTTGGTAGAGGCTGAGCGGGAGGAGACCGGGCGCGAGGTGCTGCTGCGCGATATCCCTTGGCGACTCGTCTCGCTGGTGTTCATGGGGATTGTCCTTTATGGGCTAATGGTACTGGCCGCAGGCTTCATCGTGGCGGGGCTCGCCTTCAGCATGGTATTCGTGAGGGGATTCGGTGGCGCCACCTGGCAGGGGGCAACGCTGCTTGGCATTGGCACCGTGGGCACGATGTATGCGCTAGCCCTCCTGCTTCGGGCCGACCTGTACCCGGGCATGCTGTTTGGGGGGAAACTCCCACCCTTCTAACGATTGGGTTAACCCCAGCGCCTTGAGGATGGCTGGCGCCGAAACTTGGCCAGAACACCGACTGTGCTGAAGCCTACCCCGCCCGCAAGGTGCTGCGCTCCGGTTGAGTCGGCTGTTTGGCGAACAGCAGGCCGGTGAAGGCCACCACGTATGCCCCGGCCAGCGCCCAATACAGCACTTGGTAGTGGCCGGTGCTGTCGAAGGCGAGCCCGCCCCATAGTGGCGCCAAAGCTGCGCCGATGACGCCGAATGGCTGCACGATGCCGGTAATCTTCCCGAAGTGGTCCCGCCCGTAGTAGCGGGCGAGGATGAGGCCGTAGACCGCATTCTCGCCGCGGGAGGTGAGGCCAAACAGCACAACGGTGACGTACGCCAGCATGGGGATAGTCACGACAGAGGTCACCAGGACCAGGATGAAGCCGCACACAGCCGTGATCAGGGCGAGCGTCCGTTCGGGGTAGCGCTCTGCCAGGAAGCCCCAAACACCGGTGGAGAAGGCCGACGCAAGGGTGTAGGCCGAGATCATACCGGCCACGGTCACGAAGTCGAAGCCGGCCTGGCTGAAGTGTGGCACCCAGTGAAACGACGACGCCTGCGCGGCCGTGGTGCCGAAGAACTGAGCAATGGCCACAAGCCACAGCGCTCGGGTCCGCATCGCCTCCCTCAGGGTAAAGCCGCCCGATGCCGGCCGATGGTCGGCTTCGCCCGGCCGGGCGGGCGCGGCCCGTTCACCGTCGGGCAGCAGGCCCACATCCTCGGGGCGTCTGCGCAGCAGCAGGGCCATCGGGACTGCGCCTGCCAACGCAGCGATCGAGAGGGTGCTGAACACCGAACGCCAACCGCGGGTTTGCACCAGCACGCCGGCAATAGGGGCGAAGATGCTGACGAAGAGCTGCCAGGTCATAGAGGTGATGCCGGTGGCCCGCCCCCGCTTCTTGAGGAACCAATTCACGATAGTCGCTTGCGACACTGGCCCGCTCATGGTCAGCGGACCAATACCCCTGACCACCATGTAAGCGAGGAGGAACTCTGCCAGTGTGGTGGTGTTGCTGAGCAACAGCAGTGCGCCCGACATCAACAGCGCACCAATGGGCATGAGCCCGCGGGCGCCATAGCGGTCGACCACAAAGCCGGCCAGCGGTGCCGCCAGCGCACCCACCAGGCCGGCGATGGTGAGCGCTGCCGCCATCTCGGTGCGGTTCCAGCCCATGTCGGCGATGATTGGCTGCACCATGAGCGACGTGATGTTCTGGGAGCTGAAGGCCGCGATGCAGGTAGCGAGCATCAGCATGGCCACAATCACCCAGCCGTAAAAGAAGGGCGTCGTGATGGGCGGGCGCCGTAGAGCACGGCCTGACCCCAGGCCGGTCACTTGGGGCGCTGGTCGGCGTTACGGCGGAGCGCCAAGGGCTCGACACCCCATATGGCCATCAGAAGCCCACTCAGGCCGACTGCCGCGCCGATGCAGACGAAGGCTGCCGGCCCGCCCGCAAACTGGGCGATTGCGCCAATGAGTACCGGCCCCGCCGCCCCCCCGATGTTACGGATCAGTGACCAGTTGCCCAAGAAGGTGCCACGGCGGGTCTGAGGCGCCATGTCCATGGAGTACACCTCGGAGGCGCTGAGGGCGACCCCTTCGCCAATGCCGTAGGCGGCGACCGCCAGCGCCAGCGGGACCATCGCCGAGGCGGGCGCGAAGGCGGCGATAGCGGCGGCCGTCACGACGAGACTCACCACCAGCGGGCGCTTGCGTCCGAACCTATCGAGCGCCGACCCGCCGGCCAAAGACGCCAGAGTGGCCGTCAGGGCCGCGAGGCTCATGAGCTGACCGACCTCTGCCTGTGAGACGCCCGCCTGCCCCATCGCATGGCTTGGGAAGAGGGCGCCCAACGCTCCCTGGAAGCCGATGAAGCTCAGCGTGATAGTGACCAAGGCCAGCGGCCAGAGCAGGGCCACTCGGCTGCGCATGGTAGGGGTGTTTGCCGCCACATGCGGCGCGTTGGTGGCGGCGGCTCCAGGTGCCGCGGGCATGTCTGCCTTAGGGCGCGTTTCTCGGACGAAGTACACCAGGATGAGATGGATGGCGACCTTGCTGACGGCGTTGAAGATGAACACCATGCGCAGCGAGGCCGCCAGGGTTATCCACGCGCCCAGCAACGGTCCGAGCACGCCGCCCACCTTCGTAGAGAGACTCCGGACGGCGACGGCCCGGCCGCGGTTCTCGTGCGTGGTGATGTCGGCCATCACGATGGAAGCGCCCGTCACCCACATGGAAACGCCGACGCCGCCTATGAACTCCAGCGCGAAGAACGAGACGTAGTCGTTGACGTAGAACTGGGCGAGCGTGGTGACGCCACGGAGGGCGTTGCCAAACATCACCAGGGGCTTACGGCCCCAGCGGTCGGATAGGATGCCGGTAGTGGGCCCGGCGATCAGCCAGGCCAGCGAGTTTGAGGCTGCGATGAGCGACACAAAGAAGATCGGCGCGCCCAACTCGGTGGCGAACTGCGGCCGGGCGAACTGTTGGGCTCCGGTGCCCAGTGCCCACAGGAAGAACACCATGTAGAGCGGCATGGCCCGCGAGAGCAGTGTCCGCAAGTACGCCTCGATAGGTCTGGGTGGGGAAGGCCGATTCAGTCTACCTGAAGAGGTCGCGTTCTGCTGGCCGCAGCAGCGCCTGCGCCGTGCCTTCTGCGGGCGTGAAGCGTACACCGCGCACGACGGCGGCTGGCACCATATCGAACTTGCCCATGACCAAGCCAGCGGCTGCAGCCAAATGGTCGGCTATGGCGATATCGGTGGAGCTGAGCAGGTAGCCGTAGGGGTCGCGCTGGCCGCGCATGGTCTCCACCGGCAGCAGCCCCGACACGCCGATGGCCACCTCGGTGATTCCCTCGCGCCAGGGGCGGCCAAAGCTGTCGGTAATGATCACCGCGCACGCCGCCTCTGGCCAGCGTGCTGTGAGCTTCGTACGGATGGCGCGCGCGGATGCATCGGGGTCGACCGGTAACAGCGCCACCACCTGGTCGTCGGGCACGTTGCTGCGATCGACGCCGGCGTTGGCACAAATAAAGCCGTGGTGGGTCTCCACAATGAACACGTTGTGGTCCATGCGAACGATGCGGCGCGTCTCGCTTAGGATCACCTCGAGCAGCGCTGGGTCCTTATCCAGCTCGGCCGCGAGGGACAGTGCAAAGGCCGAGGGCGTGACGCTACGGAGGTCCACCAACCGTGCTTCGGCTTTGGAGACGACCTTCTGGGTGACTACTACCACGTCGCCGCCGTGGAGCCCGCCTGCTTCCGCTGCTACCGCGTCGACTACGAGCGACGGCAGGTTATCGCCGGGATGCAGTTCGGGCAGAGAGCCGAGGCCGATAACAGAGTACGAGCCGGCCATGCCGCTACACGCCCACGATACGGACGCCGGCCGACACCTTGTAGCGGCGATTGATGCCCAGCAGCAGAGCCGTCATCGCCTCCACGGTGTTGGCGTTGGCCAGGCCACCGGCGTCAATAGGCCGCAGGTCAGGGATTCGGGCCGTAAGTTCCATGGTGGTTTGTTTGGCTTCAGCGTCGTCGGTGCACACCAAGACGTCGCCCTCCATAGGGTGCGCGAGGTCGGCCAGATGTTTCGCGCTGAGGTGGTGATAGGCCGCAGTCAGTTTCGACGCCGGCAGTAGGAGCGCTGCCTGCTGTGCAGCCGAGCCCTCGGGCACCGGAAGCACGCTGGGGCGGCCGCCCTCGAAGCTCAGCGGTACCACTGCCGTAATGACCACCTTGCCGGCCAAGGCCGCCGCGAGCGACGGCAGGGCCTCGGCTTGCCCGGCGTAGGGCACCACCAGGAAGGCAATTGCCGCCTGCGCCGACGCATCGACGTTAGTGGCGCCGGCCGCCCGGTTGCTGCCGAGAATCGCGTTCAACTCATCGGCGCTGGCCTGGGCGCGCGCCGCGTCACGCGATCCCAGAATCACTGGGTGTCCGGCGGCGGCGAGACGTAGTGCCAAGCCTCGGCCCTCAGGACCGGTGCCGCCGATGAAAGCCAGTGGTGGGAGTGTGCCTGCCATAGGGTTAGGGGTGCTCCGGGCGCACGGGAGGCGTCCGCTGCGAGTAGTACTTGGCAAGCAGGTCATCGAGTGCCTCGCGCAGCAGCGATGCGTCGGATCGGCCGGCCATGTGCGAGAGTTCACCGAGGCGTCGCAGCTGCCCCGGCGCCAAGAACTATTGTGATAGTACTATGAATGGGCATGAATAAAACAAACATTCGTCACGGCGCAGCGGCGATCATGGGTGTACTCAGCCTCGTCGCCGCGGCATGCGCGCCGACTACGCCCCCGCCGTCCAGCGGTGGTAACCCGTCACAGGTGAAACTCAGCGGCCTCATCAAGGTTGATGGCTCGAGCACGGTGTTTCCCATCACCGAGGCCATGGCAGAAGAGTTTCAGAAGGCCAACAGGGGCGTTAAGGTAACCGTAGGCATCAGCGGCACCGGCGGGGGCTTCCAGAAGTTCTGCTCGGGCGATACCGACCTGCAGAACGCCTCCCGGGCCATCTCCAAGACCGAGCAGGAAGCCTGCGCCAAGAACAACATCGGCTACATCGAGATGCCGGTAGGCTATGACGGCATTGCGGTGGTGGTGAACCCGAAGAACACCTTTGCCACCTGCCTCACCGTCGCCGAGCTCAAGAAGATCTGGGAGCCCGAGGCCCAGGCCAAGGTGACCAACTGGAAGCAAGTGCGCGGCGCTTTCCCCGACGTACCGCTGAAGCTGTACGGCGCCGGTTCCGACTCGGGCACCTTCGACTACTTCACGTTGGGCATCAACGGCAAGGAGAAGGCCAGCCGGGGTGACTACACCCCCAGCGAAGATGATAATGTGCTGGTGCAGGGTGTGTCGGGCGACCGTAACGCCATGGGGTATTTCGGCGCCGCCTACTACGAAGAGAACAAGAGCAAGCTGAAGGCAGTGCAAATCGATTCCAAGGGTGACGGCAAATGCCTAGGGCCCGAGGAGAAGATGATTCAGGACTTTAGCTACCACCTGTCGCGGCCGGTGTTCCTCTACGCTAAGGCCACCATGCTGGGGCGCCCCGAGGTCAAGGAATTCGTGAAGTTCTACCTGGAGAGCGAGAACGCTACCAAGCTGATCAAGGAAGTGGGTATGGTGCCGCTGACCGCCAGCCTCTATGGCGCGGTGCAGAAGCGGGTAGATGCGAAGACCCTGGGTACCGCATACCTCGAGGGCGCCACGGCCAAGACCCCGCTGGCAGACCTGTTCAAGTAGCCGACACGTGACCGTCTCGCTGCCTGCCCCCGCAGCCGTGAGGAGGGCCCGCTCGCGGTCCCTCCTCAGCCGCGCCACCGAATGGGTGGTCGAGCGGTTGCTGTTGGTGTGCGCCTTCGTCTCCATCGGCACCACCTTCGGCATCGTGGCCATCCTGGGTGTGGAGACGCTGGCCTTCTTTCAGCAGGTACCGCTGTTCGCGTTCTTTACCGACACCCAGTGGACCCCACTGTTTTCGGACAAGCACTACGGCATTCTGCCGCTGCTCAGTGGCACGCTGCTGGTGGCGGGCGGCGCCATGTTGGTGGCGCTGCCGGTCGGCCTATTGGCCGCGGTGTATCTCAGCGAGTACGCTCCGGTGCGGGTGCGAGCGGTGCTGAAGCCAGCGCTGGAAGTATTGGCCGGCGTGCCCACCGTGGTGTACGGCTATTTCGCCCTGTTGTTCGTCACGCCCATTCTGCAGACGCTGGTGCCGGGAACCGAGGTGTTCAACGCAGCCAGCGCATCGATAGTGATGGGCATCATGATCATCCCGCTGGTGTCGTCGTTGAGCGAGGACGCCATGAGCGCGGTGCCGCGCTCGTTGCGCGAGGCGGCGTTGGCACTGGGCGCTACGCGTCAGGAGACCACCGTTAAGGTGGTGATACCGGCGGCGGCGTCCGGCATCATGGCGTCGTTCATTCTGACCGCATCGCGGGCCATCGGCGAGACTATGATTGTGGCCATCGCCGCGGGCCTGCAACCAAAGCTGACGCTGAACCCGTTCGAGTCGGTGGAGACGATGACGGCCTACATTGTGCAGGTCAGCCTCGGCGATACCCCCCACGGCAGCTTGGAATACCAGACCATCTTCGCGGTAGGTACCGCGCTGTTTGTGCTGACGTTCCTGCTCAACGTGGTCAGCCTTGGAGTGGTCCGGCGCTTCCGGGAGCAGTACCAGTGAGCATCAGCAGGCAGGAGCGCAACCTGGCTGGCCGCCGGCGCGGAGACCGCATCTTCGGCTTCGTGGGGCTGGGGGCCACCGTCCTCGGTTTGCTGGTGCTGGTAGTCCTGATTGTCGATGTAGCGAAGGACGGGTTGCCCAACCTCAACTGGGAGTTCATCACCAGCTTCCCCTCGCGCCGCCCGGGGCAGGCCGGCATTCTGTCGGCGCTGGTAGGCAGCATCTACATGCTCAGCCTGGTCGCGTTGATTGCGCTGCCGTTGGGTGTAGGCGCCGCCATCTTCTTGGAGGAGTATGAGAAGCGGGGTTGGCTCGCCAGCCTCATCCAGATCAACATCCAGAATCTCGCCGGCGTTCCTTCGGTGGTGTATGGCCTGCTGGGCTTGGGGTTGTTCGTGCGGCTGCTGGGTTTCGAACGCAGCCTGCTCTCGGGCGCGCTTACCATGGCGCTGCTGGTACTCCCCATCGTGATCATTGCCGCGCAAGAGGCCATCAAGGCGGTGCCGCCGTCGTTGCGAGAGGCTGCCTATGCCCTGGGCGCCACCAAGTGGCAGATGATCTGGCATGTGGTGTTACCCAGCGCCTTTCCGGGTATTCTGACTGGCGTGATCCTGGCGCTGTCCCGCGCGATCGGCGAGAGCGCGCCACTCATCACCATTGGGGCGCTCACCTTCATCGCGTTCCTGCCGGATGGCCCCTTCTCGCCGTTCACGGTGCTGCCCATCCAGATCTTCAACTGGGTGTCGCGTCCGCAGGCGGGCTTTCATGATCGGGCGGCAGCAGGTATCCTGCTGTTGCTGGCCGTCCTTTTGAGCATGAATGCCATTGCCGTGTACCTGCGAAACAAGCTCCAGAGGAAATGGTAGTGATCATGACAACCACTGCGCAGAAGGTTGAGGCGGAAAAGGTGGAGAAGGACATCATCCTGGATATCCAGGAGCTGAGCGTCTATTACGGCAAGTTCCGCGCTGTAAATGGCGTCAGCATTCCGGTGGAGCGCCACAAGGTGGTCTCGCTTATCGGCCCTTCGGGCTGCGGCAAGAGCACCTTGCTGCGGAGCCTGAACCGCATGAACGACCTCATACCCACGGCTCGGGTGGAGGGCAAGGTGCTGTTCCAGGGCGAGGACCTGTATGCGCCGGGCGCCGACCCCATCGACATCCGTTTCCGGGTCGGGATGGTGTTCCAGAAACCGAACCCCTTCCCGAAGTCGATTTACGACAACGTGGCCTTTGGGCCCCGCATTAACGGCTTTAAGGGGAAGCTTGATGATTTGGTGGAAGAAAGCCTCAGGCAGGCGGCCCTTTGGGACGAAGTGAAGGACCGGTTGAAGGACAGCGCGTACGCCCTTTCGGGTGGCCAGCAACAACGCTTGTGCATAGCCCGCACGCTTGCTGTCCGACCCGAACTCATTCTGATGGACGAGCCGTGCTCGGCGCTGGACCCGATTGCCACACTCGCTATTGAGGATCTGATCCACCAACTGCAAGAGCAGTACACCATAGTGATTGTCACTCATAACATGCAGCAGGCGGGCCGGGTGTCCGACTACACAGCGTTCATGAACATGGATGCCGACCGCGCCGGCTATCTGGTGGAGTACGACGCCACGCAGCAAATCTTCACGAACCCACAGGACAAACGCACCGAGGATTACATCAGCGGGCGCTTCGGGTAAGCCGCAGCTCAGTAAGCGAGGGATTCACAATGCCGACCAGCCGAGCCGTATTCGACGAAGAGATGCGTGAGTTGCAGCAGCAGCTCATGCTGATGGGCACCATGGTTGACACCGCGATCGGGCGTGCAATTGACTGCCTGCAGCGGCTGGATACCCCGGAAGCGCGGTCACTGATCGCCGATGATGCGGCCATCAATCACAAGCGCGCCGAGATCGAGGAGAAGGTGGTGCAGGTCATCGCCCTGCAGCAACCGCTCGCCAGCGATCTGCGGTTCTTGTTGGCCATCTTGCACAACGTGGTCGACCTGGAACGGATCGGTGACCATGCCGAGGGCATCGGCAAGATTGTGGTGCTGCACGCCGGCCGGCCGCTGGTGAAGCCGTTGGTCGATATTCCCCGCATGGCAACCAAAGCGCGGGAGATGCTGCGTGGTTCGCTGGAGGCGTTCGCCAAGCGTGACGTCGAGGCCTCCCGGCAGATTGCCGACGACGATGACGTGGTCGACGCCCTGCACGATCAGGTGTACCACGAGTTGCTGCTGTACATGCTGCGCGATCCGGCTACCATCGAGCGGGCCACCTACCTGATCTGGGTATCGCACAACCTGGAGCGGATTGCCGACCGGGCCACCAACATCTGCGAGCAGACGGTGTATCTGGTGACCGGCAAGATGCAAGAGATCAACACTAGCCGCTACTAGGATGCTAGCTCCAATGGCGAGAAGGGGGATGACTCGCGCCATCCCCCTTCCATGTACCGCCCTGCGATATGACGGTCAGCTGGACCTGCGCCAGGCCAATCGGGCGCCTGTCAACAGCAGCAGCACACCGGCCAGCAAACCCGCCAGGGCCGACTCCAGGGAGGCCGGATCACCGGTGCGCGGCAGTGCCAGTGGAACTGCCGGCCCGGCCGCAGTGTCGGCCACAGGCCGAACGGCCAAACCATGAGGATCTCCCGGCAAGTTGAGCCGTTGCACCACGCGTCGCGAGGCTACGTCGATGACGGCGACACCTGGCGTCGTGCCCGTCAAAGCGTGCGCATCGCCGGTCACCGCCTCGCCCCGCATGGTCACAAACGCGCGGGTGCCGTCGGGCGAGAACTCGATCAGGTCGATCTTGTCGCCTATGTTCTGGATCATGCCCAGTTGCGCATGACTCCCGGCGTCGATGATCAGAATGGACCCCGACTGCCGATTGACCACCCATGCCTGGCGGCCATCGGGCGTCAGCTGCAGGCCGTGGGCGTCCACGCCCTGGGTCTTCACCTCGGCCAGCAGATTGCCAGTACCGCTGTGCCAGATCATCACGCGGTCGTTCTGGTGGCCGGGGTTGTTGGCATGAAAGCCCACGTTGGTGAACACCTTCTGCCCATCCAGCGAGTTGGCGACGCCGCAGGCCTCCCGGCCGAAGTCGTCGTATCGCTTGATGATGCTGCCGTCGGTGGCGTTGGCAATCACCAGGTTGCCACCCGTCGCAGCGGTGCCGCCATTGGTGATGTAAATCTTGTCGCCCTGTTTGTTGTAGGCGGGGCAAATGGGCCTGACGCCATGGGCCGGCAGGCGGCGGCCCACCGACCACTGCTCGCGGGACACGTTGGCGTTGATCTCGGTGAGGTCGTTGGCCGCGATATTCGCCACGATGACTCGCCCACCGTCGGCCGAGGGGATGGCGGCGTGCGCCTGAGGCCCAGCCGGCAGCGTTGCCACAACACGGCGGTCGCGTGCCCGCACCACCAGGACGTTGTTGGTGTTGGCCGGGGAGCCGACGTTCGCCACGTACAGGTATTCCTTCTCCGGGCTGAACACCAACATGTGCGGGCGGCTGCTGGCGGGCACGCCGTCGGCGTCCACCGTCAGCTCGGCGATCTGCCGGAGCGTTGTCCCATCGTACACGTGCAGTTTGTCGGTGCCTTGGTCGGCCACCCACAGTTCGAAGGCGTGGTTCGTGGCCTCGGCAGGCGCCGAAGCCAGGGTGCCGGCACCCGCCAGCAACACCCCGAGGCCCAGCATGATTAGAAGCAACCCAGGAATCCGAAGCATTGTGCGCTCCTCTGAGAGATGGTGATTCGATTTCGACTCTAGGTTGGAGAATAGGCAGACAGTAGCGCCATGTCAAGAACATACTGTCGCCGGAGGTAACCGCGCTATGGAGAAGATGAGAACCAGCAACGTCTTGTTTTTGTGCACAGGCAACTCGGCCCACAGCCAAATGGCCGCAGCCTGCGCGCGGACGCTGAGCGCAGGCTTGGTGGAGGCGCACAGCGTTGGCAGCCGCCCAGCTGCCGTAGTGAACCCCCTGACGGTACTCGTGATGCAGGAGGCGGGGGCGCCGTTCTCGGGTGCGCGTCCCAAGCATCTGCGGCAGTTCCTTGGCATGCGCGGGGACCACATCATCACGATGTGTGACAACGCCCGCGACGCCTGCCCGGTGTTCCCTGGCGAAGCGCAGCACCTGCACTGGGGCTTTGACGACCCCGCCGCCGCCGCAGGCACCCCGGAGGAGCGGCTGGTGGTGTTCAGGCGAGTGCGCGATGAAATCTGCGACCGGCTGCGGGTGTGGCTGCCCGAGAGCGGCGCTCTGGAGACGGTGTCCCGGTGAGCGCGACCTCCACGCCGGCCACGGACCAGCCACCACTGTCCACGGCCTTGGCTGGCGAGCTGGCCGGCACCTACATCATGGTGCTGATCGGCATTGGCTCGGTGGCCGCTGCCGTGCTTACCGGGGCGCAAGTAGGCCTGTGGCAGGTGGCGGTGGTCTGGGGCTTCGGCGTGGCGATAGCGATTCACTTGGTGGCCGGATTGTCGGGTGCGCACCTGAACCCCGCCATGTCGCTGGCCTTTGCACTCGTGCGTCCGCATGAGTTCCCGCTGTCTCGACTGCTGCCCTACGCCGGTGCGCAGCTTTTGGGCGCCGTGCTGGCCGGAATCACCACGGCTACGTTGTTTCAGCCGTTTCTGTTGCGGTTCGAGCAGATGAAAGGGATTGTGCGGGGCCAGCCGGGCAGTGAACTCTCGGCCATGGTGTTCGGCGAGTACTTCCCGAACCCCGCGATGTTCGGCACCGGGCCCGAAGCCCACGCCCTGGTCTCGCCACTGCTTGCCGCAAGCGTCGAGGGCTTCGGCACGGCTGTGCTGGCGTTCGTGGTCTTCGCGTTCACGTCGACCCGCAGCCGATCGGCCCCGCCGCCGGCAGCCGTGCCGTTCTTTATCGGTTTCACCGTTGCAGTGCTCATCAGCCTGTTCGCCCCGATCACGCAGGCCGGCTGGAACCCCGCCCGGGACTTTGGCCCGCGGCTGGTCGCGTTCGCGCTCGGGTGGGGCGAGATTGCGCTTCCGGGGCCGAACGGTGCCTTTTGGCCGTACATTGTGGGGCCGCTGATTGGGGCGCCGGTGGGTGCATGGCTGGCGGAACGGCTGATGCAACTCCGCCGTTGAGGGGTTGACCTTCCAGTAGCTGGAGCCTCTAACCTGGTTGATGGAGGCGGCATATGGAACCCATGACGATCGACGATTTCAGCAAGGCGGCCGGTGTGGCCCCCAAGACGATCCGGTTCTACGAGGAGAAGGGGCTGTTGCCCCACCCGCAGCGTTCGCCCGCTGGCTACCGGCTATACAGCCAGGTCGATCTGCGGCGTCTGAGCTTCTTGCGGCGCGCCCGTGGCTTGGGCTTCAGTCTCAGCGAGGCTCGCAGGTTGCTTCGAGCGGCAGAACATTCGGACTGCGGTTCGTTCGAGGGCGAACTGGCGCGCGAGGCTGCGGTTAAGCTGGCCGAGGTGGACGTACTGTTGGCGCAACTCAGCGCTTCGCGGGCGCAGCTCGCGGTGCTGGCGGCCCGCATAGATGATGCGATGTGTAGCGACTGTCAGGCCCCGGCGCTCACCTGCTGTGACGCCCCGGCCGACGCGTGGCAACCCGAAACGGGGAGGGAGGTGACCATGATGAAACCAGGCGACTGCTCTTGCCCGGATTGCTGCCCAGCGGGCGGCTGTGACTGCGACTGCTAGTGTAGGCAGACGGCGAAGCCGGAGCGGGCCCCCGAAAGAGCCCGCTTCGGCTTCGCCCGTCCGGGAGGCTCCCCTCTACAGCGTCTGCTGCCGTCTCCGCCCGTAAGCGTTCAGAGTCGGTGAGTTGGCCTTGAGGCCTGCGGGCTAAAGTCACGCAGCACCACCACATTGCACTGATGGGTAGCGTCTCGGCAGGGGCCTCATAGACACTGAGCTCGTACTACCGGCCTGCTGCCAAGTCGACAGCGAGGGAGGGCCCGAAGCACGAGCGCCGCTGACAACCGGTTGGGATGGGCGCATACTGCGGGCATTCCCATGCTAGCCTCGTTGCCTTATACAGCCTCATGACCGCACCGCGCCCTTGACCGCCGCCATCGATCAGCGACCCTGGGAAGCGCGTCTGCCGTTCTTCTACGGCTGGGTCATTGTGGGCGTTACCTTCATGGTCGGCCTCATGAACTCAGGGCTGACCTGGGTGGCTATTGGCGTTTTTGCGCCGCCGATGGCCGAGGACACCGGTTGGAGCCGCGCCGCGCTGTTCAGTGGGCTGGTACTGCGAAGCTACGTTGGAGCGGCGCTGGCTCCGGTGATCGGACCGCACTTCGACAGCCTCCACGGGGCCCGCTGGCTGAGCGTGGCCTCGGGGGGCCTGATGGCGATCAACGTTTGTACTCTTGCGCTGATCCAGGCCGAGTGGCAGTTCGTGCTGCTGTTCGGAGGGGTGGGCGGCGTGGTGTCGGCAGGCCAAGCGGGGCAACTTGGTGCGCTGGTGCCGAAATGGTTCGTGCAGCGGCGAGGCACTGCGATGGCGGTGGCGACCACCGGCATCGGGTTGGCCGCGCTGCTGGTTGCCCCGCCACTGGCATTCCTTATCAGCGTGTTCGGCTGGCGTGGTGCTTGGGTGTGCGTCGGCGTCGCCACCTTCGTGCTGGCGGCCTTGCCGGCATTTCTCATTCGCCGGCAACCGGAGGATGTGGGGCTGTTGCCCGACAACGGTGTGAACTACGGCGCGAAGGCTCGGCCTGTCGAGCGTAGCTATACCGTGTCCGAGACGTTCAGAACTCCGCAGGCGTGGCTGTTGTTGGCCGGCATTTCCGTGGTGTCGCTATATACGGCGGGGCTTCCCACCAACATCCCCAGCATGTTAGAGGACCTTGGCCAGACCCGAGACACCGCGGTGCTGGGTCTGACGGTGTACGGCGCAGGGTCAGTACTGGGCCGGTATCTGTGGGCGTGGCCGGCGAACCGCTTTCATGTGCGGTGGGTCATGATCGCCATCACCGCTTACGGCGCCGTGATGTGCCCGCTGATTCTAGC